>NZ_MAUD01000041.1 GCF_001700515.1 Streptomyces lushanensis
ATCAGGAACAGCGTGAAGTAGCAGACGCCGAGGGCCAGTCCGCCGAGCAGCGCCCGTGGCCAGGAGCCGCCGGCGCCGGGGAGCGGCGCGGCCACCGCGAGCAGGACGGCGAAGGGCGTGAACAGCAGCCAGACGGCGAGTTCGGGACGCGGCCCGGTCGCCGCCGCGGCCGTCCTGCTCGCGGTGGCCGCGCCGCTCCCCGGCGCCGGCGGCTCCTGGCCACGGGCGCTGCTCGGCGGACTGGCCCTCGGCGTCTGCTACTTCACGCTGTTCCTGATCAACCCCAACGGCATGGGCTTCGGCGACGTGAAGCTCGCGCTCCCGCTCGGCGTCGCCCTCGGCTGGTACGGCTGGCCGGTCCTGTTCGTCGGGGCGTTCGCCGGGTTCCTGCTGGGCGCCCTGTACGGAATCGGGCTCATCCTGCTGCGCCGGGCGGGCCGCAAGTCGGCGATCCCGTTCGGTCCGTTCATGATCACCGGGGCTCTGGTCGGTATCCTCCTCGGTGCCCTCGCCGTAGCGTGATGTACCGCTGAAACGGTAAGTATCGAGGCCGGAACCGTAAGTCGAGACCGGAACGGAGTTGGCCATGACAAAGAGCCAGAGCAGAGCCGTCTACACCTGTGGGCTCGACGCGGCGGTGGATGTGGTGGGCGGGAAATGGAAACCGCTCATCCTCTGGGCGCTGCACGACGGACCGCACCGCTTCGGGGCGCTGCGCCGGCATGTCTCCGGTGTGAGCGAGAAGATGCTGATCCAGCAGTTACGTGAGCTGGAGGCCGACGGAGTCGTCCATCGCGAGGTGTACCGGGAGGTACCGCCCCGCGTCGAGTACTCCCTCACGGACATGGGCCAGGCGCTCAACACCGCCCTGCTGCCGCTCGGTGTCTGGGGCGACGCGTTCATGGGCCGGATCGTGGCCAACAAGCTGAGCGAGCGCCCGGACGGGCCCGGCCCCCGCACGGAGACCGAATCCCGGCCCCTGACCGAACCCCTGCCCGAGTCCCTGACCGCACTCCCGAGCGTCAACGCGCCGGCCGTCGCTCATCGGTCCTGAGGGCCGTCGCACGGGGTGGCTACTACTCGCCACGCCCGGGCCCGTACCCCTGTGAGCTCCGGGATTCCGGGGCTCACAGGGTCTTCCGGCGCTTCCGGAGCGTCATCCCGGCCTGTCGTGGCGCGCACCAACCCTTACGAAGGGTTATGGTGGAAACCCCCCCTCGGGCCGGTCCGTATCCCCCCCACGGACCGGCCCGTTTTCCTGTCCGGTGACCGAACGGGCCGGCATCGTCGACATCGGGCCGTCGGCCCGCCCGCTCACGGGCGGTGGAGCGTCAGCCCCGGCCGGCCCAGATGTTCGTGCCCGCGGTGTCCACCGCGAAGCTGTCGATCTCCTTGAGCTCATCGGCGGAGAGCGGTGCCCCGGCGAGCGCCGCGACATTCTCCTCCAGCTGCTTCACGCTCGACGCGCCGATCAGCGCCGACGTCATCCGCGGATCGCGCAGCACCCAGTTCAGCGCGAGCTGCGCCAGCGACTGGTCCCGGCGCCGGGCGATCTCGTTCAGCCCGTTCAGCCGCCGGGTGACCTCGTCCGAGAGCAGATCCGGGTCGAGGGACTTGCCCTGCGTGGCCCGGGAGCCCTCGGGGATCCCCTTCAGGTACTTGTTCGTCAGAAGTCCCTGCGCCAGCGGGACGAAGGAGATGCAGCCCATCCCGGCCGCCTCCAGGGTGTCCAGCAGACCGTCGTCCTCGGTCCAGCGGTTGATCATCGAGTAGGACGGCTGGTGGATGAGCGCCGGCACCCCCATCTCCTTGAGCAGCCGGGCCGCCTCCGCGGTCTGCTCCGCGGTGTACGACGACACACCGACGTACAGCGCCTTGCCCTGCTGCACGGCGGAGGCCAGCGCCCCCATGGTCTCCTCGAGCGGAGTGTCCGGGTCGAACCGGTGCGAGTAGAAGATGTCGACGTGGTCGAGGCCCATCCGGTTCAGGGAGGCGTCGAGCGAGGACAGCAGGTACTTGCGCGAACCCCATTCACCGTAGGGTCCGGGATGCATGAGATATCCGGCCTTGGTGGAAATGATGAGTTCGTCACGATAAGCCGAGAAATCCTGCGCGAAGATCTTGCCGAAATTCAGCTCGGCGGATCCCGGCGGAGGCCCGTAGTTGTTCGCCAGATCGAAGTGTGTGACGCCCAGATCGAAGGCGCGGCGCAGGATGCCGCGCTGCGAATCGAGGGTCCGGTCGTCACCGAAGTTGTGCCAGAGGCCGAGCGAGATCGCGGGCAGTTTCAGGCCGCTGCGTCCGCTGCGCCGGTACTCCATGGAGTCGTACCGGTCGTCGGCTGCGAGGTAGGAGGGGAAATCAGTCACGGTTCATTCCTTATCACGGACTTGTGACAGACCGGGTTGGGTGCCGGTGGGGACCGCGCAGTAATGTGACGGCTTCGGGGTCCCAGGGCCGGCCCCAGGATCCCGTGAGCGGACGCGCCGGTCCCCATCGAATCGAGAGGTGGACTCAGTGAACTTGCGCGACCTGGTGTACGGGCTCTACGCGCGCCGGGTGGAAGGCCGTCTCGATCATGCCCAGGTGCCCAAGCACATCGGCGTCATCCTCGACGGCAATCGCCGCTGGGCGAAGGCGTCGGGCGGCACGACCGAACAGGGACACAAGGCCGGTGCCAGCAAGATCCAGGAACTGCTCGGCTGGTGCTCCGAGACCAATGTGGAGGTCGTCACACTCTGGCTGCTCTCCACGGACAATCTCGACCGCCCCGAGGACGAGCTGATCCCCCTTCTCGGCATCATCGAGAACGCGGTCCGCGACCTGGCGGCCGACGGCCGCTGGCGCGTGCACCACGTCGGCACGCTGGACCTGCTGCCCGGCCGTACACAGATGGTTCTCAAGGAGGCCGAACAGGCCACCATCGGCAACAAGGGCATACTCGTCAATGTCGCCGTGGGCTACGGCGGCAGACAGGAGATCGCGGACGCGGTCCGCTCCCTGCTGACGGATCACGCGAACAAGGGCACCACCTTCGAGGAACTCGCGGACATCGTCGACACCGACCTGATCTCGTCCCATCTCTACACCCGCGGCCAGCCGGATCCCGATCTGGTCATCCGTACCAGCGGGGAGCAGCGTCTCTCCGGCTTCATGCTCTGGCAGAGCGCCCATTCGGAGTACTACTTCTGCGAAGTTTTCTGGCCGGCCTTCCGCAAGGTCGACTTCCTGCGTGCCCTGCGTGACTACGCGGCGCGCCACCGCCGCTACGGAACCTGACCTTCCGCTTCCTTCGCGGCTCCTCCGTACCCGCTCACGCACCTCCGTCACCTGTGGTTCATCAGCCGTCCGTCATATGCCGTGGCATGGCTGCGCGTGTTCGAGGGAATACCTCCCCCAGGTCGATGTCCGAAAGCCAGGTCCGTGGACGTCGCATCTCAGCGGACGGCATGGGGCCGTCCGCCCGGGAGGCCCTTTGCACCAGGACGACCGTGCGGTCAGACGTACGGGCGACATGGAGGGCCGGAGCTCGGCCCGCGCATGGGGCCCGAGCCCGGCCCACCCGCCCGCGACGCCGTCGCACCCCGACCTCATTCGAGGGGGTACGTCCTTCCGTGGTGACCAGCACAAAGCGCCGCATGCCCGACAGGCGCACCTACGTTCTCGACACCAGCGTCCTGCTGGCCGATCCGAACGCCATGTCCCGCTTCGACGAGCACGAGGTTGTGCTGCCGATCGTGGTGATCACGGAGTTGGAGGCCAAGAGGCACCATCCGGAACTCGGCTATTTCGCCCGGCAGGTCCTGCGCCTGCTCGACGACTTCCGCGTCCGGTACGGCCGTCTCGACGCCCCGATTCCGCTGGGCGACCTGGGCGGCACGATGCGTGTCGAGCTCAACCACTCTGATCCCGGCATCCTGCCCGCCGGCTTCCGTCTGGGGGACAACGACTCACGGATCCTCGCGGTGGCGCGCAACCTCCAGGCCGAGGGGTACGACGTCACGGTCGTCTCCAAGGACCTGCCGCTGCGCATCAAGGCGTCGTCGGTCGGCCTCCTCGCCGAGGAGTACCGCGCCGAGCTCGCCATCACCGACTCCTCCGGCTGGACCGGCATGAGCGAGCTGACGCTCGCCGCGGACCAGGTCGACCTCCTCTTCACCGAGGAGTCGATCTATGTGCCCGAGGCGAGCGAGCTGCCCGTGCACACCGGGCTGGTGCTCCAGTCCGAGCGTGGCAAGGCGCTCGGCCGGGTCACCGCCGAGGGCAATGTCCGGCTCGTCCGGGGCGACCGTGAGGCCTTCGGGATCCACGGCCGCAGCGCCGAGCAGCGCATCGCCCTCGATCTCCTCCTCGATCCCGACATCGGCATCGTGTCGATGGGCGGCCGGGCCGGCACCGGCAAGTCGGCGCTGGCCCTCTGCGCGGGCCTGGAGGCGGTCCTGGAGCGCCGGCAGCATCAGAAGGTGATGGTCTTCCGGCCGCTGTACGCGGTGGGCGGACAGGAGCTGGGCTATCTGCCCGGCACCGAGGCCGAGAAGATGAGCCCGTGGGCGCAGGCGGTCTTCGACACGCTCTCCGCGGTGGCAGGCCGAGAGGTGATCGAGGAGGTGCTGGGACGCGGCATGCTCGAAGTGCTGCCGCTCACCCATATCAGGGGACGCTCCCTGCACGACGCGTTCGTCATCGTGGACGAGGCCCAGTCCCTGGAGCGGAACGTCCTGCTGACCGTTCTCTCCCGGATCGGGGCGAACTCCCGGGTGGTGCTGACCCACGATGTGGCGCAGCGTGACAATCTGCGGGTCGGGCGGTACGACGGAATTGTCGCGGTCGTCGAGAAACTGAAGGGTCATCCGCTTTTCGCGCATGTCACCCTGACGCGCTCCGAGCGCTCGCAGATCGCCGCGCTGGTGACCGAAATGTTGGAGGACGGTCAGATCTAGACCGTATCGCCACGGTTGATGCCGCCCGGCGGAGCGCAACAGCTTAGCCGGGCGGCGTCGCACCGTGCGGCGCTTTCCTTTTTCTCCCCGGCCGAACGGGGTGTGAGCTTTCCCACGCAACGAAGAATTGCCTCGCGGCGTGGCCTTCCGGCAGAGTCTTGCTTCCGTCAGGCCCCGCATGCGGCACACGCGCACCCCCAGTGGTGTGGCACCACACAACTCAACAACTGCCGCCGTATGCCGCCCGTGCACCACGCGGCAGTCCCCCAGGGGATTGCCCACCGGGCCCGTGTCTCCCGTGACCCAGTAGTGCGGAGGCCAGTGCCAGGGGCACGATCGCGTCCGCGGGGTCACCTATGCGGGCGATGCTGGAAGGACACCGTGTGAGCCGGATCTCGGTCCGGGGATTCGCCGTGGCATCGGCCACCGCGGTCACCACCGTCGGCGCTGTCGTGGGTGTCGCCTCGGGCGACCCCCAGGTTTCGGACGACAATTTCGAGGCGGCCGCAGCCGACACGACGCTCCTCGCAGACATTCCCGCGGGCCAGCAGGCGCAGGTGCAGACCGCGTCGCTGACCCAGCAGGCGGACGTACTGGCCGCCGCGGCCGACGCGTCCGCGAAGAAGTCCGCGGAGGAAGCGGCCCGTATCCAGGCCGCCAAGGACGCCAAGGCGAAGAAGGAAGCCGCCGACGAGGAGGTCGAGCGCCAGCGCGAGGCCAAGGAGGCCGCCGAGCGCGCGAGCCGTGACGAGGTGCGGTCCGCCTCCTCCTTCGCGGCGCAGAGCTCGTACACCGTGGCGCAGGTCCAGGCGATGGCACGGCAGATGATCCCCGCCGACCAGTACCAGTGCTTCAGCAACATCGTGGACCACGAGTCCGGCTGGAACTACCAGGCGCAGAACCCGTCCTCCGGCGCGTACGGTCTGGTCCAGGCACTGCCCGGCTCGAAGATGTCCTCGGCCGGCGCCGACTGGCAGACCAACCCGGCCACCCAGATCAAGTGGGGCCTGAACTACATGGACGGCCGCTACGGCAGCCCTTGCGGCGCCTGGTCGTTCTGGCAGGCCAACAACTGGTACTAGGCACTGTCCGGCGCTCAACCTCGTGAAGCCCCCCACCGTCCTACGGTGGGGGGCTTCTCCCGTGTACGGTCGATTCGAACATCTGCGGGGAAGCACATGGGACGAGGAACGGGGGGAAGAGGAAACATCATGTCAAGAGTGCCGGCGTGGCTCAGCCAGATGGGTACGGGACTGACGCGGATGGGTGAGCATCTGGACCGGCGCAGGGCCGAGGCGGACGAGACACCGGTCACCGTCGCCGCGCCCGAGTCCGATCCCGTGTCCGTTCCGCCGCCACCACCCTCGTACGCCCCCGCCGCCTCCGGCAGGCCCGATCCCGTCTCCGCCATTCCCTGGGGCATGCGGGTCGCGGGCGAGGCCGCCTGGCGGCTGCTCGTCCTCGCCGGGATGCTCTGGGTGCTGATGCGTGTCATCAGCGCCGTACAGCTCGTCGTCATGGCCTTTGTCGCGGCCCTGCTCATCACGGCGCTGCTCCAGCCCACGGTCGCCTGGCTCAGACGGCTGGGAGTGCCGCGCGCGGTGGCCACCGCGCTGACGGCGGTCGCCGGATTCGTCCTGATGGGACTGGTCGGCTGGTTCGTCGTGTGGCAGGTCATGGAGAACATCGACGATCTCTCCAACCGGGTCACGGACGGCATCAACGAGCTGAAGCGCTGGCTGCTCAACAGCCCGTTCCATGTGACCGAGGGCCAGATCAACGACCTCGCGAAGAGTCTGAGCGACGCCGTCGGCTCGAACGCCGAGGGGATCACCTCCGCCGGGCTCCAGGGCGTGACGGTGATGGTCGAGCTGCTGACCGGCATCTTCCTCGCGATGTTCTCGACGCTCTTCCTGCTGTACGACGGCAAGCGGGTCTGGCAGTGGTCGCTCAAGCTGGTCCCGGCCCAGGCACGTGAGGGCGTCGCGGGAGCCGGGCCGCGCGCCTGGCACACCCTGACCGCCTATGTGCGCGGCACGGTGATCGTGGCGCTGATCGACGCGCTCTTCATCGGGCTCGGGCTCTACTTCCTCGAAGTGCCGCTGGCCGTCCCGCTGGCCGTGATCATCTTCCTCGGTGCGTTCATCCCCCTGGTCGGTGCGGTGATCTCGGGAGCGCTGGCCGTGGTCGTGGCGCTGGTGACGCAGGACGTGTTCACCGCGCTGATGGTCCTGCTCATCGTGCTGGGGGTGCAGCAGATCGAGGGCCATGTCCTCCAGCCGTTCATCCTGGGCCGCGCGGTACGGGTGCATCCGCTCGCGGTCGTCCTCGCCGTCGCCGCGGGCGGTCTGGTCGCGGGTATCGCAGGGGCGGTGGTGGCGGTGCCGCTGGTGGCGGTCACCAACACCGTCGTCGGCTATCTCCGCGCGTACAGCGCGGAACGGGACCTGCGGCACGCCTCCCCGCCGGCCACGGCGGCACCGGCGCCCGAGCCCGCCGCGGCGACCGTGGGCACACCGGCGGTCGCCGAGGGCTCGGACGGCCAGGAATGATCTCGGAGCCGGAACTGGAGGGCACCGAGAACGGCCCGCCGCCGCTGATGCCCTCCGTACCGGCTCCGAGGGCGGGCGACGGCGTCCAGGCACCGCCGGCCGCCGGCCCCGAGACGATCGCCGGCCGGCGCCCGCCCTGGCTGCCGCCGCGGTCCGCGCCCTGGCCGTGGGCGCTCGGCGGCGCGGTGGCCGCCTCCGCCGTCTGGGCGGCGGGACTGTACGCGTACGGCCCGGCCGGGCCGGATCTGGGCGGCTACGGGATCAGCCGCAACCTCTGCCGGGACGCCGAACTGCCGGCCATCGCCACCGTCCTCGGCAAGCGCCGTTATCCGAGGGCGGCGGTGGACGAGCAGCTCGCGATCGACCGGGCCCACTGCTCGGTGACACTGATCGCGGCCGGGAGGGACAGCGGTCCGGCCGCGTACACCGGCGTCGACGTCGACTACAGCCTGCACAAGCGGACCGACCCGGGCCCCGAGTTCGACGCGACGGTGACCCGGCTCGCTCCGGACGGAGCGCCGGAGCGGCGCGTGATGCGCATACCGGACCTGGGCGAACGCGCCTATCTGGTGACGGATCCTTCGCGCGACGAGCCGGAGCTGAAGGTCCTCGACGGCCAGGCCGTCCTCACCATCGCCGTCAGGCACGTCGTCAAATACACCGCGAACCCGACCACCGGCGAGTACGAGGTGCCGGAACCGGCCGACTTCTCCGGTATCGAGAGCGCCATGGTCGAGGACATGAGGGACCTGATGGACGCGCTCAAGAAGTGACCGCGTGCCTCACCCGGCCCCGGCGGCCTCCGCGAGCACGGCCTCCGCGTCGAGGGTCGTGCCGACCGCCTGGATCACCGAGGCGATCTTGAACGCCTCCTGGATCGTCTCCCGGTCCACACCGGCCCCACGGAGCACCCGTTCGTGCGAGTCCAGGCACAGACCGCAGCCGTTGACGGCGGAGACGGCGAGCGACCACAGCTCGTAGTCGATCCTCTCCACACCGGGGTCGCCGAGGACGTTCACCCGCAGCCCCGCGCGGAGCTTCCCGTACTCCGGGTCCGACAGAAGATGCCTGGTCCGGTGGAAGACATTGTTCATCGCCATCGTGGCCGCGGCCGATCTGGCGGCGGTGTACGCACCAGGACTCAGCCGGGCCCTGGCCTCCGGCCCCAGCGCGAGCAGCACGGCCCGCGACCGGGAGGCGATCGCGCAGACCAGCACCGTGCCCCAGAGCCGCTGAGGCGACAGCGGGCTGTCGCCGACGACCGAACCGAGGTTCAGCCGCAGGTCCTTGGCGTAGTCCGGTATGGCCGACTTGAGCGCGTCGAGTCCCGTCGAGGTCACGTCACCGATAGTGGCACAACGGCCGGGCCGGTCTTCCGGCCTGCGGCCCGCGCCGGGGCGTCCCAACCGTCGGGGAGCCCGGCGCCGAGGCAGCCGTTCCTCAAACGCCGGACGGGCTGGGTATGCGGCCCGGCACCGGATCCGCAGCCGGAATGCGGCGGGAGGGGTCGGGGTCGCAGGAGGTGCGTGTCCGGACGTAAAGCGTCGCAACTCGCGCGAAGCGCGGTGACCACGCGACGGAGTCGCATATCGACAGCAGCGCAGTCCGGACACGCACCTCCGGAGGCCCCGGCGCCCGGCCCCCACCGCGCACCGGCCCCCGCGCCGCCAGGCGCGCACCGCCTCGGGCGCCACCATGTTCGGTCCGCACAGGACGAGCGGCGCGTCGGCCGGGTCGGGCAGGGCGGCGAAGACGATCACGGGCGTGCACGGGTCGTGCCGGCGGAATTGCTGGTTCTGGCAACCCTCCGGCCGTCTCATGAGTCGGTTCCTTTGAGACGGGTGCGGATTGTCACGTCCGGAAAGTGAGGATCGGTGCTCTTTGTCACAGCAAGCGGTGTTAGTTTTCTGAGCTGATTCCGATGGGTGAGCGCTGGCACGAGTTCTGACGACACGATCTGAGAGCGGAGCGACACGGCGATGAGCCGAGCTGAAGCCGGACGGGCGCGGCAGCGTGGAACGCGCCGGGCACCGAAAAAGGGCGGCATACGCCGTTTCTTCACGCCGAAGAAGCTGCTCGGCACCTTCTTCGGGCTCTGCCTGCTCGCCATGGGCGGATTCGTCGTGATCTATCTGCTGGTCCCGGTGCCGAGCGCCAACGCGCAGGCCGAGATGCAGAGCAACGTCTACAAATACAGCGACGGCACGGTCCTGGCCCGTACCGGCGAGATCAACCGCGAGATCGTCGGGCTGGAGCAGATACCCAAGGCGGTCCAGCGGACCTTCGTCGCCGCCGAGAACAAGACCTTCTACCAGGACGCCGGCGTCGACATCAAGGGCACGGCGCGCGGTCTGCTGAACACCCTGTCCGGCAAGGGCAAACAGGGCGGCTCGACCATCACCCAGCAGTACGTCAAGAACTACTACCTCAACCAGGACCAGACGGTCACCCGCAAGCTCAAGGAGCTGGTGATCTCCCTGAAGGTGGACCGCAAGAAGGACAAGACCGAGATCCTCGCCGGGTACATCAACACCAGCTACTACGGACGCGGTGCCTACGGGATCCAGGCCGCGGCCCAGGCGTACTACGGCATCGACGCGGCCGAGCTGAATGTCGCCCAGGGCGCCTATCTCGCCGCGCTGCTCCAGGCCCCCAGCCAGTACGACTGGGCCGTGGCGGGCGAGACCGGCAAGCGGCTGGTGACCGAGCGCTGGAACTACGTCCTCGACAACATGGTCGAGATGAAGTGGCTGGACGCGTCGGTCCGCTCCGGTCTGAAGTTCCCCGTACCGCACGAGCCCAAGGCCGCCCGCGGCATGGAGGGCCAGACCGGTTATCTGGTCGAGGCCGCCAATGACGAGTTGGCACGCCAGGGCGTCGACAAGGCGGACATCGACGCGGGCGGCTGGACGATCACGCTCAATATCGACAGGAAGCGGCAGCGGGAGCTGGAGAAGTCGGTCGACAAGGAACTGGAGAGCAAGCTCGACCGCAAGGACAACAAGACCGACGCCACGGTCCAGGCCGGTGCGACCTCGGTGGACCCGAAGACCGGACGCGTCGTCGCCCTCTACGGCGGCACCAGCGCCACCAAGCACTGGATCTCCAACGCCACCCGCGACGACTACCAGCCCGCGTCGACCTTCAAGCCGGTCGTGCTCGCCTCCGCCCTGGAGAACGGCTCGAAGACCCAGGACGGCGAGAAGATCGGCGTCAACACGCGGTACGACGGCACCAGCAGACGGCCCGTGGTGGGCAGCGACACCCCCTTCGACCCGCAGAACGAGGACGACCAGGACTACGGCTGGGTCAACGTCCAGACGGCCATGAACAAGTCCGTCAACTCCGTCTTCGCGCAGATGGTGGTCGATGTCACTCCCGCCAAGGTCAAGCGGACCGCGCTGGCCCTCGGGATGCGGGACGGCAAGGCGTTCCCCGAACGGCCGGCCATCACACTCGGCACGATGAACGCCTCCACCTGGGACATGGCGGGCGTCTACGCGACGCTCGACAACCACGGCAGGAAGGTCACTCCGGCCATCGTGAAGGCGGCCTCGCACAAGGACCGTACGGTCGACCTGCCCGATCCGATCGGCAAGCAGGCGGTCAGCCGGGAGACGGCCGACACCGTGACCCATGTGCTGCAAGGCGTCGTGGACGACGGATCGGGCTTCGAGGCCGATACGTCCGCCTATGACGCGGCGGGCAAGACCGGTACCTCGGAGAAGAACAAGTCCGCCTGGTTCGCCGCCTACACCCCTCAGCTCACGACGGTCGTCGCGCTCTTCGGCGAGTCCACCAAGGAGGGCGGCGAGCAGGTCAGTCTGACCGGCACCGCCAACAGCGGCCGTGCCAACGGCGGCGGCTTCCCGGCCAGGATCTGGGCGGACTACACCCTCGGCGCGCTGAACGGCGGCTCGGACGCGCGGTTCGACCTGGAGATCGCCGAGCCCGTCCGCGAGGAGCCGGTGGTGACGCCCAGCGAGACGGCGCCGAGCGAGACGCCGAGCAGCTCCGCGCCGCCGCCGTCCCCGCCGACCCAGGAGCCGGAGCCGCCGGCGGAGACTCCGAGCCAGAGCGCGCCCCAGACACCGCAGGAGACGCCGTCCTCCAGCGAGCCGGGCCCCGGGGAGTCCAGCAGCTCCGACCCGGGCGGCGCCGAGACCGGCGGTGTTCCCACCGGTGGAGCTCCGGCCGGCGGTCCCGGCCGCGGCGGCGGATGAGGAGCGACCGCCCGGTGACGCGGGGAGCGGCCCCGGCGGATGTGATCACATCCGCCGGGGCCGCTCCCCGCCGTGCGCACCGGACGCCGGACCGACGGGCGCCGGGACGTACGGGACGGGCCCGCGCGTGCGGTCCGGGCCGGTCAGCCGCCGTTCATCTTGTTCGCGATACGGTCGCCGACCACCTTGTCGATATTGCGCCAGTACTGGAGCGCCCGGTCGAGCACCGGCCGGGACACGCCCTGTGCCAGGTGTCCGCTGACGTTCGACACCAGCCGGTCGCGTGCGGCGTCGTCCAGGACCTCGCGGACCTGTGTGCCCGCCTGGCCCCAGTCGTCGTCCTCGCGGTGCAGCTTGTACGCCTCGCGCACCATCTCGCCCGCCGCGGCCCAGCCGGCCGGGTCGCCGAAGCGCTCCGTGTCGGCCGCGGGACCGCCGTAGGAGTTCGGCGCGTACGGCCTGGCCGCCGCCGACGGGTCGTACCGCATCGGTCCGTCCTTGGCGTACGAGCGCACCGGCACCCGCGGCCGGTTGGGCGGCAGCTGGCTGTAGTTCGGGCCGATGCGGTAGCGGTGTGTGTCCGGGTACGAGAAGAGCCGTCCGAGCAGCATCTTGTCCGGCGACGGGCCGATGCCCGGCACCAGGTTCGAGGGCTCGAACGCCGCCTGCTCGATATGGATGAAGTAGTCGTCCGGGTTCTTGTCGAGCGTCATCCGGCCGACGTCGATCAGCGGGTAGTCGGCGTGCGGCCACACCTTGGTCAGGTCGAACGGATTGAACCGGTAGTCCGCCGCGTCCTCGAACGGCATGATCTGGACCTTCAGGCTCCAGGTCGGCGCGTTCCCGGACTCGATCGACTCGTACAGATCGCGGCGGTGGTGGTCCGCGTCCGTACCGGCCATCGCGTCGGCATCGGCCTGGGTGAAGTAGTCGATGCCCTGGTCGGTCTTGAAGTGGTACTTCACCCAGAACCGCTCACCTGTGGCGTTCACCCACATATAGGTGTGCGAGCTGTAGCCGTTCATATTCCGGTAGGACTTCGGAATGCCCCGGTCACCCATCAGCCAGGTGACCATGTGTGCGGACTCGGGCGAGAGCGTCCAGAAGTCCCACTGCATGTCGTTGTTCCGCAGCCCGGTGGCCGGGTGGCGCTTCTGGGAGCGGATGAAGTCCTGGAACTTCTGCGGATCACGGACGAAGAAGACCGGCGTGTTGTTGCCGACCATGTCGTAGTTGCCCAGCTCGGTGTAGAACTTCAGTGCGAAGCCGCGTGGGTCTCGCCAGGTGTCGGGCGAGCCCAGCTCGCCGGCGACCGTCGAGAACCGGGCCAGCATGTCCGTGCGTTTGCCCGGCTGGAACAGGTCGGCCTTGGTGAACTGGCTGACGTCGTCCGTCACCTCGAAGAAGCCGTACGCGCCCGCGCCCTTGGCGTGGACCACGCGCTCGGGGACCCGTTCCCGGTTGAACTGGGCCATTTTCTCGATCAGATAGTGGTCTTGCAGCAGGATCGGCCCGTCGGGGCTGATGGTGAGCGAGTGTTCGTCGCTCTCCACCGGGATGCCGGCGTTGTTGGTCGTGTAAGCCGTCCTGGGGGATGACCCGCTCACGAACGTCCTCCCGTCGATAGCAGGCCCGGGAAACCGGGGGCGCCCCGGGGAATGGCAGCGTTCACAGAGAGCGCCTTCCCCAGTCAAGCCCTCTCACACCATGTCGGCAACATCTATATTCGTCCCTTTTGATCCTTTTGGCGGTCTCGTTCGGCTCATGCCGGTTCGGGTTGATCCGGGCAGGTCCGGCGGACGTGTTCGGTCACGTCCGGGTCGGCAGCTCGAACCAGACCACCTTCCCGGTGGACAGCCGCGTGGCTCCCCAGCGCCGTGCCAGCCGGTTGACCAGGAACAGTCCCCGTCCGCTCTCGTCCGTGTCCCGGGCCCGCCGCTGCCGGGGAAGCTGCGGCGAGTCGTCGCCGACCTCGCAGCGCAGTACATCCGTACGGAGCAGCCGCAGGGTCACCGGACGCTCGGCATACCTCACCGCGTTGGTGACGACCTCGCTGATCAGCAGCTCGACCGAGTCGCTCAGCTCCTCCAGGTCCCAGCGGGCCAGCGCCCTTCTGGCCAGCCGCCGGGCCCGCCCCGGAGCGGCGTCCTCCGGCTCCAGGAACCAGTACGCCACATCGCTCGGCGCGATCCCGTCGAAGCGGGCGGCGAGCAGCGCGATGTCGTCGTCACGGTCGCCGGGGCCCAGCACATCGAGGACGTCGTCGCAGAGCGCCTCCAGCGGCGGCGAATGATCGGGCCCGGTGAGCTGCGCGGCGGCGGCGAGCCGCTCCCGGAGCTGCTCGATCCCCGTCCATACGTCACGCAGCCGCGACTCGACCAGCCCGTCCGTGTAGAGCAGCAGCGTCGCCCCGGCGGGCGCGTCCAGCTCGACGGCCTCGAAGTCCACTCCGCCGACGCCGATCGGCGCGCCGGGCGGCACCCGGAGCACCTCGGCCCGGCCGCCGAGATGCAGCAGTATGGGCGGCGGATGGCCCGCGTTGGCGATGGTGATCCGGTGCGAGACCGGGTCGTAGACGGCATAGAGGCAGGTCGCCATCCGGTCCGAGCCCAGCCGCTGCGCCTGCTCGTCCAGATGGTGCAGCACCTCCTGCGGCGGCAGGTCCAGACCGGCGAGCGTCTGCGCGGTCGTACGGAGCTGGCCCATGATCGCCGCGGAGGTCATGGAGTGGCCCATGACATCGCCGACGACCAGCGCGACGCGGCTGCCGGGCAGCGGGATCGCGTCGTACCAGTCGCCGCCCACCCGGGCGGTCTCGGCGGCCGGAAGATAGCGGGAGGCCAGCCGCACACCCGTGGGCTGCGGCAGATTCTCCGGCAGCATCGTGCGCTGGAGCTCGTCCGCGATGTACGCCTCGCGGCCGTAGAGCACCGCCTTGTCGATCCCGAGCGCCGTGTGCGTGGCGAGCTGCGCCGCGACCAGCAGGTCGTTCGGCTCGAAGGCGGCGCGGTCGGGTCTGCGCAGAAAGACGGCCGCGCCGATGACACGCCGGCGTCCGCGCAGCGGCGCGAGGATCGCGCGGTGCCCGGTCGGTACGGCGCGGTCGGCGCCCAGCAGCTCCGGCAGCGCGGCACGGGCCGCCGCGGAGTCGCCGAAGACCGGGCGCACCCCGCGCAGGACCTCGGAGAGCGCCCCGCCCGAGCCGACCTCGCACAGCTCGGCGGCGGGCATCACGTCCGACTGCGGATCGAGGATCGGCAGCCGCAGCGCGTCGCCGGCCTGGAGGGGGATACCGCCGGTCTCGGTGTCCTCGTCGGTCAGCCGCAGCCGGTCCGTGCGCCGCAGCCGCAGGACGAACGGCGACACCGGGCGCTCGTCGCCGACGGGCAGCGGATCGCGGAGATAGACGAGTATGGCGTCGGAGAACGTCGGGACGGTCGCGCGGCACAGCCCGAGCACGATCTCGTCCAGGTCTATGCCGCGTGCGATACGGCGCGTCGCGGCGCCCACGAAGCGCAGCCGGTCTCCCTCGCGGCGCGCCGTGGCCGCCGGGTCGGGCGCGGGCGCGGGCGACGGTACGGAGGGCCCCGGCGCGCCGGAGGCGCCGGCCTCCTGCCGCGGGCGCGTGCGTTCCTGCGGGCGGGCAACCAGGGGCTGCCTGCCTTCGTGGGAGGGTGGGTGCTCCGTCACGCGTGGGGTTCCGTCCGTCCGGGCCGGTGGTGCGATGCGGTCACTGCGACAGGGGCAGGTCCCGGCAGTGCCGTTCCCCGCCGGGGTCTGTGCCCAGGCCCTGTCCGGTGTCCGGTGCGTCTCAGGACACCCGGGGGCGTCCTACGGTTCCTGCTGGGCCCGCAACGCACGGCTCCACCCCCTCGTAGTGACTCACGGTCGTCATGACGTGCGGTCGTAGCGGCTAACGGTGTGACGTCTGGTGATTTGCGGTGTGACCAACGGTCAGGCCGGTTGCTGTGCACACCCGTTGCCCCGGTGCAGTCTTCCGGAGGACGATCCTACGTTTGAACCCTGGGGGCACATCAAGGGTCTCATGACGTCGGCGGCGGCGCCCCTGTGATCACGGTCTTGGTCAGCACCGTTCCGGCCAAGTGGACCGCTTCCGGCCATGACTTCCGTCAGGTCTTCGGCGCCGCGGGGAGCTGTCCGTACGGCCGTACGAAAAGCTGTGCGGACAGCCGCGCGGCGGCCCGTGCGGCGAGCTGTGCGCGAGCGCGCGCGGTGGGGTGCTCAACGCGCCTGTGCCCCGGCGCGCTCCGGCGCCCGGCCCCAGTCGTCGGGCAGTTCGGGCACCGTCCAGTGCGGCTCGGGCCGCCAGTGCTCCCAGCCGTCGCGGAACGGCGCGCCCCAGCCGTTGATGACCTCGATCGCCGCGAGTCCGGCCTCCCTGACCCGGCGGGCCTGGTCGGGACCCATCAGCCCGTCCTGCTGGGCCTGGGTGAACTCGTCCTCGTCGCGCCACCGCCAACTCCGGTCGGGGAAGACGTCGATGTCGAGGAAGTGGTCCTCCGAGTCGACGCCGCCGGCCCAGCGGGTGCGGGGCTCCTCCAGATTCACGTACCAGTTCTGGAAGCGCCAGTCCCGCTCCCACCACAGCCACACCGACCACGGCTCACCGGGCCGCGCCAGCTTCAGCACGCCCATCCCGTACCACCGGTCGCGCACCACCGTGCGCGGTGTGGTGTAGCGGGTCGCCAGCGGCTCGTTCTGGATCGGCGAGCCGTCCGCGAGGGCCGGCTTCACGCACGGTGTGTCCGGCGCCAGCCAGGCGGCGAGCAGCTCGTCCGAGTCCTGGACGACCGTGACGGGACGGCAGATGTGCACCCGGTCCCCGGCGTTCTCCCGGTACCGCCACAGAATCTGTGTGCCGGGCGCCCAGCGCCCGGCCGCCGCCGTCTCTGTCATGCGCAGATCCTAGGCCGTGTCTCACGCACGGCGTCCTCCGCCCGGGGGACGGAGCCGGACGGGACGCGCCGGACACGGCCCGGGGCGCCGCGTCACGGGCGGGTCATCCGCAGGACGTCCAGTGCCTCGTCGAGCTGAGCGAGCGTCAGGTCACCGCGCTCCACATAGCCCAGTTCCAGGACCGTCTCACGGATCGTCCGATGCTCCGCCAGGGACTTCTTGGCGACCTTCGCGGCCTCCTCGTACCCGATGTACTTGTTCAGCGGGGTGACGACGGAGGGCGAGGACTCGGCGTACTCACGGGCCCGTTCGACATGGGCGACGATCCCGTCGACCGTACGGTCCGCCAGCAGCCGCGACACGTTGGCCAGCAGCCGTACGGACTCCAGGAGGTTCTTGGCGATCACCGGGAGCATCACGTTCAGCTCGAAGTTCCCGGCGGCGCCGGCCGCGGCGACCGTCGCGTCATTGCCGGTGACCTGCGCCGCGACCATCAGGACGGCCTCCGGGATCACCGGATTGACCTTGCCGGGCATGATCGAGGAGCCGGGCTGGAGATCCGGGAGGCTGATCTCGGCGAGTCCGGTGCGCGGTCCGGACGCCATCCAGCGCAGATCGTTGGAGATCTTGGTGAGGGAGACCGCGAGCGTGCGGAGCTGTCCCGAGGTCTCCACGAGCCCGTCGCGCGCGCCCTGGGCCTCGAAGTGGTTGCGCGCCTCGGTCAGCGGCAGTCCCGTGGCGCGGGCCACCTCGGCGATGACGGCGGCGGCGAAGCCGGGCGGTGTGTTGATACCGGTGCCCACCGCCGTACCGCCGAGAGGCAGCTCGGCGAGCCGGGGGAGGGAGGCGGTCAGCCGCTCCACCGCGTATCGGATCTGCGCGGCATAGCCGCCGAACTCCTGGCCCAGCGTGACGGGCGTGGCGTCCATGAGATGCGTACGCCCCGCCTTGACCACCGCGCCGAACTCCTCGGCCTTGCGCTCCAGGGCGGCGGCGAGATGCTCCAGCGCCGGGATCAACTCACGGGTGACGGCGGCGGTCGCGGCGATGTGGATGCTGGACGGGAAGACGTCGTTGGAACTCTGCGACGCGTTGACATGGTCGTTCGGATGGACCTCACGGCCGAGGCGCTCGCCGGCGAGCGTGGCGAGCACCTCATTCGTGTTCATGTTCGAGGAGGTACCTGAGCCCGTCTGGAAGACGTCCACCGGGAAATGCTCGTCCCAGCGGCCCTCGGCGACCTCGGCCGCCGCGTCCTGGACGGCGTCCGCGATGTCCTTGTCGATCACACCGAGCTCGGCGTTGACCTTCGCCGCCGCGGCCTTGATCCGGGCCAGGGCCTCGATATGGGCTCGCTCCAGACGCTGCCCCGAGACGGGGAAGTTCTCCACCGCGCGCTGCGTCTGCGCGCGCCACTTGGCGTGCGCGGGCACCAGCACCTCACCCATGGAGTCGTGTTCGGTGCGGTACCGGCTCTCGTCCGTCGTCATCGTCGTCGTACCTCCTGCAAGGAGAGCGTCCGGCCGCGGCGAAGTGTTCCCGGGAGGCGTTCCCACGAAAGTGTGACGGCGAGAGCGGCCCTGTACGGTCCGGAGGCCAGCCCTGAGGTCAGCCGAGGCCGGGCCCGCGGACCGGGATGCTGGTGAACGTGGGCGCCGGGGCCGGTTCGGTGAAGAAGTCGTTCCCCTTGTCGTCCACCACGATGAACGCCGGGAAGTCCTCCACCTCGATCTTCCAGACCGCCTCCATCCCCAGCTCCTCGTACTCGAGGACCTCCACCTTCTTGATGCAGTCCTGCGCCAGCCGCGCCGCCGGGCCGCCGATCGAGCCGAGGTAGAAGCCGCCGTGCGCCGCGCAGGCGTCGGTGACCTGCTTCGAACGATTGCCCTTGGCGAGCATCACCTTCGAGCCGCCGGCCGCCTGGAACCGCTCCACGTACGAGTCCATCCGGCCGGCCGTCGTCGGGCCGAAGGAGCCGGACGCGTATCCCTCGGGCGTCTTCGCCGGGCCCGCGTAGTACACCGGGTGGTCCTTGAGGTACTGGGGCATCTCCTCGCCCGCGTCCAGCCGCTCCTTGATCTTGGCGTGCGCGATGTCGCGGGCCACCACCAGCGGTCCGGAGAGCGAGAGCCGCGTCTTGACCGGATACTTCGTCAGCTCCGCGAGGACCTCGTCCATCGGACGGTTGAGATCGATCCGCACACTGGGCCGGTCGGCGGCTTCGCCGCGGGTGCTTCCGGCCCCCTCGTCCAAGTGCTCGTCCGTGGTGTCCGGCAGGAAGCGCGCGGGGTCCGTCTCCAACTGCTCCAGGAAGACGCCCTCCGCGGTGATCTTCGCGACGGCCTGGCGGTCGGCCGAGCAGGAGACCGCGATCGCGACCGGCAGCGACGCGCCGTGGCGCGGCAGGCGGACCACCCGTACGTCGTGGCAGAAGTACTTGCCGCCGAACTGCGCGCCGATACCGATCCGCTGCGTCAGCTCGAAGACCTTTTCCTCCAGCTCCTTGTCACGGAAGCCATGACCGGTCGCGGAGCCCTCGGAAGGCAATTCGTCCAGATAGTGCGCGGAGGCGTACTTCGCGGTCTTCAGGGCGAACTCGGCCGATGTGCCGCCCACCACGATCGCCAGATGGTACGGCGGACAGGCGGCCGTGCCGAGCGAGCGAATCTTCTCCTCCAGGAACTTCATCATGGAGGTCTCGTTGAGAACCGCCTTCGTCTCCTGGTAGAGGAACGACTTGTTGGCGGAGCCGCCGCCCTTCGCCATGAAGAGGAACTTGTACGCGCCGCCGTCGGTCGCGTACAGCTCGATCTGCGCGGGCAGGTTCGAGCCGGTGTTCTTCTCCTCCCACATGGTGAGCGGGGCCATCTGTGAATACCGCAGATTCAGCTTGGTGTACGCGTCGTAGACGCCGTGCGAAAGGGCTTCCTCGTCGCCGCCCCGCGTCAGTACGTTCTGTCCGCGCTTGCCCATCACGATCGCCGTACCGGTGTCCTGGCACATCGGGAGAACACCCGCCGCCGCGATATTCGCGTTCTTCAGCAGATCGAGCGCCACGAACTTGTCGTTCGACGATGCCTCGGGGTCGTCCACGATCCTGCGGAGCTGGGCGAGATGGGCCGGGCGCAGATAGTGCGAGATGTCGTGCATCGCCTCGGCGGCGAGGGTGCGCAGCGCCTCCGGCTCGACCTTGAGGAACGTACGCCCGTCGGCCTCGAAGGTCGAGACGCCCTCGGCGGTCACCAGCCGGTAGGGCGTGGTGTCCTCGCCCAGCGGGAGCAGATCGGAGTACGCAAACTCTGGCATTACGGCCATTCCTCACTCGACAGACGGCGACGCGGCCTCCATTGGCAACGCGCACTCCAGCGTAGGGCGCCGCACCGCCGCCGCGCCTGTGAGGTAGGGCTCAGCGGGCTGGCCCGGCGCGGCCACCCGGCGCGGGCAGGACGGTCGGAGAACGGACGAACCCCGGTCGGGCCGGACCGGACCCAGGCCCTGTCCGGCGGACCCTCGTGGGCCCGGGACGCCTGGCACGGCACCTTGCCGCGTTGTCGGAGTCGGCCAAGTGCGTCCCGTACGAGTCCGATCCTCCGCCTTGCGGTGCACCGCGCCAGACGCCCCGGGCTGATCCACGAGGATCCGCCGGACAGGACCTAGTCGCGATCTATCGCGTTTCGCTACCCTGGGACCGTGGACCTCGAAAAGCACCCCCAGAAGCCGGCCGCGCCGGTGGAGCCCGGCGGTATCCGGGCCTCCGACGCCGACCGGGACAGGATCGCCGACATCCTCCGGGAGGCCCTGGCGGAGGGCCGCCTGGACGCCGAGGAGCATGCCGAGCGGATCGATTCCGTCTACCGCGCCAAGACCGTGGGTGAACTGGAACCGCTGGTACGGGACTTGCCCGCCGTCGGCGCCGACGGC
>NZ_MAUD01000409.1 GCF_001700515.1 Streptomyces lushanensis
CCCGTCCCGGTACCCCCTGTCCCCTTTCTGCCCGCTCCCTGGAGTGACTGCCCGTGACCACCCCTTCCTCCCGCCCGTCCGGAACCGACGGTCACCCGGCGCCGCCTCCCGGCTGCCCGGCCCACGGGCCGCGCCGGCTCTACGGACCCGAGGCCGAGAGCGACCCCATGGGTCTGTACGAGAAGCTGCGCGCCGAACACGGATCCGTCGCGCCCGTACTGCTCCAGGGCGATGTACCGGCCTGGCTCGTCCTCGGCCACGGCGAGAACCTCCATATGACCCGTACGCCCTCGCAGTTCTCCCGGGACTCACGGCGCTGGCGCGCGCAGCACGACGGCACCGCGCCCCCCGGCCACCCGCTGGCGCCGGTCTTCACCTGGCAGCCCATCTGCGTCTTCGCCGACGGCGCGGAGCACGAGCGGCTGCGCGGCGCGGTCACCGACTCGATCGCCCGTATCGACCACCGGGGTGTCCGCCGCCATATCAACCGCTACAGCAACCGGCTGGTCAACGAGTTCTGCCAGGACGGCAGGGCCGATCTGGTCAGCCGCTTCGCCGAGCATCTGCCGATGATGGTGATGGCGCAGATCCTCGGCATGCCCGAGGAGTACGACGAGCGCCTGGTGCAGGCCGCCCGCGACATGATCAAGGGCACCGGGACCGCCAACGAGAGCAACGAGTATGTGATGACCGTGCTGCGCAGGCTCGTCGCCCGTCGGCGCGAGACTCCCGAGGAGGACTTCGCCACCTGGCTGACGGAGCATCCGGCCGGGCTCACCGACGACGAGGTCGGCCAGCATCTGCGGCTGGTGCTCATCGCGGCCTACGAGACCACCGCCAATCTCATCGCCAATGTGCTCCGTATGGTGCTCACCGACCCACGGTTCCGGGCGCGGCTGAGCGGTGGCCACATGACGCTGCCGGAGGCGGTCGAGCAGACGCTCTGGGACGAGCCGCCGTTCACCACGATCCTCGGCCGCTGGGCGGTCGGCGACACCGAGCTGGGCGGCAAGCGCATCAAGGCGGGGGACGCGCTGATCGTCGGTATCGCGGCGGCCAACGCGGATCCGGTGGTACGCCCCGATCCCACCGCCTCCATGCGCGGCAACCGCTCCCATCTCGCCTTCAGCGGCGGTCCGCACGAGTGCCCGGGCCAGGACATCGGACGTGCCATCGCCGACACCGGGATCGACGCGCTGCTGCTGCGGCTGCCCGATCTCCAGCTCGCCGTGGCGGAGCACGAGTTGCGCTACTCGGCGGCGCTGATGTCCCGTCAGCTGGTGGAGCTGCCCGTGACGTTCGCCCCTCGGCCGCCGCAGGATGTCACCGGTCCGCCGAACGCGACTCCCGGTGCCCGGCGTCCGCAGTGGCAGGTGGACTCGCCCGGGCCGCTCCCCGAACCCCGGCCGCTGCCGCGGGAGCGGCAGCCGGAGGCACCACGCGAGGCCCCGGCCGCCGTCGCGGTGCCCCCGGAGCAGGCACCGGGCAACGCGCCGCGGCGCGCCTGGCGGACGGTGATCCGCTGGTGGCGCGGACACTGACCGGGGTCGCCTGACCGCGACTTGACGGCCGCGCTCTGTCCGACGGCCCGTCACACAGACCCGTACGGCGGCCTCGCCGCCGTACGGCCGGCGCTACTGCCCGTACGGACCGGTGCGAGCCGTACGGTCAGTACGCCGGGTCCAGTTGGTCCCACCACCAGGAGATCGTGGGGATCGGCAGCGGCTCCTGGCTGTCGTCCGCGGGCCGCTGCTTCCACCAGCCGCCGGGCGTCGCCCTCGGTCCCGACGGCACGGAGTAGCGGGGACAGATCGACGCCCAGTCGAGATGGCCGCGGACGAACTGGCCGAGCCCCTTGATGTACCGGCGCAGATCGTTGTCCGCCTCCTTGAGCACCTGCGCGGCCAGCCGCTCGAAGAGCACCATCACCCGGTCCCGCATCGCCACCACGCGGACGAGCGCACGCCGTGGGTCGAGTCCCTCCTCCTGGCAGAGGACATCGATCAGATTGAGATCGTCACCCGCCCGCAGCAGTTCCTTGTTCCGTGAGTAGAGATCGTTGTCCCAGCTCACCAGCGTCCAGGTGATCTCCGTGAGCGCGCGTATCCGTGGATCCTGCATGTCCTCGTCGGCCACCGAGAAGCCGCCGACGACCTCGATCATCGCCGTGGAGGGCGCCATCCCGATGGCGCGCATCCACAGCGTGACGTAGTCGTCCAGCGAGGGCAGCCGAGGGTTGCGGCGCCAGGACGCCTCCCACACCAGGCCCGAGGTGTAGATGCGCATCGCCTCCGTCAGCCGGCGCAACTGGCGCGGTGAAGCGAACCGTTCCGCCTCCAGCCGCAGCCGCCGCAGCGCCGCCGTGTGCGGTGAGTCGTGCGGTCCCCGCACGGTCGGCGCCTCCACGGCGCGCATGATCCGTGAGGTCTCCTGGGCGAGCAGATCCGCCGTGGCCCCGGACTCGTCGCACACACCGTCGTCCAGCGAGAAGAGCACGGCGTGGAACTTGGCCATGAGGGTGAGCGGTCCGAGCTCTCCGTACGGCATCGTCGAGGCCGTCAGACCGCCGAAGTCGCAGACGGCAAGCCGTTCGAGTTGATGCCTGTCGCTGTCGAGCCGCTGTTTGAGCATCCACCGTACGGTCCGGTCGTTGAGCGCCTTTACCGACGGGTGCCGGGCCGGCGGGACCGGACAGTAGAACGGCACAGCCGGAAGCTGCTGGACCAGGCGCTGTCCCGAAACATTCGAGACATCCGGGACTCGGGTCATGATCGGCCTCCGGGTACGGCGAGGGGCGGAAAAGTGACGTGCCGAGAAACGACGTACGGACGTGGCGTGGTGACGTTCGGGTGGAGCGTATATGCCCGTGTCGGATCGTCAACAACTATGCAATTGGCCACTGCCTGGCCGGAATTGACGGTCCGTGAGCTGAACGGACCGGTTCGGACCAGCCGTCCGGCGGGCGGGCGCCGTCGACGTGGTGAAAGGCCCGCTGTCCGGGAAGCGCTTCCGTGACGGCTTGCAGGGGACGCGGACATGTCCGGATCGTTCCCGGTACGCCATTGCGCGGGGCCGGTGTGAGACGGCCGGTACGAGACGGGTGTACGGCCCGGCGGGTCGCCGCACATGCCGGTGGGCCCCACGGCATGCGTGGGGCCCACCGGACCGGAGCCGCGCCGCCCCCGTCCCCACGGTGCGGCGCGCGGACCGACCGTCGCCATCCGCTCCGGCGACGGTCCGCCGTTCATGCGGGCGAGGCGGCCTCCAGCCCGAGCACGGGGAAGACCGCCGCCTCCAGGAAGCGGATGAGATACGGCTCGTCCGCGTTCCGGCCGGCCAGCATCGGCCGCGCGCGCACGACACCGATGAGCTGCGCGGCCACGAACTCGGCCGCGGGATTGTCCGCCGCGACCTCACCGCGCTCCACGGCGCGGCGGACCATCGTCTCGATCGCCTCGACCTCCGGCTGGATGACGGCCTCGCGCAGGGCCCGCAGCAGCTCCGGATTCTGGAGCGCGGCATGGCTGAGCGCGTGCAGCAGCGCGGTGTCGCGTCCCGCGCCGGTCGCCGCCGTGCACACCGCCATCCGAAGATCACCCGCCAGGCTGCCGGTGTCGATGTCCGCGAGTCTCATGCAGCTCGTACCCCGGAGCGCGGCGGCGACGAGCTGCGGCTTGGTGCGCCACTGGCGGTAGAGGGTGGACTTGCCGCAGCGTGAGCGCGCGGCGACGCCCTCCATGGTCAGTGCCTCGTAACCGCTCTCCCTGAGCAGATCCAGAGCGGCCTCGTAGAATTCCAGCTCCCGTTCCGGTGTGATCTTGGAGCGGCGCTGCGGCGTCATCGTCTCTCCCTGTTCCGTTTCCGCGTCCAATTCCCGTCCCCGTACTGCCTTTTCGCTGCCTTGCCGAGGGTTCCGATACGCCAGTGTACCGATACGAATCCGTATCGGTACACTGGCGTATCGATAGGGCGTGGTCCTGACCGCGTCGCCGCACCACCACGCCGTCACGCGCGACGTGCTGTCCTTGCAAGGGGGTCGGGTGATACACGCCCGCACTGGGCCCGCCGAACGGGAGCAGGACACTCCCGCCCGACCGCCCCTCGTACGCGAACTGCTGCTCGTCGCCGGACTCTTCCTCGTCTACAAATTCGGCAGGCAGGCCGCCACCGGCCACACCGCCGAGGCGTTCCGCAACGCCCACCGGGTCTGGGACTGGGAGCGCGCCCTCCGGCTCCCGGACGAGGGCACCGTCCAGGGCGTGCTGCTGCACGGCGGGACGCTCGTCCAGTGGGCGAACACGTACTACACGGCGGTGCACTTCCCGGCGACGCTGCTCTTCCTCTGCTGGCTCTACTGGCGCAGCCCCGGCCACTACGTCTGGGCCCGCCGGGTGCTCGCCGCGCTCACCGGTGCCGCGCTCGTCCTGCATGTGCTGATGCCGCTCGCGCCGCCGAGGCTGTTCACCGCGACCGGTCTGGTGGACACCGGCCGGGTGTACGGGCCGACGGCCTACAGCGCGGCGCCCGCCACCGACTCCGTGGCGAACCAGTTCGCGGCGATGCCCTCGCTCCATGTGGGCTGGGCCGTGATGGTCGCGGTCGGTCTCATCGCCGCCACCCGCTCCCGGTGGCGCTGGCTCTGGCTGCTCCATCCGCTGACGACGCTGTTCGTGGTCATCGGCACCGCCAATCACTACTGGCTCGACGCGGTGGTGGCCGTCGCGCTGCTGAGCGTCGCCCTGGCGTGCGTACGGGCGCCGGGCCGACGGCGCGGTTCCCGGATCGTGCGGTCCGGTCCTGGCATGCGGTCCGGCCACGACGTACGGACCGGACACGGTGTACGGGGCACGGCGGCGGACGGGTGGCCGGGAACGGCGAAGGAGACGGAGCCGGTGGCGGCACCGGCACGGATGTCCGGCCTCCCGCTGGCCGTGTCGGGAACGGCGCGGTGAGCGGCGCGACGGCGGTCGCCGTCACCCTGGCCCTGCTCTCCGCCGTCGCGTACGCCGCCGCGGCCGTCGCCCAGGAGCGGCTCGCCGCCCGTACCGCGCCGAAGGCCGGACTGCGCGCCCTGCTCGGCAGTGGCGCCTGGTGGTGGGCGGTCGGGCTGAACGCGACCGGCGGGCTGCTGCATGTGGTGGCCCTGGCGTACGGGCCGCTCACCGTGGTCCAGCCGCTGGGCGCGCTCACCCTGGTCGCGGCCGTCCCCCTGGGCGCGCGCCGCGCGGGGCGGCAGGTCAGCCGGAAGGAGTGGCGGGGCACGGGGTTCACACTCGTCGGCCTCGCGGCGATCCTGCTGGCGGCGGCGGGCACGGATACCGGGCCGAACGAGTCGCTCAGCCTGGCGCAGGCCCTCGGCGTGGGAGGCGTGGCACTGACGCTGGTCGCGTTGCTGGCCAGGCCCGGAGCCCGGCCGGGGCTTCCGCACGCGGCGGC
>NZ_MAUD01000410.1 GCF_001700515.1 Streptomyces lushanensis
CGCGGCGCGCCGCGCTCAGTCCGGAGGTGTCGCCAGCGCGTGCAGATAGCGCATCAGCGTCAGCAGGGCGTCGCGGCAGGAGGCCCGCTGCCGTGCGTCGCAGTCGATCATCGGGACCTCGTCGGGCAGGTCCAGTGCTTTCCGCAGGGTCACGACGGGATGGTGCGGCGCGTCGGGAAAGGTGTTGACGGCGACGACGAACGGCACGCCGCGCTCCTCCAGCCGTCCGATCACGTCGAAGCTCACTTCGAGACGGCGCGTGTCCACCAGCACCACGGCTCCCAGGGCGCCTTCGAAGAGTCCGTTCCACAGGAACCAGAACCGCTCCTGGCCAGGAGTGCCGAAGAGATAGAGCACGAGCTGCTCGGTGATGCTGATACGGCCGAAGTCCATGGCGACGGTGGTGGCGGTCTTGCTCTCGACACCCGAGTTGTCGTCCACACCGACCCCGGCCTGGGTCATGGTCTCCTCGGTGGTGAGCGGGCGGATCTCGCTGACCGAGCCCACCATCGTCGTCTTGCCGACGCCGAAGCCGCCCACGATCACGATCTTCACCGCGGAGGTGGCCGTGGTGGGCAGGAGGTCCTCGCTCCTGGGGCCCGCGATCGTGGCCGCGGTCGCTTCACAGTCTCTGGAGTCCATGCATCACCGCTTCGAGGAGGGACCGGTCGGGTAGCGCCGCACGGACGACGGGCGCCCGCGACTCGACCAGTTCGGCCGTGAGGAGTTCGGTCAGCAGCGCGGTCACCACGCTGAACGGGAGAGTGAGATGGGCCGACAGCTCGGCCACGGACAGCGGTGCCCGGCAGAGCCGCAGAATGGCGGCCTGTTCCGGCTGGACCGTCGGTGACGGTTCGTCGCGTGCCACGATCATGGTGACGAGGTCGAGCGGTGCGCGTGCGGCGCCGTCCGGTCCTCCGGTGATCACGTACAGCCGTTCCGGGTCCCCCACGTCCGCCTCGGGGCTCCTGCGTTCCCGTTGAGGAGGCGTGCTCATCCGGCCTGCCCGTCGTGTCCCTCGTGGCGCGGCGGGCTGGTGAGATGGGCACCGATACGGACGACCATGTCCCTCATCCGGGCGCCCACCAGACCCGCGTCGACCGTCTCGTCCGCGAGGACCGCGAGATACGCGCCCTCCCCGGCCTCCATCAGGTAGAAGAAGCCGCCGCCGATCTCGATGACGACGAGCCGCATCCGTCCGTCGCTGTGCGGGATCTCGGCCGCGACGGCGGCGGCCAGGCTCTGGAGTCCCGCGCAGGCCGCGGCGAGCCGGTCGGCGACATCGGGGTCACCGCCGTGCCGGGCGATCCGCAGGCCGTCCGCGGAGAGCACCACGATCTGCTGGATCTGCGGTACCCCGTCGGCCAGTTCCTTGAGCATCCAGTCCACATTGGCCCGCTGCTGGATCACTTCAGCTCTCCCTTGCCCCGCACGTCGTCGGATGCGCCACGTTCACCGGGCCCGGCCGGCCCCTCCCCCGCCTCGGCGGGAGGCTCCTGCGGAGTGCCGTTGACCGCCTTGGTGAACGCTTCGAGCCAGACGCCGGGCCCGGGTCGGTTCGCGGGCTCCGGGGCAACGCCCTGCCCGCTGCCCCTGGGCGCCGGGCCGGGGCCCGGGGTACGGTCCGGGCCGGGGCCCGGGGTACGGAGGCCGAGGTTGTGGGAGCCGAGCGGCGCGCGGCCACGGCTGCGCCGCTGCGGCAGCCCGTTCTCCGTCCACTCCGTCACCACCGGAATGTCGCCCTCCGTGCCCGAGGCGACCGGCGGGAGCGGCACGGACCGCCGCGGTCCCGTGACCGGCCTGGGCACCCGGTTCTGCGGGCGCAGCACGTCCTTGGTGGGCAGGTCGACGGAGCTGCCCCGGGGCCCGGCGGCGGCGCCGATGCCGTGCGCGACACCGGGCGCGGGTCCGGTGGTGACGACATCGCGCGGCACGATGAGGACGGCCCGGACACCGCCGTACGCCGACTGCCGCAGCGAGACCTGCAAGTTGTACATCTGGCAGAGCCGGCCGACGACGGCCATACCGAGCCGGGGCGTCTCGCCGAGGTCGTTGAGGTCGATTCCGGCCTGGGCCTGCGCGAGCATCCGTTCGGCCCTGGCCCGTGCCTCCTCGCTCAGGCTGACGCCGCCGTCCTCGATCTCGATCGCGATGCCCGTCTGTACCTCGACCGCGGTGACATGGACACGGGTCTGCGGCGGTGAGTAGCGGGTGGCGTTGTCGAGGAGTTCGGCGCAGGCGTGGATCAGCGGTTCGACGGCCGTGCCGATGACGGCGACCTTCGCGATGGAGTGCAGATCGACCCGCTGGTACTCCAGGATCCGCGACATCGCTCCGCGCAGCACGCTGAACAGCGGTACGGGCCTGGACCATTGACGGCCGGGACGGGCCTTGCCGAGCACGGCGATGCTGTCGGCGAGCCGGCCGATCAGCGCGGTGCCGTGGTCGATACGCAGCAGATCGTCGAAGACATCGGGATTGCGGCCGTGGTGCTCCTCCATCTCCCGCAGCTCGCTGGCCTGTTGGTGGACGATGGCCTGGACGCGGCGGGCGATGTTGACGAAGGAGCGCTGCGCGGAGTCGCGCATGGCCTCCTCGTCGTCCACGATCTGGAGTACGGAGCGGAGCAAGGAGCGCTGGGCGGCCGGGAGTTCGCGGTACCGCTCGTCGCCGTCCACGACCGCGCGCATCACCTCCGCGGGTGATTCGCCCTGGCG
Source organism: Streptomyces lushanensis (assembly GCF_001700515.1). Lineage (GTDB taxonomy): Bacteria > Actinomycetota > Actinomycetes > Streptomycetales > Streptomycetaceae > Streptomyces > Streptomyces lushanensis. The sequence continues at coordinate 2,718 of NZ_MAUD01000410.1, forward strand.
CAGCCGGTGGATCGCGGCGGGCATCAGCACCTTGCCCAGCCGTACGGTCTCCTCGTCGTGCGCGGCGAGGCGCCGCTCCAGCACCGTGAGCCGGTGGGCGTAGTGCTCATGGAGCACACCGATGGTCCTGCGGCGCCGGGACAGTCCGACCGCGCACCAGCCGACCAGGGCCGTGGCGGCCGTCCCGTACAGCATGAGCGGCAGCCGCGCGGTGTCCGCGGCCAGGACCACCACGGTGGCCGTCGCCGCCGCCATCAGGGCCGCCGGAAGCAGCAACGCGCGGACGGCGGGGGACGCTTGATCATTCGGGGGTGCTTCGAGACGAACCATGTAAGCCCTCTGGCGGTCGATTCAGATCGGGTCATTCGCACACGCATTGCTCATGGCGAACATATGCCTGATTACGTGTCAACTCGGCGCGCTCCGCGAGAGCTTAGCCCGATCCGATAAGAGCCTCGGCATATTCCCGCAACCGCCTGCACGCACCACCGCGCCGGGCATAGACTCGCGCATTTGCACGCTGCGCTCCCTCGGGCACACAGTGAGTGACGACGCGTGCGCGGTCGACGACGGCGGGACCCGAGCACAACGGCGGCACCGAAGACGACTGGAAGACCCGAGGACAGGCGGGGCCCCGAGGGCAATGGGGGGACGACAGCGGGGGCCGCCCCCGTAGGGAACGGCCCCCGCTCTCAGGTTCACTCTCCTCGACGGGATCAGGCGGGCACATCCCCTTCCAGAAGGCCCGTCAGTTGCTCGACCGTCGCCGGCGTCTCACGCTGGAGCGCGGCGACATCGAGTCCCTCGTCGCCCAGGACCGACAGCAGGGCCCGCTCCCCCACCGCCAGGACGACGACATGGCCGCCGCCGCAGCGGATGACCACATCACGCAGCGCGCCCGTCCCCGCCTGCTCCGCCATACGCGCGCCGAGCCCCAGCGTGGCCGCCGCCAGCGCGGCGACGGCCTCCGGCTGGGCCGTGTCCGTATCGGCCGCCACCAGCAGCCCGTCGGTGGTGGAGAGGACGCTCTCGGACACTCCCATCACCTTCTCCCGTAGCGACGCCAGTACATCGACAAGTGAGGCGAGTGAAGTGACGGACGAACCTGCATACATGATGTGCGCTCCTTGATGACGTTCCGGCTGGGGTCCTGCCGAGGTGCTGCCAAGGTCCTGCCGAGGGATACCGCACGGAGGCTCCGGGTTCTCAACTCCGTACAACTCACTCAAACATGGGCAAGTACGGTTGTTCGTTCTCAGGAATCTAAGCCGTCGGGATGCCCGGGGTCCGACCGGCGGGCGACGGCGGTGCGCCGTGGCAGCTCACCCGGTGGCGTCCGGGCCTCGGTGGTCACGCGCCGTCCGCCGGGCAGGAGGCGCGGTGCGGTGCTCGGCCGGTCGGCCGGGAGTCCGTTCTCCCACTGGACGAGCTGGAGATCGTTCATACGGATCAGGTCCACCATGACTCCGAACAGGCCCCGTCCCAGGGTGAACGCGAGGTCCCGTGGGCTACGGCGGCCGTTGGCGACGGCGAGCAGGGCCTGATAGCGGCTGGTGAGCTGACCCGCCACCCGGTCCGCGCGGGCCGAGGGCCGCATCTTCGCCCTGGCGAGATCGGCGGGCGAACCCCACTGCCGGGAGACGAGCGCCAGCCGGCGCGTGGTCTCCTCCGCGACGGTCCGCGGCTCGATGCCGCGAGGAGCGAGAACGGCCGGCGCGACCGCGCCCACCTCCCAGCCCTCGGGCCGGACGAGGGACATCGCGAACGCGCCCTCGAACACCGTCGCCACGCAGAGTATTTCCAGTTCGGCGGCGCCGGTCAGGCCCTGCCCGACCAGCGCCGCCGCGTGCTCCCCGCCGTGCCGGACGGCGGTCAGCCCGGCCGCCCAGCCCTTGTCGTCGACACGGCCCGACTTCAACAGGACGGACTCGACCGACGGCGTTCCCGGCGTCTCGATCGCACCGATCAGCCCGTCCCGCAGATGGATCGTGCCACCCGGAGACGCGGAGACGGTCACCGTGCCGCTGAAACCTTCCTGCTGGAGCCGCAGCAGCAGCGCGGGGACATTGCGGGGCAGCGCGCCGTCCTGCGGCGAACCGTGGGCGTCGAGGCCGTCCGGGCCGTCGGTCATGCCAGCACTCCCGCCGCGTGGTCGTCGAGCTGCCGCATCGCGAGCGCGAGATTGGTACGGCCGCGGTCCAGCGTGGCGACCAGAAGCAGTGGATCGCCGACGCGCCGCNNGCGGCGCGCGGTCGTCACGATCACGCTCTCCAGCTCGCTCCCGGCTCCCGCCTGCCCCACCCGGTCGGTGATCACGGCCGCCAGTTCGGCCGTCCCCACACCGTCCCCGGTCTCCGACGCGTCGCCGACCACGCAGTAGCTGAGGCCGGTGACCGCGTCCACGAGCGCGGCTCCCGTGATCCCGGGAGTCTCCAGGAGCCGGGAAAGGGACGCTTCGATCGCTGACACGTGTACCCCTTCATTTTGAGCCACATCCGTCAGTATCCTAAACCGCAACTTGCGTTTTAGTGACCGATCTTGACGCCTTTGATCCCTTGGCTTTTCGGCCAAGGACGGGCGACCTCCTCCGGCTTGAAGAACACGAAGAAGAGGACCGTGCCATGAACCTGGAAACCGCGCTCAAAGAGGCCATGACCATCGACGGCGCTCTCGGTGTGGCGCTGGTCGACTACGAGAGCGGCATGTCGCTCGGCACCCTCGGCGGAGGCGGCGGGCTCGATCTGGAGGTCGCCGCCGCGGGGAACACCGAGGTGGTGCGCGCGAAGGTGCGTACCCTCGGCGCACTGGACATGAACGACTCCATCGAGGACATCCTGATCACTCTCGGCAGGCAGTACCACCTGATCCGCCCGCTCACCGCCAGCCGTGGCTCGCTCTTCCTGTACATAGCGCTCGACCGCACCCGGGCGAATCTGGCGCTCGCCCGCCACAGCCTCAAGCGGATCGAGACCGCTCTGGACATCTGACGCGCCCGTCGGGAAGGCCGGGCGAAGCGCTGTCGGGCGAGGGCTGGCAGGCGCGCTGATACTGGCCGTATGACCCGACACGGAGAGCTGGGCACGGCTCTGCAGCGCTGGCGTGAACGCATCGCACCGGCCGAGACCGGGCTGCCCGCGGGCGGGAACGGCGAGGCGGGCGGGCTGCGGCACGAGGAGCTGGCCCGGCTCACCGGGCTGTCGGTGGACTATCTGGTACGGCTGGAGGAAGGGCGGGCGACCTCGCCCTCCGTACAGGTCCTCGCCTCGCTGGCGCGTGCCCTGGGGCTGTCGGAGGACGAGCGCAGGCATCTCTTCCTGCTCGCCGGACAGTCGCCACCGGGTCTCGGACGTGTTCCGGAGGCCGTGCCGCCCAGCGTGCGGCGGCTGCTCGGCCGGCTCGCCGGGACTCCGGTCGGGGTCCATGACGCGGCCTGGAATCTGATCACCTGGAATCCTCTCTGGGCCGCGCTCCTCGGAGACCCTTCGGTGCTCCCCGGGCGCGACCGCAACGCCGTCTGGCGGCACTTCAGAGGTCTGCCCACCAGAATCAGCCAGACCGAGGAGCAGGAGGCGCGGTTCGAGGCGGCCCTCGTCGCCGACCTCAGGGCCGCCACGGGGCACTACCCCACCGATGTACGGCTGCGGTTCCTCATCGGGGAGCTACGGCGGGTCAGCGGCCGGTTCGCCGGGCTGTGGAACTCCCGTATCGCCGGTTTCCACGACACGGGCGTCAGGACCGTCCACCATCCCGACGTCGGACCGCTGACGCTGGACTGCGACACGCTCACCGTTCCGGGGTGCGATCTGCGTGTCTCGGCCTACTCCGCCCCGCCCGGGACGGCCGCCGCCGACAAACTCGGGCTGCTCGATCTGATCGGCGCCGAACGGATGCCCGACCGGGCCCCCGATCCGGCGTGGAACCCCGAGCGGGACCCGGCCCAGGAGCCGGCGCGCGGCCCCGCGCCTCGCCCGGCCGCCGGCCGGGATCCGGCAGCCGCTCCCGTGGACCGGTGACCGTCATCGGCTCTCCGCCGTCCCCGGCTTCACCCGATCGGGTGCCTGGAGGTCGTTGAACGCTCATCGGTGTACGAGGGCGGCCGAAACCGGCCCGCGCGGCCCGGCCCGCGCACCCACCGACCGGGGACGGGGA
>NZ_MAUD01000411.1 GCF_001700515.1 Streptomyces lushanensis
GTCCCGTACCCCCCACTCCGCGCACCGCGCCCTCCACGGACACCGGACACCCCCCTCGTACACCCTCCGTGCCTCTCACCACGGCCTCAACTCACCGTCGGTGACGCCTCGATGACGCTCTGGTCGGATCATCCTTCGCGCGTAACCCAAGTGCCGCGCCGCTCGTTGTGCGGGTGCAGGCTCCCTGCGGTCACGCCATGCCCGCAGCCACTCACTCACTTGTGTGGATGTGCTCAAGGCGTGCAACCTTCCGGACCCCCAGGGGAGTCGATCGTCATGACGAGAGGAGGTGCCGCCAGTGATCGCGAACGTTTCGGCACACCGGCGGGCGAACGCCTTCGCCCAGGCCCTGGAAGACCAGACGGTCCAGGGCGCGGCGGCCGGACAACAGCCCGCCGAGTCGGCCGAACCGGCCGAACAGGGGCGGCTGTTGGCTCTGGCGAAGGGCCTCGGCGAACTGCCGAAACCCACGCTGGACCCCGAGGTCAAAGTGGTGCAGCGAGCGCAGCTCGTGGCAGCCATGGAGGCCATGCTGCTGGAGGGCACAGCTACCGGGGGGGTGTCTCCGGGCCCTACGGTGCCTGAGCAACGGACCTCCGGCCGGGGTGCCCACCGGGCCTCACGGCTCCGGAGACTGCGCCCCAGATCCCGCTGGTCCAAGGGCCTCGCGGCCGGCGGGCTGACCGTCGGCGTGGCGGCGGGCGCGTTCGGCGGGGTGGCGGCCGCAAGTTCCGACGCCCTGCCCGGCGACTCGCTGTACGGGCTGAAGCGCGGCATGGAGGACTTCAAGCTCAATCTGGCGGACGGCGAGTCCGACCGCGGCGAGCTCTATCTCGACCATGCCTCGACCCGGCTCGGCGAGGCCCGGCGGCTGCTGGAACGGGGCCGCTCCGGCCGGCTCGACCATGAATCCATGGCCGAGATCCGGCGCACCCTGAGCGGAATGAAACACGACGCGTCGGAGGGCCACCGCCTGCTCCACCAGGCATACGAACGGGACGGCTCGCTCGGCCCGATCGCCACGCTCTCCTCGTTCTCGTCCTCGCACCGCAAGACCTGGAACGGACTGCGCGAACGGCTGCCCGTCCAGCTCACGGATGTCAGCGACGAAGTGAGCTCGGTGTTCGACGCCATAGACGAAGAGGTCGCGCCGCTCCAGTCGCTGCTGCCGCGCGCCCCGGAGAAACGCCAGGGCACCACCACCCGCCCCGGCGCCACACAGGACTCCACCGACACGGGCCGGCCCGACCGTCCCTCGCCCAGCTCACCGAGTACGGACAGAGGCGGCCCGCACCCCAGCGACCAGCCGCACCCGCCGGGCCGGCACGCGGAGAGCGAGTCCGAGGAAGGTCTGCTCGGCGGCGGTACGGGCGGACTGTTCGACCCTCCGCAGAACAGTGCCACCCCGTCGCCGTCCGAGAACCAGAACGGTGCCGAGCGTCCAGGGCCGGATGTCACGATCCCGCCTCTGCTGCCGGATCTGCTGCCAGGACTGGGCATCAGGGCCGAGGACGCGGAGTGAGACGGGCGGTATGAGTCAGGCGCGGCGCTCCCGGAAGGGAGTACCGCGCCTGATGTCCGCCGTCGGCCGGCCCACTGCTGTCACCGGGCCCACTGCCCGTCAGAAACGTATGTGCCGTCCGGCGACACCCGCCGCCGAACGCCTCAGAAGAACACCGATCGCCGCTGCACCAGCAGCTTGTACAGCGTGTGCTGGATCTGCTCACGGACCTGATCCGTCAGGTTGAACATCAGCATCGGGTCCTCCGCCGCCTCCGGCGGATAGCCGTCCGTCGGAATCGGCTCGCCGAACTGGATCGTCCACTTCGTCGGCAGCGGCAGCAGCCCCAAGGGCCCCAGCCAGGGAAACGTCGGCGTGACGGGAAAGTACGGAATGCCCAGCAGCCGCGCCAGCGTCCGCGCGTTGCCGATCATCGGATAGATCTCCTCCGCGCCCACGATCGAACAGGGCACGATCGGCACTCCCGCCCGCAGCGCCGTCGAGACGAATCCGCCACGCCCGAAGCGCTGGAGCTTGTAGCGGTCACCGAACGGCTTCCCGATGCCCTTGAAGCCCTCCGGCATCACCCCGACGACCTCACCGCGCTGCAACAGCCGCTCCGCGTCCTCCGCACACGCCAGCGTGTGCCCGGCCTTCCTCGCCAGCTCGTTGAAGACGGGCAGCACAAAGACCAGATCGGCGGCGAGCAGCCGCAGATGCCGCTCCGCCGGATGGTTGTCATGGACGGCGACCTGCATCATCAGCCCGTCCAGCGGCAGCGTCCCGGAGTGATTGGCCACCACGAGCGCCCCGCCGTCCGACGGGATGTTCTCGATGCCCTTCACCTCGACCCGGAAGTAGTTCTCGTACAGCGGCCGGATCAGCGACATCAGGACCTGGTCGGTGAGTTCCTTGTCGTAGCCGAACTCGTCGACCTCGTACTCGCCCGTGAGCCGCCGGCGCAGAAACGCCAGCCCGCCCGCGATCCGCCGCTCCCAGCCGCTCCCGCTGTCACCGTCCCGCTCCCGCGGCTCCCTCGGCTCCGGCTCTCCCGCGTCCCGCTCGGGAACGGGCTTCAGCGGACCCGGCGTACGGCCCGGGCCCGGACCGTGCACCGGACCGGAATCGGAGCCGGAACCCGAGCCAGAGCCGGCTCCCGAGCCCTGCGCCGAGCCCGGCCCTGACCCCTGCGAGCGCTTCGCGGCGCCGTCCTTGGCATGCTGCCGCCGGCCGCCCGCGGAGCCACGCCTCGACCTCGGTTCATCACCGAAGGGGATGACCTTGGCATCAGCCATGTCAGGTGCGCTCCTTGCTGACGAGAGTGGAGAGCCGGTCCACGGTACGGGCCACGACCTCGGGCGGCAGCAGCCCCGCACCCCGGCTCCGGGCGAAGTCCGTGAAGGCCTCCGCGGTCGAGTACGTCGGCACAAAACCCAGTGTCTCGCGCATCTGGTCGGTACTGACCACCCGGCCATGGGTCAGCAGCCGGATCTGCTCCGGTGAGAAATCCGTCATCCCGACCGTACGCAGCGCCGTGCCGACCCAGGTCACCGCGGGCAGCGGCACGGGCACCGTGGGCCGTCCCAGCCGCCGGGAACACTGCGACAGCAGCAGCACACCCTCGCCGGCGACATTGAAGGTCCCGCTGTTGAGCGTGGAGCGCCGCGGCTCGTCCGAGGCGATCATCAGCACATCGATGACATCGTCCTCATGGACGAACTGCAACCGCGGGTCATAACCGAAGACCGTCGGCAGAACCGGCAGTGACAAATACTCGGCGAGCGGAGAATCCGCCTCGGGCCCCAGGATGTTCGCGAAACGAAGTACGCAGACCGCCACATCGGGCCTGCGCCGCGCGAAGCCCCGGACATACCCCTCGACCTCCACCGCGTCCTTGGCGAAGCCGCCACTCGGCAGCGACTTGGGCGGAGTGGTCTCGGTGAAAACCGCCGGATCGCGAGGCGCGGACCCGTACACACTCGTACTGGACTTGACCACGAGCCGTTTCACGGACGGCGACTTCTGACAGGCACCGAGAAGCTGCATCGTGCCGATGACATTGGTCTCCTTGACCGTGGCCCGGCCGCCCGTGCCCAGCGGAGTACCCGTCACATCCATATGTACGACCGTGTCCACGGCATGCTCCGCCAGCACGCGCGCGATGGCGGGCCGGCGGATATCCGCCCGGACGAATTCCGCGTCGCCGAGCTGGTGCGCGGGAGCCACGGCGTCCACGGCGATCACCCGGTCGACACCGGGATCGCGTTGAACACGCCGTACGAAACGGCCGCCGAGTTTCCGGGCCGCTCCCGTCACCAGCACGACCTTGCCCACGCTCAGCGCCTTCCCCTGGAAAATCTCCCTACGCGTCACCGTAGCCGGTCGCTATTGCGCGACGGTGACCGTACGACGCGTCGCACGGCACTTTTACCGGTACGGGCAAACACCGAGGCCCTCCCACCCTGTCGGTGGAAGGGCCGCGAATGCGCGAACAGCGCCGCTTACTTCTTGTTGCGACGCTGAACGCGGGTGCGCTTGAGCAGCTTGCGGTGCTTCTTCTTGGCCATCCGCTTGCGCCGCTTCTTGATAACAGAGCCCACGACTACCCTCGCTCACTTCTCTTCACTCGGTGCGGGGCGTCTGGGCCCACACGACCTACGTCGGCCTAGCCTACCCGTCGCCGAGTGAGGGACGTAATCCGAGGGACTCCCTACGCGGACTCAACCCCCACAAAGGACTCGCGGAGATACTCGTGAACCGCTTGCTCCGGAACCCGGAATGACCTGCCCACCCGGATCGCCGGCAGATGACCGCTGTGCACCAAGCGGTACACGGTCATCTTCGACACTCGCATCACCGAGGCGACCTCCGCCACGGTAAGGAACTTGACCTCGTTGAGAGGCCTCTCGCTGCCAGCAGCCATGACCCACCTGTACCTTCCGCACCCGACGGCCACCGGCTTCCCCTCCGGTAACTCTTCGTCGCTGTGCGCTCACATCCAGACTAGGGGCGGGTGATGCGAGTGGGGAAGAGGAGCAGCCTTCGGCCGCCTACTGTGACAGACACGCTCGATTGAGTACATAGCGCGTGAGCGGCAGGTAGGAAGAAGGCCGTGCGGTGTCGGCAAGTGGAACGGCTACGGACACGCGCCCCTCGGCCTCCCCAACGAACAGCGCGGGATCATCGGTGCCGCCGGGCCCGATGGCCTCAATGCCCAGCTGACCTGCCCCGCAGACCCATCCGTGGTCTCCGACGACCAGTCCGGGAAGCGGCCCGCCGGACTCCGCCAGAGTCTCCAGAACCGCCCGAACCGGCAGCGGCGAGTGGGTATGTGCGCCGGGCTCACGCCCTGCACCTCGCACGCCGGGTTCCCGCACCAGCGCGACGCCCCGTACGTAGTCGAGGTTGCACATGCGTACGCCGAACCGGGTCGTTATGTCGATACATCGCCCCTGCGCCGGGGTGAGTACGAGACATCCCGCCGCCGACAAAGCGTCTGCCAGAACCGCGTAGAAACCGAGCAGCCGACGCGGATGCCCCGTACCGAGCAGCACCGGAGCACCGCTCGCCGCGGCCACACGCAGCCGCTCGGCGAACGCGTCCAGCGCGCTCAGCGTCCGCTCCGGGTCGATCACATCGGTGCCCGTCACCTGACCGGGATCGCGCGAGACCCCGCACCTGTCGGCCATGAGACTGAGCAACTCCCGCTCATTCCATGCCCATCCGGGATCGATCCCGAGCATGACCCGTGGATCGCGAGCGGCGAAGAGACGGTAACTGCGCAGACTGTCCTCGCGCGAGGTGGCCACGGGACCGGCCAACCCGGCCGCCAGCAGATGCGCCCGCAACGCTCCGGTGCTCAACACCCTCCCGATGCTTCCGCCTCGGGCGGCCGCCCGAGGCCGGAACCCGGATTCACCGCACAGTTGGCGTAACGGACGCTCTGCCCGGCGGCCTCAGGCCAGCAGCCCCCGCAGCGGGAACACCGCCTTCCGCGTCGCCAGGATCGACTGGTCCAGCCGGTCCGCCGGGTCGTATCCGTCCTCCCACGACCGCCAGCTCGGAGTCCGCCCGTCCGTCATCCGTCCCGGACCCAACTGCCGTGTCCGCGCGTACACCTCGCTCTTCCACGCCTCCGGCAGCACCGACTCCGGCTCGACGGGCGCGTGCCCGGCGATCCCCACGAGATGGGTCCAGGACCGCGGCACCACGTCCACCACCGCGTAACCGCCTCCGCCGAGCGCGACCCACCGCCCGCCGTCGACATACTCGTGGGCCAGCTCATGACAGGACGCCTGCACCGCACGCTGCGCGTCGAGCGACACCGCGAGATGCGCCAGCGGATCGTCGAAGTGCGTGTCCGCGCCGTGCTGGGTCACCAGAGCCTCCGGCCGGAAGTCCGCCAGCAGCTCGGGCACCACCGAATGGAACGCCCGCAGCCAGCCCTCGTCGCCCGTCCCGGCCGGCAGCGCCACATTCACCGCACTGCCCGCACCCGCACCGCCGCCGGTCTCCTCCGGCCAGCCCGTCTGCGGAAAGAGCGTTCGCGGATGCTCATGCAACGAGATCGTCAGCACCCGCGGATCCTCCCAGAACGCCGTCTGGACACCGTCCCCGTGATGCACGTCCACATCGATGTACGCGACACGCTCCGCGCCCAGCTCCAAAAGCCGGGCGACCGCCAGCGCCGCGTCGTTGTAGACGCAGAAGCCGGACGCCGAGCCGGGCATCGCGTGGTGCAGTCCGCCCGCGAAGTTCACGGCGTGCGCGGCCTCGCCGTCCCACACCGCCTCCGCCGCCCCGACCGAGAGCCCGGCGATCAGCGCCGACGCCTCGTGCATCCCCGCGAAGGCCGGATCGTCCATCGTGCCGAGGCCGTACGACCCGTCGGCGGCACGCGGATCCAGCGAGACCCGCCGTACGGCGTCCACGTACTCCTGCTGGTGGACGAGCCGCAGTGTCGAGTCCCCGGCCGCGGGCGCGGCCGTCACCTCCACCGCTCTGTCGAGCCCGTAGGCCCGTACCAATCCCATGGTCAACGAGAGCCGTACCGGATCCATCGGATGGCTGGACCCGAAGTCGTATCCCGTAACCGCGTCATCCCACATCAACCGTGCGCGACCGCTCATGCCCGCCACCGTATCGGGCCGGATCCGTCCCGAACGAGCGGGCGTACGCCAGAGTCACCAGAACCATGGCCATGGGTACGAGCATCGCGCCACGGTGATTCCACACGTCCCCGAGCACTCCCACCAGCGGCGATCCGATCAGAAATCCCACGTAGTTGAAGACGTTGAGCCGCGCTACCGCGCTGTCGCTGGAGGCGGGAAACAGTCGTCCGGCCGCCGCGAACGTCTGCGGCACGAGCACACACAGCCCGAGCCCCAGCATCGTGAACCCGAGGACGCCCACCCACGCTCCCGGGGCCAGCGCCACCACCGCGAACCCGGCGCCCGCCAGCAGGGTCCCGCACCGCACGACGGCCACCGGCCCGAACCGCCGTACACCCAGGTCCCCGACCGCGCGACCCAGCAGTGTGGTGACCATATAGGCGTTGTACGGAACAGTCGCCAGCTCCTCCGAACCGCCCAGCACGTCCTGGACGTACTTGGCGCTCCAGTTCGACACCGTGGAGTCGCCGATGTACGCGAAGGCCATCACCAGGCAGAGCGGCAGCAGCAGCTTGAACACCACCGGTCCCCCGGCGTCCGACTCCCTGCCGGCGACCGGATCACGGCGGTCAGCCGGCTTCCGCTCTCCGTCCGCGTACCAACGGCTCCCGAGCAGGGCGGCCGGCAGCAGGACGGCCACCACCGGCAGATACGACACCGGCAACGGCAGATCCCAGTGGGCACCCGCCCAGGCCAGCGAGGCCCCGGCGATACCGCCCAGGCTGTACACGGCATGGAAGCCGAGCATGATGCTGCGCCCGTACGCCCGCTGAAGGCTGACGCCGAGCATGTTCATGGACGCGTCCAGCGCGCCGACCGCGACCCCGAACGCCGCCAGGGCGAGGGCGAGCTGCCACATCGCCTCACCGGCTCCGACACCGAGCAGGGCCAGCAGTACGACGGGCTGGGCCCAGCGCAGCACCGCTCTCGGCCGCACCCGGGCGACCAGCTTCTCGGTGGCGACACTGCCGACACCGGCGAGAACGGGAACAGCGGCGAGAAAGGCGGGAAGGAGCCCGTCGGACACCCCGTACCGGTCCTGGACGGCGGGGATACGCGTCACGAGCAGAGCGAAGGTCACTCCCTGGACGAAGAAGCTCAGCGCCAGGGAGACACGGCCGTGCCGCAAGCCGGAGTCCGCCGCGTCCGCCGCATCTGTCATGGCCGGACAGCGTAGGGCGATCCGCTACCTCTGGGTAGGTGGATCACACGACGGATCCGGCAACGGATCAGGGGCGGAGGTTCAGGGGCGGATCAGATGGCGGACCGGCCGAGCAGTCCCGGCAGTTCCGCCATGGCGGAGAAGTACCCGGTGGCCCCGGCGAGCTTCTCGGCCGGCGTCATCGCCGTGAACGCGTAGACATCCATCCCGGCCGCCCTGGCCGCGGCGACCCCGAGTGGGCTGTCCTCCACGACGGCGCAACGCGCGGGGGCGACGCCCATCCGCTCGGCGGCATGGAGAAAGAGATCAGGCGCCGGCTTGCCCCGCCCGACGTCCTGGGCACTGAAGATGACACGGTCCTCGAACCACCGGTCCAGCCCGGTCCTGCGATGGCCCACCCGGATGCGCTCATGGCTTCCCGACGAGGCGACGCAGTACGGCACACCGTCGGCGACCAGCTTGCCCAGGAGCGCGACCACGCCTTCGACCGGCTCCAACTCCCGCTCGAAGGCAGCGAAGACACGGGCGTGCAGGGTGTCGTCGAAGTCCGCAGGAAGACGCCGGCCCGTCCGCTCTCCGATCAGATCGTGGACGCGATGCACGGCAGCTCCCATGTAGTCGCGGACAGAGTCCTCGTACGACGTGGGATGCCCCAACTCGGTGAGATACGCGGCCAGGATGGTGTTGGACAGAGGCTCGCTGTCGACCAGGACACCGTCATTGTCGAAAATGATCAGTTCATAGCGCATACGTCGACTTTAGACGTACCCCTGAACGCAGGAATGCCCCGCACCAGAAGTTCTGGTACGGGGCATTCCCCTA
>NZ_MAUD01000412.1 GCF_001700515.1 Streptomyces lushanensis
TCGTCACCCGCTCCACGACAAGCCCCCAGGTCAGTGACCCGGGGGTTATTTGTTGTCTAGTCCAATTCGAGGACTGCGCACTATTTGTGCACCACACCTGGCGGTCAACAGGAGCAGCGAACCGCACTTCGGCGCCCTGTCGAATATTCATTCGGACGCGTTTTCGAATCCTGAGACCGACTTTGCGTGACGCGCGCCACACATCCAGCCGTCCCAAAGCTACTGACCGTCGTGGCTGTTGATCGCGGCATGAGCATCCGCATCAGCCAACACGACTGCTGGAAAGCTGTGTGGGTGCCGAAGTGGATAGCCGTCGGGCGGACAGGGGTCGAGCACTCAGCGTGACGGGACGCCAGTTCAGGGGCTGACGTCGCGTCACGTCAGCCCCCGAACGGTCGGCTAGGCCGTTTCAACTGCGAGGCCGCGATCAAGAGGGCCTGGGGGGAGTGGGAGCACGGACGGACGACCGGGATCCTGATTGGACGTTGTTCCTCAACCAAGCTGAACTGGTCTGTTTGGAGGGAATGTGCCGCCTCGGCCTCGGTCAGACGGCACGCGCTCAGAAGCTCTTGGCGCACCGAGCGGCTCCAGGACGTGGCGCACTCGCGGAACAGAGGCATGTGCCTCGGCCGGCTCGCGACCGCGGCATTCGGCGCAGGGGACATCGACCACAGTGTGGAAGCCACGAAGAAGGCGATCGGGCTGATTCGGACGGCAGGCATGCCATCCGCTCGGACAGTGCAGCAGTTGAAGATCGTCCACGATGGGCTGGCCCCTCATCACCGCGCCCGTGGGGGGGGACCTGCTGGAAGAGATCCGCGCATTCGTCGCGTGATTGAGCAAAAGGGAGAGATGCAACCAGTGGATGCGGAGTACCAGCGGTACGACGGAGTATCGGTCGAGGCCATCACCGATTCGTCGCCTCCTTCCGCAAGCGGTTGGAGACCGCGTTCGCCAGCGAAGGTTTCGAGACGGTGACCGCGCGCCAGGACGGGCAGATCATCGGCTATCTGCACGGCGCCACGCTGCCCGCCGACAAGCCGTGGTGGACCTCGCTCGACAACCGCCGTCCAGCGGGGCTTCACGCGCTAGCGAAAGCTGGACAGGTCTTCTGGCTTCGGGAGCTGATGGTTGTCCCCGAGTTTCAGAACCAGGGGCTCGGCAGGAAGATCCACGACACCTCGATTACGGGGCACGCGGAGAGCGTCACCGCCTTGACGTGCATCATCGACAACCAGCCAGCGCATGATGCGTATCTGCGATGGGGGTACACGGTGATGGGGGAGATCAAGCACGCCCCCGAATCGCCGACCTACAATGCCATGTACCTGCCCAGTCCACGAGGACCGGACCGACCATGTGCCAAGCAAGCACCCAGTCCGCCCCGTCCTTGGCGGCTCCTGGCCCCCAGCGCCGACTTCCGCAAGAGGCCGCGGCCCTGTTCGCTTACGGGACGCTCCGGTTCGATGCCGTACTCGAAGCCTTGATCGACCGAATACCCCAGGGTGAAACAACCAGCGCGCCCGGCTGGCGCGCGGCGTCCCTGGAGGGACGCGTCTACCCCGGGCTCGTGGCGTCCCCCGACGCTGCGGCACCTGGCTTGCTGCTCACTGATCTCAGTGAGCGGGAGTGGGCGATCCTCGACGCCTTCGAAGATGACCGATACGACCTACGCGAGGTGCGCCTGACCTCCGGAGGACGCGGGCTTGCCTATGTCTGGCCCGACGGCGAAGTCCGCAGCGAGGACTGGGACGCAGAGCAGTTCAAGGCCCGTCATCTCCAGGACTACGCCGCACGATGTGCACGAATCGCCCCAAGACTGGCTGCCGAAGCTGGTCAGTAACCTGACCACGTTGGAGGGGGCCCGGAGGCTCTCGAACGCTGGTGAGGAAGAGAAGGTTCCACCCCTGCGGACGCGGGGAGCATGCCTTCTTGGCAGCCGTGGCGCCCTTCTTCTTGGGTCCATCCCCGTGGGCACGGGGAGCAGTCACGGGTCGACTGGTGCTTCGGCATGTGCATCGGTCCATCCCCGCGGGCGCGGGGAGCAGCCACCGAACGCCTTCATCGTCTCGGTCATCACGGGTCCATCCCCGCAGGCGCGGGGAGCAGTGGAACAGGGCGAGCGTGGCGTCCGGGTCGTTGGGTCCATCCCCGCAGGCGCGGGGAGCAGCCTCGCGCTCCACCAGGGGGAAGATGACGTGCGGGTCCATCCCTGCAGGCGCGGGGAGCAGGCTGCGTGACCTGCGGGTTTAGTGTGCGGTAGCGCCAGTTTCGACAACATCAAGAGGTACAGGCATAAGTGGCAAAGGTTGCGAAATCACATGACACCGACTTCGCGCTGGCGACAATACGCTCGCCACTTTCGACCCCTACTCTCCCCTACCTTGTTGGATGGCCAAGGCGCTAAGTGCGAATGACGGGCTGTAAAGAGCCACAGCGGGGCGCGGCCGGGCCAACGCACTCAGGCAGCACCCATCGGCCGGAATCCGGAGCGGTCAGCGTTAACCGCACCTCGTGTGGACAAACGGAGAGCCGTCGCCCAGCGTGTTCGTCGTGGCGGCTATGGGTTGCGGTTGCGGCTGCCGAATCTTCGACGCTTGGACGCCTTGCTCCAGCCCGACGTGCCGGATGAACCCGCATCCACCGCAGAAGACGCGCTTCCAGGAGCGGGTCGTTCCGACGGGCGGAGGATCAGGGTCAGTCCCTCGTGGTCCACGGGGTGCCATTTGTGGTCGTGGGTGCGGAAGGTATAGCCCTGCTCGGAGTTGGTGGAGTACGCGAGAAGGGCGCGGCCGTTCCCGGCGTACTGGCGGACCTCGTCCCACAAGGCGTCGCGGATACGTGCGCTGGGGTTGCCGAGGAAGACGCCGGGAGAGATCTCCAGGAGCCAGCGGGTGAGGAAGCCGCGCAGGCCCACCGGACAGTGGGTCAGGACGATGACGGTCACCAGATTACACCGCCCTGCACGAGGGCGTCCTGCCTCGCCTCCTCGTGTCCGTAGTTGCGGCCGGCCGCCACCTCCGCACCCTTGTCGGAGAGGAGTAGGACGCGGTCGCCGCCGTCCGCAAGAGTGGCACCCGCAGATGCGAACAGCGCCTGGATGTCACGTACGCACCGGTCCAGCAGCCCGGTGGTGTTGATCCGGTCGCGAAGCGCCCGGCGCGTGCGGGACCCGATGTCCTCAGGGCCTTCGGCGGCCACGTCGAAGGCGACCGGGATGCCGATGTCGGTCTTGTAGAAGTCGGCGACATCGAGGACGAAGGACAGTTCGTGGCCCGAGTGGACGAACCCGAGCCCCGGGCTGCACCCCAACGCCGCGACCACCGTCTGCGCGATGCCGTACATGCACTGAGCGGCGGCGGTGACGGCCTGGTTGGGCGGGTCGCCGGAGCCGAAGTCGCCGGGCGTGAACCGCCGACCGCGCCAGGCGACTCCAGTACGGGCGGCCTGCTCCGCGTAACAGCGCTTGACCCGGTCGCCCTCGCGCCCCAGAAGTTGGCGCCGGGTGCAGCCCGCGGGGTCCTCGTCGGGGAAGCGCAGCCGGTACATGGCTCTCGCGACATCGAGCCTGGTCCGCTGGTTGACCCACGCGACCGCTTGCGCCTCGACGAGGCCGGAGGAACGGCTCAGTGCCCGGCCGCCGGCATAGAACCGAACCCCTTGCTCGCCGACCCACACCACCACGGCTCCGCTCTCACCCAGAACAGCCATGGCCTGGTGCGTGATCCGAGTGCCCGGCCCCAGGAGCAGAGTGCCGATGGTCGCGGAGGGGATGTGGGTGACGCCGTCGGCGTCCTCGGCGGTGATGGCGTTGGCGTCGCGGTGCACGACGCAGCGTTCGAGATAGACGAAGGACAAGCGGTCACCGACACGGGTGAGTTGTCGCGGGCCGGCGGCCGGACGCCTGCCGACGGTGGTCACCGCTACTCCGCCGGGGCGAGCGTCATGAGCCCGCAGCCGTACGCCTTGGCCTTGCCGAGGCCGACGGTGAGGGTGCGGCGCAGCGCGTCCGGGTCGAGGACCCGGAGACGGCCGTCGTACGTGACGCGCGTCAGCTTCACTTCGTGCGCGCGGCCGTCGGACTGGTCCTTCTTGCCGAACGTGAGGTCGTGACGGTTGTGGACAACGACCTCGCGCCAGACGCCGTCAAGTTCGTCCGGCAGGCGTTCCGGTCGTTCCACGATCGCGAAGCCGGCATCGGTCTGCCGCTTGAGCAGCCAGTCCAGTTGGTGGCGCGGGGTGACATGCGCGGTGCGCTTCGTCGGCTCGGCGGCATGCCGACGGGCACTGTGCACGGGATTTGCAGTGAGCCTGAAGGCCCACGTGTCGTCAGGGGCGAGCCGGGCGAGGAAGGGGGCGTAGGGCGCGGTCTGCCAGCTGCCTGTCGTCGGCCAGCCGGCCTGCTCCACCAGATGCGTGAGGTCGGGCCGGTGCGGGCTGACGATGTAGAGCAGTACGTCGCTCCGCAAGTCCTGGTCCAGCCGCCACAGCACCCGGGGGCCGCCACCCTGATGATCGACCTTCTCGGCGAAGGACGCCATCACCGCGGCGTGCAGGCTCTGAGGAGCAGTGAGGAGGCGGCGGGCACCCATGCGTGCGGTGTTGAAGCGGAATCGGGTCAGGAACATGGTCGGTCTTTCAGTGGCCGCATCGGATCATGGTTCGACGGTACGAAGGCACGGCGGGAGGTACTCAGCGGATTGGGGACAGTGACGGCACCCGATTCGACGGTGCGCAGGGCGTACCGTCGGTGGCGGGGGTCAAAGCTGAGCGGCTGGTCCCGTACCGCGTCGCCGGGACCATGGCCGACCACCGGATCGGCGATCACTTCGAGTTCGACGCGTCGCTCACGGGTACGGCGGCGCTGGACCCAGGGGGATGCCTGCCAGGGTTCTGTACGCAAGGCCCGCCACAGGCCCCTCCGATGGACACCCAGATCGATCGGACGGGAAGGCGGACAGGAACGGCGGCCGAGGTACGGCAGATACACCGGGGCCCGGACCGCCTCGTACAGGGCTTCGATCAGCGCTGACTTCCCCTCGACGGCGGCGACGAAAACCGCGTCGGAGAGGTAGAAGCGTTCGGAGACCGGCATGGGCTTCCCGGTGTCACCATGGCGCGCGGTCTGGTAGTCGCGTACTCGGGTGCCCGGCTGGTCGAGCCGAACGGCGAAGGCGAGAGCCGCCAGATCGGAGACATCGGCGCTGCGATCGCGGCCCAGGGCCGCGGCGAGGATTCCCAGCACACCGCTCTTGGTGGGTGCGCGTTCCGTCGTACGCCGCGAGAAGCGGGAGGACACCCCCCAGGACTGGAGCGGGCCGGCCAGGCGCAGTGTCAGTACCCTGGTGTGTTCGCTCATGCGGGACGGATCCGTCCCTGTGGCTCCGTACCGGCCAGCCGGGCGGCAACCGCTGTGCCCACCGCGTCGAGCAGCCCGCCCATGGTGACCTCGGTGCCGAGCGCTGCCAGCGGCTCGGTGGCCGCCCCGGCGCGCAGCACCCAGCTCGGGTCGCCTGTGACCTCGTACGCCTTCTCGATGTCGGAGACGTACGCGAGCAGTTGGGCGCACGCACCGCGCAGGTGGCCGCCCCCCTGAGGAGCGAGGACAGGCTCCTCGAAAGCGGTGACAAAGCTGATCGGCCGGGCCGAGCGGAGGGTGACGACGACCGCTTCGGGAAGGGTGTGGTTGCCGAAAGTGTTGATCTTCCCGGTGGGCATGGAAGACACAAAGCCTTGTACGAAAGCCCTCACCGCCCTGAGTACCGGCTCGTCCAGCGGCTCGTCGGCACGCAGGCCGAGACCCAGGTTCTCCCGGAGCCGGTCCACGTCGAGCGCCGCGTAGCGGTAGAGCGTGGCCGAGTTGAAGTCGACCACGCCGATCATGCCGGCACCGGACTCTTCATCCTTCTCGTTCTGGTCGTCCACCGTCGTGTAGTAGTCGGGTTCGTTCTCGACCTGGTGGACACTGATGGCGTGCGCGACCTGGGCTGCGGCATCGACGCTGAGGTCCGACGAGTCGGCGACCATCCTTCCGAACAGCGCGATGTCCACCGAGTGCCGGGTGTCGGCGATCTCCCGGGCCTTCTGCTTGTTCTCCTTGACCTTCAGATACGTCTTGATGTCATCGGCACCGTCGACCGCGAGCCGGGCCAGGCCGTGGAACTGGCGGGAGCTGAGGAACATCAAGTAGGAGGACTCGGGTGGTGGCTCGGGCTCGCCTCTCTTCTTGGCGCTCTCCGCCTTTCTCCGGGGCACCTCGATCTTCGCCCCTGTCGCGGCGGACAGCGTCTCGGCGGCGAGGGCCAAGGAGACGGAACCTTCGAGCGAGGGCTCTTCGGCAGTGATCCGCTCGGCGAGCAGCTCAGCGACCCGGCGGGTACGGACACCCAGTTCCTCCGGGTCCAGCAGTTTCCCGAACGCCCGGCGGGTGGCCTTCTTCCACGCCTGGCTGGATACCCGGGCTCGGCGCACGCCGCCGTACATGGCGGTCTTCGGGGTTCCGGTGTCGTCGCGGTTGAGGTTGCTCGGCGGCACGGTTTGCAGGACGTGCACGTCGATGATGGTGCGGCTCACGGGGTGTCGTCCTCTGGGGTGGTGGTGTCGGGATCGTCCGGTGTGTTCTGTCCGGCCTCCGCCGTGCTGCTTCCGGCCTCCGCCATGCCCCCGACGGACGGGGGCCGGTGGACCGCAAGGTAGGAGCGGCCCCAGGAGCGACGCACCGACGTAGATCCGCCCGGCTGTTGCCAGGTGTGGAGCTGGTCGGCGAGCAGCGCGTAATCGAGTGGGATCGTGTCGCGGCGGAGCAGGAGAACGAGGTCGCGCAGCCGTCCGGCAAGCACGGCGGGGGTGGCGGCGGTGCCGACGCGGACGAAGCGTTTACGTGTGGGCTCGTCGATCTCGGGACCGGGATGCAACCGGCGTACAGCTGAGCCGAGTTCGGGACCGGGTCTGCGGTGCATGCGGGCGATGCGGTGGGACTGCTGGTGCAGCGACCACAGGGTGACCGCTGCGTACGCCGCCTCCTCGGCCCAACACATCGCCTCTTCGGCCACCTCGCCGCGTTCGTAACGCGCGTACAGCGGTTCGGTGCCGATCAGACCCCACAGATCGGGTGCCTCCCCGGCGGAGCAGCCGATGCCACGCCGCAGCCGGGCCAGGGTGCTTACCGCGTCACTCCGGTCGTCCAGATAGCCACGCTGTAGAGCGTTGATGTGCTGGTGGACGGCAGCGCCGACAGGACCGAGCGGTGCCTGCCGGGGGCCGGTTCCTGGGGCGGAGACGGTTGCGGCGGTAGAAACAGTTGTGGTCATGCCGGCGACTCCACAGAAGCGGGCTGGGCGGGCGTCGAAGGTGGGGGGCCGTCGCTGTCGGTGGTCAGGAGCCGACTGAGCCGGGTGCGGAAGCGTGATTCGGCCGCAGCGTCGTTCAGCCAGCGCGGTCCGCCCCGCGCCTCCACGACGCGGCCCTCCCACGCGGCGAGCCCCGCGTCGTCCAGCAGCCCGGCGCCGAGGTCCCCGACGATGCGGCGCAGGTCCCGTTTCCAGCGGTCGCGCTGTCGATCCGGGTCGGAAGCCGTGCCGAGTTCCCTCAACCAGTGGCGGTACGGGGTGTCGAGGGTGCCGAATCCCAGGTCACGTGCCGCGTTCTTACGCGGCTCGGGATCGGAGTCGGCGGCCAGGGCTAGGTCGGCGGCGAGGTCGCCGAGCGCCTGGACAGCCTCTTCCGCGTCCTTGAGCGCGTCCAGGGCCCTCTGTCCGTAACGCCGGTCGTCGCGGTGGAGAAGGACCACGGGCATCAGCACCCCGTCGTCCACCACCTCGTCGATCACCGACTGCTGGGTTCCGTATTTCGCGCCGACGACGCGGGTGCGGATCAGGTGCCGATGCGGCAGGAACCCTTCGGTCGCGAGCCGTGCGACCCACTCCACAATTCCGGGCGTGAGACGTTGGGCCCCGTCCTGCCGCATCGCGGTCCCCTGCTCCTGGCCAGCGAGCAGCCCCTTCAGACCGCGCCAGGCCGTCCGCGACGGGTCGTGCTCCTGGGGCAGATACACCAGCGGCTCTCCGCGCTTCTTCTCCTGCGCGGGGCTGCGCCGCCAGCCCGTCATGGGCTCGTATCCCTGCTTGTTGTGCGGTTCGAGGCGGTCGCCGTAGGCCAGCACAACACCGTGAACGCCGTCGGTGTCGTGGTGCAGCCGGATGCGACGGGACTGCCAGGTGTACAGGTCCCTTACACCGTAGGGTCGTTGTGAGAGATCCTTCGCCTCGGCCGGCCCGCAGGGCGCCGCCCGCCAGGCCGGTCGGTCGGCCCTGTCCGTATGCCGACCGGTCATGTCCGCGGCCATGAGGTTGAGCAGCAGCGTCTCGCGGAGAGTGTCCCCCTCGATCAGAATCCCACCGAGATTCCCCGCCCAGGCCAAGCCCTGCGGATAGCCTTTGCCCGCCTTCACCCGAGGATCGTCCACAGCACCCGACTTGATGCCCGATGAATCGAACGCCTGGGTATGGACCAGCCAGCGAGCCGCCTCCGCGAAACCGAGCCGGTCGACGCCCGGCCTTCTCATACTGAAGAACGGCTCGCCGTTGGGCACATCGGCCACGACCCGGTTGAGCGAAGAGATCTCGTCCTTGGCCGTACGCAACCCGGCGACCTGGAAGAAGGGGTGTTCCGGATGCAACAGGTCGAACCGGTCGCGGTGGCGGTCCAGGTAGTCGGCGACCGGCGCGAACGGTGCTTCCTCCAGCCACAGTTCGCCCCACGCCTCGGTGTCGGCCGGGGTCTGGCCGTCCTCCGGGTCGTCGCCGAGCGCGTCATGGAGGATCGCCAGTAGCAGGCGGATCAGGGCGAAGTCCTGGGTCGGGAGATCCCCGACGAGCCGACGGATGTCGCCGGCCTGGTCGAACAGCTCCAGTAACGACAGCTCACGCTCCTGGCCGTCGGTGAACTGCACCGGTAGCCAGGGTCGGTTGGTCAATTCGAAGGACGGTGCTTCGCCCCGCCGTACCAGCTCCTCCTTCTTGCTTGGTTCGTCCCGGGTCACCAGAAGTCCTTCGTCCGGGTCGTAGGACAGGTACCACCCCGCCAACGAGGTCCGGCAATCCTCGTCGAGCGCGAGGACCAACTCCCCGGCGAGCCAGTGGCTCTCCTTTTCCTGCCAGGCCGGGATGTAGAGCTCCTCCAGTTCGGCGAGAGCCCTTTTCAATTCCTGGGGCAAGGAGAAGTGGTACGGCAACCGCAGACCGCTCGCGGCGGCCGCACGCGCGGCGCGAGCCGACGGCACCGCGTCGGTCGGGAGGTCGAGACCGCCCCGGCCCTTGTCCAGCCAGGGCAAGGTGCACAGAGTCCCGTCGGCCCGGCGCATCACGACCAGGACCTCCAGACTCTCCCGGCTGTCACGGACCTGTGCCCGTCCGGCCCGACTGTCGTCCGCGTCCCCGACGCCTGCGTCGATCCAGCCGATGAGCGGTCGCCCGGCCTTGCGTACCTCGTCCAACCGGAAAACGCGGGCCTTCTGCCGCTGTCCGGCACTGACCTCTTCATGCGCGGCGCGTGCCTGGCCGACAGTCTCTGCCCACTGCGGTGGACAGGGCTCGTCCGTGCCGTAGGCCCGCTGGACGAGCGGGCAGATGTCCTCCGGCAGGCGTACCGGCCGGGCCGGGCCGTCGCCGGTGCCCAAGTACGGGGCCAGGACGGCAAGGGAACGCAGCAAAGGGTAGGCACCGTAGACGGTGCGCGAACCCCGTACGCTCTCGGGGGCAGGCCGCGTCTGCCAGTCGACACCGGTCACCAGGCAGCGAGGCCGCCGCAAGCGTGGCGGACGCTCGTTCTGGTGCTCGCCACGCGGGTGGCGGTGCAGCCGCCCCATCCGCTGGAGCAGCAGGTCCACCGGGCACAGGTCGGTCACCAGCAGATCGAAGTCCACATCCAGCGACTGCTCGGCCACTTGGCTGGCCACCACGATGTGCGCCCCGAACGGTCGTTGCGGGGACGTGCCGTCGTGGTCCGGCGGTCCGAAGCGGGCCAGCAGTGATGCGTCCTTACGGGCTCGGTCGACGTCGATGAAGCGCGCATGCGCCACGGTGACGTGCTCAGCGCCGAACCTCTCCCGTAGTACGGCTGCGGTGTCCGTCACCCGGTCGACGGTGTTGCGGACAACCAAGGCACAGCCCCCATCGGCCAGTTCCTCAACCAACCGATCGGCCAGCACGCTCACGTCGTCATCGAGACGCTCCAACTCCACGTCGGTACGACGGCCGGAGGCGGCGGGCGACGCCGTCACGGATACCGCACCGGGGGCCACCGCGGTCAGCAGCGGGTAACCGGATGCGGCTGCCACCTCCGCAGCGTCGGCGCCCGTATACGCCTCCGCCAACTCCCTCCGCCGGGAGGCCGGAAGTGTCGCTGATAGGACGATCACCGGAACGCGGTAGGCCCCCAGCCACGACAGCACACGGTCAAGGTAGGTGTTCATGTATGCGTCGTAGGCGTGCACTTCGTCGATGACGACGACCTTGCCGGCCATGGCCAGGTGCCGCAGCGCCAAGTGCCGGCTCTTAAGGCCGGTCATCAGCAACTGGTCGATCGTCCCGACCGCGAATGAGGCGAGCAGCCCCTTCTTGCGGCCTCGCAGCCATTGGTGTGCGACGAGGTCGGCGGATGCGGCCTTCCCTTCCGAGGAGATCAGCCCGGTTGGAGCGGCCCCGGCCGGAGCGGCAGGACGTTCGTCGGCGCCGTACGCGTCCACGGCGGCGATGGTGCGGTGGCTTTCCCGCATCAGAAGGGCGTAGTCCTCCTGGAGCGCCGCCTTGGCGTGGGCCAGCAGTACCGACCACTCACCGCTGCCCGGGGGCGCGTCCGGCGCGGGCGGTACGAATCCCGGAAGCCGGTTGAGCCAGTCCAACAGCCGCGGGAACATGGCGTTGCTGGTCGCCATGGTGGGCAGCGCGACGTAGCATCCTCCCGCACCTGAGCGAGCAGCGAACACCTCTGCCACCGCGAGCGCCGCTTCGGTCTTCCCCTCCCCCATGGGCGCCTCGATGACAAGCATTCCCGGCCGTGCCATACCGCGGGCCATTGCAACAGCCTGTTCCTGTACGGGCCTCACTGACGCGCCGGAGGGAAGCGCGAAGCGCGAAGCGAACAACTCGGTCACGCATCCAGGTGGTTCGACCGGTGCCCAGGGAGTCGGCAGCCTCAAACCTTCCCATGCCGCAGCCACCCGTTCGGCATCACTACGGGAGTGGTCTTCGGGAAAGTAAGGAAAAAGGTCAGGATTGCTGGCAATCCAGTCGCACACGATCACCGTGGCGGTGAGCAACACCTGAACCGTCTGCGGCAGCTTCACTTTCTGCCAGTCGCCGAGCCGATCGTCCACCTGGAACACATCCGCGCACGCATCCAGCAGCTCTTTCTGCACGCGTGCCCAGACGGCCTCCGCCGGGCCGGGGGTCCGCAACAGCTCCGGGCGAGCGTCGAGGTTGTGGATCTGCATGTAATCCGGCGGGACACCGTGGTGGCCTCCTGCCATCACGGAGAACTGGGCCGAGGCCCGTCGCGTCCATCCATGCCGCTCCTCAAGCCATTCTTGGAGCAGCATCTGGCTGGCAAGCCCGTGCGGAGCCATCCGGCGGTCGTCGCCGAATTGTTTCTGGGTACGCATCCCGAGACCGGCGGACGCCATCACCTGTGCCAGCTCGTCCACTTGGCAGGCGAAAGCCGGCGTGCACTTTCCGATGTCATGTGTTCCCGCCAGCCACACGGCGAGCCGCCGCCCGTCGTCCTCTCCCCCGGGAAGGACCTCCGCCACCATTCCCTTCACATTGCGCGGCAACCAGTGCTCCCACAACAGCCCGGCGACGGCAGCGCTGTCAGCCATGTGCCGCCACAAGGGCAGCCACTTCTCGGTGGTCCGATCGTGCTTGGCCCACACGGTCCGGGCAGCGGCCGTCAACCGGCCACCGAGACTTGCGGGCTGAGCCCTGTCGTTACGCACGGCGGTCATTTAACAGGGCGCCGCGTGGAGCGTGCGCTACGTTCGGTGAATCGATCAGGATCGGTCAAATATAGGCAGACTCAACGGAAAGCGGACAGCGCGACAGCGCGACAGCGCACGACGGGACGGCCATCAAGGATGCGTCCGCTCTCCCGATAGACCCAAGTACCCGCCAACAGGTTTGGATCGATTACGGTTGACCCAAGATCTGCTCCCCGCCGATGCGGGGAAAATGGCTGGAGCCATGAGCGTACGAGAACCGCGTGCGAACGGTGGCCCGGTTATACCTGCGGGAATATTCAAGATCCGGAGCAAACCGGATGTACCCGCTAGAAGTTTCATCTTCACTCTTATTATCCGCCTGCTCCCCGCGCCTGCGGGGATTAGCATCACTCTCGCCGAAACAGAGCGAGGTAACCCTGCGCCAACCCGTCTGGGGATCACGAGCGGCAACGCCAGGATTTAATTGCCAGCAACGCTAGAAGTTAAATCTTGGACACATCTAACTCACGGCGCGGCGGTATCGAACGCCCGCAATTCAGGGATAGCCTCTGCCATAGTTCAAAACGTCAGACCCGGTTGGGCCATGCCAGTACCAGGCTCGTCGATAATGCGAATTACATGATTGGCGGATAAAATGACCGTTGAAGTTGCTGCGCCCGTCTCGCAGCTCTGCCCGGCAATCGTCATTTACCTGCTCGGCTGGTGGTGCAATCCGTCGAGCGTCAGAGCCGGGGTCCGGAGAGTCCGTGCTGCCGTGGCGCCCTCGCTCACGTCGCACCCGTGCACGAACCCGGACAACTCGCGGGTCCGGCCAGTCACCAGTCCTGCGGATCCCCAGCGCCAAATCCACGGCTTGCCTGTGTGCGCCTGTCTTTGGAAGCCCGCCAATCGCCAGGGAAGCGTTCGCCTCACCTAGGAAAAACCTCTGGTTTCCGCTCAACCAAGAACGGCGCCCCACGCGACTCCACCGGCTCGGAATCTGACAAGTTAGGTCCATCCTCCGCAAGCGCGGGGGAGCAGACACCAGCCTTGCCGGACGCCCCCGTCCTCGGTGGGTCCATCCCCGCAGGCGCGGGGAGCAGATCTGGGGCCGCTGGTCCCGAACAGCCCCGGCGGGTCCATCCCCGCGAGCGCGGGGAGCAGGGATTCGTGATGGCGGGGGCCGTCAGTGTTTTGGGTCCATCCCCGCGGGCGCGGGGAGCAGGGAGCGTTCTTCTCGCGCTCGTCCATGGCCGCGGGTCCATCCCCGCGGGCGCGGGGAGCAGCCGCGCCCGGTCCCGCTCGTCGCGGTCGGCTTGGGTCCATCCCCGCGGGCGCGGGGAGCAGCCCCTCCGTCCGGCGGAACCTTGAGCGGATGCTGGTCCATCCCCGCGGGCGCGG
>NZ_MAUD01000413.1 GCF_001700515.1 Streptomyces lushanensis
ACCGCCAGTGATGACGGCCGTCGTACGGCCGTCATCACTGGCGGTACGGGTTGTAGCCGTCGTAGTCGATGTACGGCGGCGGCACCGGCACCCGGCCCGTGGCCCGCGCGGCATACGTCAGCGCGGGCCCGGCCGTCTCCCTGCGCTGCCACAGATGGTGCAGCAGCTCCTGCTCGCGCTCCACGAAGTCCGGGCCGGCCCCGCCGCGCCGCGCCTCGTGGCGCAGGAACGCCAGGGACGTCGCGAACGCCTCGTACTCACCCACCGACCGGGACGCCTGAGAGCCGTACGTACGGGCCGCGAAGTCGCGCGCCACCGTCCGCGCCCGCATCGAGGAGAGCGCCTC
This sequence comes from Streptomyces lushanensis, assembly GCF_001700515.1. GTDB lineage: Bacteria > Actinomycetota > Actinomycetes > Streptomycetales > Streptomycetaceae > Streptomyces > Streptomyces lushanensis. The sequence goes on from NZ_MAUD01000413.1 coordinate 347, forward strand.
GGGCGCGGACACCGGCAGCCAGCCCGCCGCCGCGTACGCGGGCAGCTCGGCCGAGACCGTACGCAGCTCGCGCTGTCTGCTCCAGATCGCCAGCCAGGTCAGCAGCCCGAAGACCGGCACCATGAACACCGCGTACACCAGGTAGAAGCCGAACGGGCCGAAGATCGACGTCGAGCCGTTCCACAGCGCGTGCATACCCATCGCCGGCGCCAGGCCGAGCGGCGGGAGGACGAACCGGCGGATCCTCTGGTGGCGGGCCGCCGCCGCGGCGAGTCCGAAGCCTATGCCCGTGAGCACGGTGAAGAGCGGGTGCGCGAACGGCGACAGCACCACCCGGACGAAGAAGGTCGCCGCCGTGATGGACGGCAGGCCCGCGCTGTCCGCGCTGCGGTCCTCGCCGAAGGCGCTGCCGAGATAGAGGATGTTCTCGGTGAAGGCGAAGCCGGTGGCGGTGAAGCCCGCGAACACGACCCCGTCGACCAGCCCGGTGAAGTCCCGTCTGCGGAACAGGAAGAGCAGCAGGATCGCCGCGGCCTTGGCGCTCTCCTCCACGACCGGCGCTATCACCGTGGTGCCCAGGGACTCCGCGCCCGCCGGATCGGCGGTGGCGATGGCTATCCACCGGGTCGCGAAGGTGTTGGCGATGATCGCGACCAGGGCGGCGGCGAAGGCGCCCCAGGCGAACGAGAACAGCAGATTCCCCCAGGGCCCGGGATCGACGCGGTCCAGCCATCGGAAGGCCGCGATCAGGAGCGGAACGGGCAGGACGGCGAGCCCGAGGCCGACCAGAAACCCCTCGGTGCCGGTCTGGTCCCGCACGAGCGCCAGGATCACCAGGCCGCAGAGGGCGAGCAGCGTGATCACCGCTCCCGCGCGCACCGCCCGGTGACGCCAGAAGGCGCGACGCGGGCGATAGCGCCCGCGGGCAGGCTCCGGCCCGGCGGTCCACCGCTCGACGAGCTGGGACCGCAGCTCGTGGACGGGGATCGCCGGGCCCGGATCGGGGCGCCGCTCAGAGGGTTCGGACACCCGACGACCCTAACGAGAGGCACTGACACCGGCGATGGTGCCTGTGCCGCTACCACCGGTTACGGGCCGATCCCGGGGCCGGAGGCATCAGGCGGACGGCTGCTCCGGCCGCCCCGCCGGATCCGGTGTTTCCGGCAGATCGGGCAGCTTCGGCAGATCGGGCAGCTCCGGCACGCGCCGGAACAGCAGATCACGGACGACATGCCCCTTGTCGAGCCCCTGGCCCTCGAACCGGGTCAGCGGCCGGAACGCGGGCCGTGGCGCGTATCCGCCGTCCGGCCGCGTGTTCTCGAAGCCCGGGTGGGCCGTCAGCTCCGCGAGCATCTGCTCGGCGTACGGCTCCCAGTCGGTCGCGCAGTGCAGCAGGGCCCCGGGCCTCAGCCGGCTCGCCGTCAGCGTGAGGAACTCCGGCTGGATCAGCCGCCGCTTGTGATGGCGCTTCTTGGGCCAGGGATCGGGGAAGTAGACCCGCAGTCCGTCGAGGGACTCGGGCGGCAGCATCTCCCTGAGCAGGATGATCGCGTCGCCGTTGGCCACCCGGACGTTGGAGAGCCCGTTCTCCTCCGCGAGCCGCAGAAGATTCCCCTGGCCCGGCGTGTGCACGTCGACCGCGAGTATCCCGGTGCCCGGGTCGTCCGCGGCCATGCGCGCGGTGGCCTCGCCCATCCCGAAGCCGATCTCCAGGACGACCGGCAGCCCGCCGAACAGCTCGTACGGATCCAGCACCCGCCGGCCGTCGATGTCCAGGCCCCAGACGGGCCACAGCCGGCGCAGCGCGTCGGCCTGGCCCGTGGTGACACGGCTGCGGCGCGGCTGGAAGCTGCGGATGCGCCGCTCGAAGTGCGAGCCCGCGGGATCGGCGGCGGGCCCGGTGCCGTCGGGAAACATCCGGCTCATCATGCGCGCCCCGGCCCGCTCGGCTGCCCCGACGCCGCCGTTCCCGTGGGTCGTGCCGCGCCCGACGGACTCGGTCGCCTCGGCCATCTCAGTCATCCCGGTCTTCTCACACTCGGCTGCAACGCACCGATTCTACGGAGCGCACGGGCACCCCCCACGCCGCACCTACCGCGCCGCTCCCGCCTGTCTGCCAGTGTCCCTCGCCGAAGCTTCGCCCTGACCCGCGCCCGTCGCGTTTCCCGAGAGCCTTGCGGGCTTCCTGAACGCTCGAAGACGGCGATGTCATGGCGTCGCGACGGCGCTGTCCGGCCTGTCAGGACAACTCGAACTCTGCATGGGGCGTCGCCCGCTTCCACACGGCCTCGAAGGCCGACTCACAGAGCTTCGCCACCTCAGGGTCCTCCGTGAGCTCCGTCTCCATGTTCTCGCCCTCGCCGTCGAAGTGATTGAGGAGAACGAGGCTGGAGTCGAACAGCCAGAAGTCGTTACCCGGGAGTGCGACGTCCGTCGCTCGGCGGCGCGAGAGCCAGCGCACGTCTTCCCCCGCGGCGATGTTCAGCCCGTCCGTTACCGCGTGCTCGAAGCGGATGTACTCGCTGACCGGCGTCGACACGATGCGTGCCCGGCGAACCGCGACACCTCGTGCGGTCGCCTCCGTGACGACGGCGTGCCAGTCGGCCCAGCGTACGGCGGGGTCGAGGGTCTTACCGGCTCTCCAGTCGACGAAGGCCGGGTCCGACTTCATGTAGGCGTCCCGCATCTCCAGATGGACGGCTGTCCTGCGGCAGCCGCGGAACAGCTCATCGAACGCCAGGGTTCTCGTCATCCCTCTTCACCTCCGGGCCGGTGTCCTCGGCGCTCTGCTCCATCTCCAGGAAGAACCGGACCACGCGCCGGGGGATCTCCACCACCGACTCGTGGCCGGGGATGTCCATCTGTTCCAGGCGCTCGGCGTCCTCCACCTTCCACCCCTGCACGAGGTAGTTGTCCCGCGCATCGTCGAGGTAGATCGTGGGCGAGCCGCCGCTGGGACTCTCCGGGTCTTTCCCGAGCTTGATCAGGGCCATGATGTCCTCCTCGAACACCGATAACGATGGTGTGCCAGAGCTTGCCCCGTGGCCGCGCTGCGGAGCGAGGGACTTGCCGGAACTTGCCAGGACCCGTCGAGGACGCGAGTCGCGCGGTCGGCTCGCCGTTGGCGTTCCCGGTGGGCCGCTCCTCCGGCTACCTGGGGGCCCGGGTCGGGCCTTCGCCGAAGATTCTGTGCCGCGCCTCGGTCCGCTTCCGGTGGGCCGCGTGTTCGGCGTCCAGGTCCACGACCGTGAACTCCCCGAATTCCATGACCAATTGAGTCGCCAGGACCCAGGAGAGCCGCCGGCTCCCGAAGGACGCGCCCTCCGCGGAGTACGCCACCGGGAACAGTCCGTCCGGCCGGTACAGCGCCCCGTGCACCCCCGTCAGCGCGAACGTCCGTACCCGCAGTGCCAGATACCTCGTCCGCAAGTGCGGGCACACCCCGACCGAGGTCACCGCGCACGGCACGCACAGCGGCGGGTGCGTGGTGACGTACCCCGGCTTCCGGAGTTCCGGATCCTCCGCGTCCTCGCCGACCAGCCACAGCGTTCCCTCGGGGCCGCGGTCGGACGGCCCGCCGCAGATCTGGCACAGCAGTTTCCGCATGGCCCGCCGCTGGCGCAGGAAGTGCACCTTCCCGAACTCCGGACGCCCCTTGCCCGGGCTGTACCCGATCCGTTTCCACAGCACGCCCAGGTCGTCGCGCTCGTACGGTCCCTCGTCGTCGTACGCGATGCCCGCGCCCCTGGTCACGACCAGCCCCGGCGGGCGGTGTTCGGAGGACCAGCAGGAGATGTACGGGACGACATCCGGCCGCGCCGCGCCGAACGGAGGCCGGTCGCCCTCTGCCGCCGACAGGTCAGCCACGCCCCGGCCCCCCGTCCGCCGAGGCCCTCGGTACGGACAGCGCCGCCCAGATCATCTTCCCCGGCCCTGCCCGGTCGGCCACACCCCACTCGTCCGCCAGCGCGTCGACCAGGAGCAGCCCGCGCCCGTCCGTCGCCTCCGGATCCGGTGTACGCGGCTGCGGCCGGACCGGCGAACCGTCGTGCACCTCGATCCGCAGACCCCCCGTACTGCGGAAATAACGCGTCTCGATGATCTGCTCCGGCGTCACCCTGGCGTGCAGTCCGGCGTTGCTGAGCAGTTCGGACACGATCAGGACCGCCGAGTCCTCCAGCTCCGACAGCCCCCAACCGGCAAGCGCCTTACGCAACTCCAGCCGCGCCAGAGCCACACACCTCGGATCCCGGCTCCACCGCAGCACCACAGTGCTGCTCGTTGACTCCGGCCTGCGGTTCCCGTACATGTCACACGCCCTCCGTCTGCCCTTTTCGTTCTCGGCCAACTCGGCTGCGCCGCTGCGGGACTTGAGGGGAGTGCGCTGCTTCCAGGGCAAGGTTCGACTCCTCTCCGTAGCGAAACGGCTACCGGGGGCACTCAGAGTGGCCTATAGTCGAAATCCCTTCAAGTAATCAGGAGCGAAGGAAGGGCCAGTAACGCATGGTCAATCGCCGGGAGTTGAACCCTGAGAGCAGTCCACGAGCTGCGTACGGCGCCCGTGTGCGCAAGTTGCGGGAGGATCGCGGCTGGAATCAAGAAGACTTAGCCGGGCGTACGGAATATTCCAGCCAGCATATTTCCGCCCTTGAAACTGCTCGCAAACCGCCGACCCTCCCGCTCTCGCGCAAGCTCGATCTCGCCTTTGGGACGGTCGGTACGGCCGACTCGTTCGAACGCGAGTGGGCCGAGATGCGGCACGGTTCGCTGCTGGAAGGCTTCCCTGAGTACGTCGGACTTGAGGGCCGAGCGGTAGAGATCAGGTTGTTCGAGGTCGGGATCATTCCGGGGCTTCTTCAAACCCTGGAGTACGCGCAGGTGCTGGTGGACAGCGCCGTACATCGGGGCGCCATCACGCGCGAACAGGCAGATGAGCGTGCTTCGTTCCTGGTCGAGCGGCAGGCCGCGCTGGTACGGTCCCGTCCTCCCATGGTCCTGGTGGTCATGGATGAGAGCTGCATCCGCAGGCCGGTGGGCGGACCCGAGGTCATGGCGGCTCAGCTTGATCGGTTGGTCGAGTTCGCCGAGCTCCCCAACACCGCGCTGCATATTGCCCCGTACGAGATAGGGGAGCGCAGGACGTTTAATCGACCGGTCAACCTGCTCACCCTGTCGGATTACTCCGTTGTCTCGTATGTGGAGTCCCAGACGCACGGACACCTGGAGCGCGAACTCGTATACGTCCGGAGCATGTTGACGGCCTACCATCAACTACAAGCGGTATCGCTGTCGCAAGCGGCATCGGTTGAGATGATCAATAAGGTACGAAAGGGCACTCCGTGACAACCACGACCACGACCGAACTCCGTTGGGTCAAGTCCTCCTACAGCGACAACGGCGGCACTTGCGTCGAGTGGGCCCCCGCGTACGCGTCGGCTACCGGCGTGGTTCCCGTCCGTGATTCCAAGGACCCGGGCGGTCCGGTTCTGAATGTCTCCGCTGGTGCGTTCGCCTCGTTCATTGAGGGCGTCAAGGCCAGCGAGTTCGTTCGCGGCTTCGGCGCGTGAAAGGGCACTCCATGACGAACGATTCCCCCCGTTGGGTCAAGTCCTCCTACAGCGGCAACGGCGGCACTTGCGTCGAGTGGGCCCCCGCGTACGCGTCCGCTACCGGCGTGGTTCCCGTCCGTGATTCCAAGGACCCGAGCGGCCCCGTTCTGAACGTCCCCGCCGCCGCGTTCGCCTCGTTCGTGGCGGGCGTCAAGGCCGGCGGGTTCGTCCGTACCTTCGACGCGTGATCTGTGCGCCCCGGCACTGAGCCCCGCCGTTCCTCCTCAGAGCGGCGGGGCTTCTCACCGCCACGCGCAAGATGCTCGTAGCCCCGGGCTCGAAGGCGCCTGAAGTCGTCGAGTGGATCGAGGAGTCCGCGCGATGGATCTGAAGCGCTACACGCACGCGGACGCGCGGGACGTGCGTTCGCTGCTGCTGGACATCCACGACGAGGCGTATGCCGGCGATCCGGACCCGTTCCACTCGCGTGAGCGCTTCTCCCACTTCGTTGACCTGTGGTCCTCGCGGGAGGACTGGCAGTGCGTTTCCGGCTGGGAGGAGGGCGGTCCGGTGGGCTACGCGTACGGCTCGATGTTCAAGCCGGGTGGCTGGTGGAAGGGGCACCGGCGTCCTTGCGGCCTCAGGGGCTCCGTGTTCGCGCTGTCCGAACTCATGGTGGTTCCCCGATGGCGTGGTACCGGACGTGCGCGGCAGATCCACGACGCGCTGCTCGGACCGGTGGCGGCCGACATGGTCACGCTCACGGTGGATACCGGACACCCCAGAGTTCAGGCGTTGTACGAGCGTTGGGACTACAGCAAGGCAGGCGAGGCAAAGCCCTCCGGCGACTCCCCGCTGTATGCCGTCATGGTCCGGAAGCTGTGAGCAAGGCCGCACCGCCGCGTTCGCCTCGTTCGTGGCGGGCGTCAAGGCCGACGGGTTCGTCCGTACCCTCGACGCGTGATCCGCGCGCCTCAGCGCTGAGCCCTGCCCTTCCTCAAGCGTTACGCCTTTGGAGCGGTGGGGCTCTTCGCCGCCCTGCGCAAGAACCGGCGGCTCGGCCGAAGCGCTCCGGCGGGGAGGGTCCGCCGGGTGTGGAGTTCGCCGCGTCAGCCGGGGAGTACCACGTGGAGCGATGGTGATCTGCTGCCCCTTGCCGGGATGAAATCGGGGCGGCGTGCGGGTTGGGTGTGGTGACGGGGCGGTCGGGTGATCGTCGTGTCGCCCACCGGACTGCCACCGAAAGGCACCCGCATGCCCCTGCTGCGCCTCGGCGTCTCCCTCCAGCCGCGCTGGCCGCTGGACGACGGAGCGAGCGTGCTCCGCGCCGCACGCCACGCGGAAGAACTGGGCTTCGATCACGTCGCGGTCGGCAACCGCCTCCTGGAGAGCGGTTTCGGCCTCGACACGGACCCGCTTGTTCTGCTGTCGGCCGTCGCGGGGACGACGACGCGCCTGCGGCTGCTGACGTCCGTACTCGTCGCTCCGTACTATCCCGCGCTGGTACTCGCCAACCAGGCCGCCACCCTGGACGTGGTGTCCGGCGGCCGTCTGATCCTGGGCGTGGGCACCGGATGGAACCCTGACGAGTTCACCGCGGTCGGCGTGCCCGCCCGTGAACGCGGTGCGCGTACCGATGACCACCTCGCCGCGGCCAAGGCCCTGTGGACCCGACGACCCGCGGACTTCGACGGGCCGTTCACGACACTGCGCGAGGCGCGCCTGGGAGTGCCCCCGTTCACCGTCGGCGGTCCGCCCGTGTGGGTCGGCGGCCACAGCGACGCCGCCCTGCGCCGTGTGCTGCGGTTCGGCGACGGCTGGTACGGCACCGGCGCCGACGCCGCGGAGGTCAGTGACGTCCGGCGACGCCTGCATGACCTCGCCGGCGATACGGGGAACGCCGGCCGCCTGACGCTCGCCTCGGCCGCGTTCCTCACCCCGCCCGGTATCCCCGCGGTGGTTCCGCCACCGGGACGACCACTCGGCGGCGCCGCGCCCACCGCGGCGAGCGTCGCCGACGACCTCGGGCGGCTCGCCGAGGCAGGGCTCACCGCTTGCACCCTGTGGCTGCCTGTCGCGGCTGAGCATGTCGGAAGGGCGATGGAGTGGATCACGGCCGAGGTCGCCCCGCGACTGACCTGATGCGGTGGGCGGGGAGGCCGGTCGAAGAGGGCGGACCGGCTGGTCGCGGTGCGGAACTGCGAGCCGCCGTCCGAGCTCCGTGGCGCCCTCGTCCTCTCGCGATCCGCGCGCCTCAGCCCTCGCCCAGCATCGCCAGCGCCCGCCTCGCCACCTCCCGGCCGATCGGCAGTGAAGCCGTCGCCGCGGGTGAGGGGGCGTTGAGGACATGGACCGTACGCGGGCGTTCCCGGATCAGGAAGTCATCGGCCAGCGTGCCGTCCCGCAGCACCGCCTGGGCCCGTACACCGGCCGTCGCCGGGCGCAGATCCGCGTCCCTGACCGCGGGGAGCAGTCTGCGGACGGCCGTCGCGAAGGCGCGCTTCGAGAGCGAGCGGTGCAGCTCGCCCGCGCCGTACCGCCAGTGCTTGCGTGCCGTGCGCCACGAGCCGGGCCAGCCGAGGGTGCCGGCCAGCTCGGCGGGCCGTACGGTCCGCCAGGTGTAGCCCTCGCGGGCCAGCGCGGGGACCGCGTTCGGTCCGACGTGGACGGCTCCGTCGATGCCGCGTGTCAGATGCACGCCCAGGAACGGGAACGCCGGGTCCGGCACCGGATAGACCAGCCCCCGGACCAGACCGGGCCTGGCCAGCTCGTAGTACTCACCGCGGAAGGGCACGATCCGCATCCCGGGGTCGTCGCCCGCGAGCCGTGCCACCTGGTCGCACTGGAGCCCCGCGCAGTTCACCAGGACGCGCGCCCTGACCACGTCCCCGGCCGCCGTACGGACCGCGACACCCCAGGGGCGGCGGTCGACGGCCGTGACCTCGGCGTCGTACCGCACGGAGGCGCCCGTCGCGCCCGCGGACTCGGCGAGCTGTTCGGCGACCGCCTGGAAGTCGCAGACGCCGGTGGTGCCGACATGGATCGCCGCGAGGCCGCGCACCTGCGGTTCGTACTCGGTGATCTGGGCGGGGCCCAGCTCCCGCACCGGGATGCCGTTCTCCCTGCCGCGCTGGACCAGGGCGTGCAGCCGGGGCAGCTCGTCCCGCTCCGTCGCGACGATCAGCTTGCCGGTGACCTCGTGCGCGATGCCGTACTCGGCGCAGAACTTGACCAGCTCGGCGGAGCCGCGCACCGCGTACCGCGCCTTGAGCGAGCCGGGGCGGTAGTAGACACCGCTGTGGATCACCCCGCTGTTGTGGGCCGTCTGATGGCGCCCGGGGCCCGGCTCCTTCTCCAGCACCACCACGCGCGTGCCCGGCGCGGCGCGTGTGATCGCGTACGCCGTCGACAGGCCGACGATCCCGCCGCCGACCACCAGCACTTCGCAGTCGAATCCCACGCGTCCGCTCATCGCGTGCGCCACCTCCCACCCCGATAGTGCACTGGCCCGCCGACAACGCGCTTAAACCACGAATCGACAGACCGGTACGGCAGACCGGCACGAGGTGCCGCCGGCGGCCGGGTCCACGGGCGGGACGGGCTTCCGGTTCCGGCTGTGACAGGGCCGGGTTCCCGGCCTCGCGCGCGCATTGTCGGCGGCCCTACGCCGGTGCCACCAGCAACGGCCTCGCGCGCTCCCGCAGCTCCACCACCCGGGGCTCGTCCCCGTACGGCTCCAGGCGGTGCAGCAGATCCCGTACGTACTCGGTCGTACGCGCCGAGGAGATCCGGCCCGCCACCTCCACCGCCCGGGTGCCCGCCGCGCACGCCGCGTCGAGATTGCCCGACTCCAGTTCGGCGACGGCGCTCACCACCAGGCGCAGTCCGTGCGAGCGTACGAACTCCTCCGTCGGCCGGGAGAGCGCCTGCTCCGTGAAGCGGCGTACCTGGCGCGGCGCCTTCAGATCGCGGTAGCACTCGGCGGCGTCCGCCGCGAACCTGTCGTACGAGTAGAAGCCCAGCCAGGACGGATCCGCGTCGCCCTCCCGCGAGCGCTCCAGCCACCCTTCCGCGGCCTTGAGAGCCGCCCCGGCCGCCACCGC
>NZ_MAUD01000414.1 GCF_001700515.1 Streptomyces lushanensis
GCTGACGCACACCTCCGGCTTCCGGGCCTGGGTACCGCTCTACACGGCGCCGACGTACGAGGGCAAACTGGAGCTGCTCTGGAACGAGGCACCGCTCAACCCGCCCGGCACGGCCTATCTCTACTCGGACCTGAATCTGATCTCGCTCCAGCTCGTCCTGGAGCGGATCAGCGGGCGGCGGCTGGACACCCTGCTCCGCGACGGGATCACCGCTCCGCTCGGGATGCGCCGTACGCGCTACAACCCGCCCGCCTCCTGGCGGCCGAGGATCGCCGCCACGGAGGACGCGCGGCGGCCGTGGTCCGGGCTGGACCGCGGCCTGGTGTGGGGCGAGGTGCACGACGAGAACGCGTTCGGCCTCGGCGGAGTCGCGGGGCACGCCGGTGTCTTCTCCTGCGCCTGGGACCTGGCGGTCCTCGCCCGTACGCTGCTCAACGGCGGCGCCTACGGCCGGGCGAGGATCCTGCGCCCGGAGTCCGTGGAGCTGATGTTCACCGACTTCAACACCGCCTTCCCCGGCGATGCCCACGGTCTGGGCTTCGAGCTGTACCAGCACTGGTACATGGGCGCCATGGCCACTCCGAGCACGGCGGGCCACACCGGGTTCACCGGCACGAGTCTCGTTCTCGACCCGACGACCGACTCCTTCCTGATCGTCCTCGCCAACTCCGTGCATCCCGTCCGAAGCTGGCGTTCCGGGAGCGCGCCGCGTGTCGCGACCGCCGACCGGATGGCACGTGCCGTCGCGGTCCGGCCGCGGAGAGGCCGCACGGCCTGGTTCTCGGGCATGGCGAGCGCCACCACGGCCACGCTGACCCTGCCCCCGCTCGCACTCGCGCCCGCACCGGGGTCCGGGCCCGCACGGCTGCGCTGCTCGCTGTGGTGGGACACCGAGCCCGGCTCCGACGCGCTGTTCCTGGAGGCGTCGGCGGACGGCGGCGCGAGCTGGCGTCCGGTGCCCTTCACGACCGTACGGGCCGGGCAGGAGCCGCTGGCCCATCCCGCCGGCTCCGCCACGGGCTGGTCGGGCCGCGTCTGGCACCGGCTGAGCGCCGATCTCGCGGCCTGGCGCGGTACGGAGGTGGGCCTGCGCTGGCGGTACACGACGGACCGGCTGTATGTCGGACGAGGCGCGTATGTGGACGGACTGCGGGTCGAGGACGGCGGCGGTACGGTCTTCGACGAGTCACGGCGCGAGGACGCGGCCCGTATCGGCTCGATCGGCTGGGTGGCGTCGGAGAGTTGAGCCGCCCGCGTCCCGACCCGGTCCCGCCCGGGCCCCGCGCCGTCGTCCTCGGCCGCCGCGCGCGCTCACCGGCCCAGGGCCGCCATCGCCGCGTTGTGGCCGGGCACCCCGCTCACGCCGCCGCCCCGGACGGCGCCCGCGCCGCACAGCAGTACGTTCGCGTGCGCCGTCTCCACGCCCCAGCGTCCGGTCTCCTCGGCGGCGTAGGGGAAGGACAGATCCCGGTGGAAGATATGGCCGCCGGGCAGCCGCAGTTCACGTTCGAGGTCGAGCGGGGTCTTCGCCTCGATACAGGGACGGCCGCTCTCGTCCACCGCGAGACAGTCCGCGATCGGCTCCGCGAGCCTTTCGTCGAGCTGGGCGAGCGTGGCGGCGAGCAGTTCCGCGCGTACGGCGTCGTTGTCCGCGGTGAACAGCCGCGCGGGAGTGTGCAGTCCGAACAGGGTGAGTGTGTGGTGACCCGCCTCGGCGAGCCCGGGACCGAGGATCGACGGGTCGGTGAGGGAGTGGCAGTAGATCTCGGAGGGCGGCGCGCTCGGCGGCCGGCCGGCCGCCGCCTCCTGGTACGCCGCGGCCAACTGCTCGTATCCCTCGGCGATGTGGAAGGTACCGGCGAAGGCCTCGCGCGGATCGACCGACCGGTCGCGCAGCCGCGGCAGCCGGCGCAGCAGCATATTGACCTTGAGCTGGGCTCCCTCGGCGGCGACGGGCGGCTCCTCACCGAGAAGGGCGGCGAGGGCCTGGGGCGACGCGTTGACCAGTACCTGACGGGCCGTCACCGTACCCTCGCTCCCACCGGCGTGGAAGGAGACCTCGGCGGCGGTCCCGTCCGTGACGATCCCGGTCGCCTCGTGCCCGGTGACGATCTCGGCCCCGGCCGACCGCGCGGCATCCGCCAGCGCGTCGGTGAGCGCGCCCATCCCGCCCACCGGTACGTCCCAGTCGCCGGTGCCGCCGCCGATCACGTGGTAGAGGAAGCAGCGGTTCTGCACGAGTGAGGGGTCATGGGCATCGGCGAAGGTGCCGATCAGGGCGTCGGTGAGCACCACGCCCCGGACCAGATCGTGCTGGAACCGCTCCTCGACGGCGGTACCGATCGGCTCCTCGAAGAGCGTCCGCCAGGCGGTCGCGTCGTCGACACGCGCGCGCAGTTCCTCCCGGGCGGGCAGCGGCTCGGTGAGGGTGGGGAAGATCCGCTCGGCGACCCGTCCCGTCATCGCGTAGAACTCCCGCCAGGCCGCGTACTCCCTCTCGCCGCCGGTCAGCGCGGCGAAGGAGGCGCGGGTGCGGCCCTCACCGACCAGCAGCCCGCCCTCGCCCAGCGGTGTGTACGAGGAGACGGTCCGCTTGCGCACGGTGAAGCGCAGGCCCAGCTCCCGCACGATCTTCCCCGGCAGCAGGGAGACCAGATACGAATAGCGCGAGAGCCGGGCGTCCACCCCGGCGAAGGGACGGCTGGAGACGGCCGCGCCTCCGGTGTTCCCGAGCCGCTCCAGTACGAGGACGGAGCGCCCGGCGCGGGCGAGATAGGCGGCGGCGACCAGACCGTTGTGGCCGCCGCCGACGATGACGGCGTCGTACGAGACATGTGCGGGCATGGCTCTTGGTAGCACGCGGATGATCTCGGGGCCAGAGATGGCGGAGGACGGCCGGAGACATACCGGAAACACGCGGCGGATGCGACGGCGCCCGCTCAGCGGCCCCGGCCGCCGTGGCCCTGACGCAGCGCCGCCACCTGCCGGTACAGCTCCACCGCCTCCGCTCCCCTGCCGAGCTGCTCCAGACAGTGCGCCTCGTCGTTGCGGCTGGCCAGGGCGTCCGGATGGGCGGGGCCCAGCACCCGGTCGCGGGTGTCGGCGACCTGGCGGTAGACGGCCAGGGCCTCGCCCCAGCGGCCCAGCCAGCCCAGGCCGACGGCGATCTCCCGGCGGCTGACGAGTGTGTCGGGATGGTCGGGACCGAGGACCCGTTCACGGAGCGCGCAGACATCACGGGACTCCCCGAGCGCCTCCGCCCAGCGGGCGAGCCTGCCGAGATTGACCCCGAGCCCGTGCCGTGCCCGGAGGGTCTCCGGATGCTGCGGGCCATGGACGCGGATACGGTCGGCGACCAGCGCGCGGTACAGCTCCAGCGCCTCCCCGCTGCGGCCGAGCCGTCCCAGGCTGATGCCGACCTCGTAGCGGGCGGCGAGGCTGTCGGGATGGTCGGGCCCGAGCACGTGCGCGCGGGCCGCCGCGACCTCGTGGTACGCGCTCAGCGCCTCCGGCCAGCGGCCCAGCAGGCCGAGGGTGTAGGCCACCTCGTACTGGGTGACCAGAGTGTCGGGATGATGGGCGCCGAGCACCCGGGAGCGGGCGGCGGCGACCTCGCGGGCCAGCCGGTGGGCGTCCTCCAGCCGGCCGAGCCGGCTGAGGTTGTACGCCAGGTTGTGACGGCAGCGCAGGGTGTCCGGATGGTCGGGGCCCATGGTGCGCTCACGGGAGGCGAGGACCGACGCGAACACCTGGTGGGCCTCGAAGTGCCGGCCGAGCTGTCCGAGGACGTACGCCATCTCCTGGCGGGCGGTCAGCGTGTCCGGATGGTCGGGGCCGAGCGCGCGCTCTCGGCCCTCCACGACCCGGGAGAACTCGCGCAGCGCGTCGGCCGTCCGCCCGGTCCTGCTGAGGGTGAAGGCGACCTCGTACCGGCTGCCGAGGGTGTCCGGATGGTCGGGTCCGAGGGCGTGCTCACGCTCGGCCGCGACCGCGCGGTGCACCTCGCCCGCCTCGTCCCAGCGGCCGAGCCTGCCCAGGCTCAGACCGGCGTTGTGCCGGCTGGCGAGGACGGCGAGCTGCTCGGGCGAGGGAGTGGGCCGCGCCCGGTGCGGATACGTCCCGGCGGCGAGACGCGGGTCGGCGTGCGTGGTCCACTCGCCCGTCAGCCCGGCGGTGTGGTCGGGCGGGGTGTGCCGCAGGACGGACACGCCGGTCGCCTTGTGCCCGGTGGTCATCCCCCGGGTCCAGGACGGCAGTCGGTCCTCGTCCGGCAGCGGCGCCGGGCGGCCGGGGAAGGGCGGCACGGGACCCGGACCGGCGCCGGGCGGCACGGGGCGGCCGTCCCGGACGCCAGGGCCGGGAGCCGAGCGCGCGCCGCTGATCCGGCGGCGCAGATCGCCCGCGTCCGAGGGCCGTTCCTCGGGTGTCTTGGCCAGCAGGTCGAGCACGATCCGGTCGAAGAAGCCGGGCAGGTCAGCGCGGTGCCCGCTGGGCGGACGCGGGATCGTGTCCCGGTGGCCGACCAGGACCGCCCAGGCGTCGCCCAGGTCGAACGGCGGGGCGCCGGTGGCGATCTCGTACAGGACACAGCCCAGCGAGTACAGATCGCTGCGGTGGTCGACATGGCCGCCGCCGATCTGCTCGGGCGACATGTAGTGCGGCGTGCCCATCGCGATGCCCGTCCCGGTGAGCCGGGAGGTGAAACCGATGTCATGGCCGAGGCGCGCGATGCCGAAGTCGCAGATCTTCACCGTGCCGTCGGTGAGCCGCATGATGTTGGCGGGTTTCAGGTCCCGGTGGATGATGCCCTGATCATGGGTGTAGGCGAGGGCGTCCGCGATCTGCTCCGCTATGTCGACCAGATCGGGCACCGGGAGCGGGCGCTGCTGGTTGTCCTCCAGGAGCTGGCTGAGGTTGCGTCCTTCGAGCAGCTCCATCACGAGGTACAGGACGCCGTCGTACTCACCGAAGTCATGGACGACCGTGACGCCGCGGTGCTGGAGCGCGGCGGCGACCCGTGCCTCTCGGCGGAACCGCTCCCGCATGACGCGCGTGAACGACGAGTCCTGCTGCGGCCCCAGCGGCTTGAGGCATTTGACCGCGACCTGCCGTCCGAGCGACTCGTCGCGCGCCCGCCACACCTCGCCCATCCCGCCACGGCCGATCAGATCGAGCAGCCGGTAGCGGTCCTGGATCAGCCTGGTGTCCGCCATCGCGTGCTGTCGCCCCCGTCACCTCGCTGCGCCCTCCCCGGCCCGTCCAGTATGGCCGCCCGGCCCTGGAGTGTGTACGGGCTGGGCCGGGTGTCGGGGCCGAGCCTCGCCATCGCGCCCAGGATGTGCTTCGGCGGAAGCTGCCAGCGCACCCGCGCCGGGATACGCCGCAGCAGCTTCCCGGCGGCGGCGAGCCGGTGGCCGACGGCCTCCGGCGAGGGAGCCGCCCGGCCGTAGATGGCGTGGGCGAACGGCGGCAGGGCCTGGTAGGCGAGCGAGGCCACCCGGTGCCAGAGCAGCTCACGGGCCGGGACCAGCAGCGGGTGGGCCGGCGGCCGGCGCAGGAAGTCGTCCACCTCCCGCGCCTCGGGACCGCACTCCA
>NZ_MAUD01000415.1 GCF_001700515.1 Streptomyces lushanensis
GGGCGTCGGCCATCAGCAGGGTGTCACGGGAGCGCAGCGGGCGGCGGAGCCAGCCGGGCTCGGCGGCCAGCGCGGCGAGGACCAGAGCGCGGTTGGTGACCGACTTGGAACCGGGCACGGTGACCGTCGCTTCGACGGCCCCGTGTGCGTAGGGGGCGGGCCAGAGGGCGGGCTGCACGGAGCTTTCGGTCATGGCCATCACTTTAGTGGTTCGTAACCGAAGCGGATCCCGAACAAAAGCGGCGAAACCGGGGCGTAACGAGAAGGTGATAAGAGGTGCACAGGGCGCTTACAAGCCCAGTAGCCAGCGTCCGCCGCCGATGAGCGAGCAGAGCGAGACGGCGTGGAAGAGGAACAGCCAGAGCGCCGGTGGTACATGCGTGAGCCGTCCCAGCTGGTCGGCGTCCGAATCCCCTGCTCCGCCGCGCCGGCGCTTGGCCTGGAGCTCGAACGCCGGGCGTACGCCCCCGAGGAGCAGAAACCAGACAGCCGTGTACGCGAACGCCGACTGGACGGCGGGTTCGGTCAGCCAGGAGACCAACAGGAACGCGGCACCGGTGAGGACCACGGTGAGTGCCCCGTACGCGTTCCGGATCATCACCAGCATCGCGAGCAGCAGCGCCGTCGCCAGCCAGAGCAGCAGCGTGATGTGGTGCGCGGCGAGCAGCCAGGCGCCGCCGAGACCGAGCAGCGGCGGCGCGGTGTATCCCGCGGCGGCGGTGAGGATCATGCCGGGGCCCGTGGGCCTGCCGCGGCTGACCGTCAGGCCCGAGGTGTCCGAGTGCAGCCGGATGCCGTCGAGCCGGCGCCCGGTGGCCAGGGCTATGAGCCCGTGGCCGCCCTCGTGCGCGATGGTGATCGCGTTGCGGGAGAGCCGCCAGAGCGGACGCGGTACGACGGCCGCGAGCGCGAGGGCGGCGGCCAGGGCCACCAGCCAGTCCTCCGGTGCGGGCTGGGTGCCGAAGACGCGGTCCCACAGATCGGCGAACGAGGTCGAGTCGATACTGGCCATTTCTCGGGCGGCTCCTCAACTGGGTTTGCGTCGTGGCAGTGTTGCATTCATGTGCGGACGGTATGCGGCGAGCCGGAGCCCGGAAGTTCTTCAGGGGCTCTTCGGCGTGGAGAAGTGGGAGCCCGAGGAGACCCTCGCTCCCGACTGGAACGTGGCCCCGACGAAGGAGGTCTACGCGGTTCTGGAGCGTCCGGTGAAAGACGCCGCGGAGCCCGTCCCGGTTCGTCAGCTGCGCAGGCTGAAGTGGGGACTCGTGCCGTCCTGGGCGAAGACACCCGAGGGCGGGGCACGGATGATCAACGCGCGCGCCGAGACCGTGCACGAGAAGCCGTCGTTCCGCAGGCCCTTCCTCGCGCGCCGCTGCATCCTGCCGGCCGACGGCTACTACGAGTGGGTCACCGGCTCCGACGAGCGCCGGCTGGAGGAGCAGGGCAGGAAGAAGCGTCCCCGCAAGCAGCCCTACTTCGTGACGCCGGCCGACGGCTCGGTGATGGCGATGGCCGGGCTCTACGAGTTCTGGCGCGACCGCACCCTGCCGGACGACCATCCGCAGGCCTGGTGGGCGACCTGCTCGGTGATCACGACCGAGGCGGAGAAGACGCCGCTGGCGGTCGCTCCCGCCGAGGGACCGGGGTCGCTGGCCGAGATCCATCCCAGGATGCCGCTGATGCTCACGCCGGACCGCTGGGACGCGTGGCTGGACCCGGCCCGTACGGATCCCGAGGAGCTGCGGGAGCTGCTCGAAGCGCCGCCTGCCGGTCTGATGCGGGCGTATCCCGTCGGGACGGCCGTCAGCAGCGTCCGCAACAACGGGCCCGAGCTGCTGGCGGAGCTGGCCGCGCCGGAGGAGAGCACGCTGTTCTGAGGGTCCTGTTGCGAGGGTCGTACGGGGCGGGCCCGACGGTGCGCGCGCCGGGGCGGCGGATGCGGGCCGGGGCGGCGCGGCACCGGCCCGCACGGCAGGATGAGCGTGTGACGAGCGAGCCGACAGAGACCACCGGGAACGCACCCGAGCGCGAGAGCGTCGGGACGCCGGCCGGGGACGCCCGTATCACCTGGTACGCGGCGCCCCGGCCCCGGCTGGTGCTCGCCCTCGGCCATGGCGCGGGCGGCGGGATCGAGGCGCGTGACCTCCAGGCCCTCGCCGCCGCGCTGCCTCCGCTCGGTGTCACCGTCGCCCTGGTGGAGCAGCCGTGGCGGGTGGCCGGCCGCAGAGTGGCGCCCGCGCCCAGGACCCTCGACACGGCCTGGCGGGCGCTGTGGCCCGTGCTGGAGAAGCCGGGCCTGCCCGTGGTCGCGGGCGGGCGCAGCGCCGGCGCGCGCGTGGTCTGCCGTACGGCGCGTGAGCTGGGCGCACACTCCGTACTCGCGCTGAGCTTTCCGCTGCATCCGCCGGGCAGGCCGGAGAAGTCACGGGCCGCCGAGCTGCTGGGGACGGGCGTACCCACGCTGGTCGTCCAGGGCGGCAACGACACCTTCGGAAAGCACGCGGAGTTCCCCCCGGGCGCGTACGCGTTCCTGGAGGTGCCCGGCGGCGATCACGGCTTCGCCGTACCGAAAAGGGCGCCCGTGTCCCAGGAGGAGGCCCTGCGCGTCCTCACCGACGGCGTCGCGGAGTGGCTCTCCGCGTAGGGCGGCGGTGGCGGCAAAGAACCGGCAAAGGGCGGGTACGGGGCAGGCAAGGGGCGGGCACGCGAGGGACGGCCGAGGCCGTGCGGCACAAGGGAATGCCGGGGGCGGGATCGCTGTTGTGGGGTGTGTAAGGACACAGGAGCTCGGAGAGGGAGTCCGTCGTATGGGTTCGACCATGTGCTCGCGTCGTTCAGACGCCGCTGACCTGGAGTGGACGGTGCTTTCGGCGGCCAAAACCGCTCCCGTCCGCACGGCGGGCGGAGCGGACCGACAGGCCCGGCCGCAGCAAGGTCGACTATTCTCCGATTCGAGTGGGTCCGCATTCGGCTCCACCACAGCGTTGGAGGAGGTGGGTCCGGTCACTGGGACCGACACAGGGACCGACGACGGCGACATCCGTGAGACCGGTGCCGAGCGCAATGCCCGTTTCGAGCGGGATGCCCTGGGCTTCCTGGACCAGATGTACTCGGCCGCGCTGCGCATGACGCGCAATCCGGCCGATGCCGAGGACCTCGTACAGGAGACCTACGCCAAGGCGTACGCCTCCTTCCACCAGTTCCGTGAGGGGACCAACCTCAAGGCGTGGATGTACCGCATCCTCACCAACACCTTCATCAACTCGTACCGCAAGAAGCAGCGTGAGCCCCAGCGCAGTGCCGCCGAGGAGATCGAGGACTGGCAGCTCGCGCGCGCCGAGTCCCACATGTCGACCGGACTGCGGTCGGCCGAGTCGCAGGCGCTCGACCACCTTCCGGACTCCGATGTGAAGGCCGCGCTCCAGGCGATTCCCGAGGAGTTCCGCATCGCGGTGTATCTCGCCGATGTCGAGGGCTTTGCCTACAAGGAGATCGCGGACATCATGGGAACGCCCATTGGTACGGTCATGTCACGACTGCACCGTGGCCGCCGTCAGCTGCGCGGCATGCTGGAGGATTACGCCCGTGACCGCGGGCTCGTCCCGGCGGGTGTCGGGGAGTCGTCGGACGATCGGAAAGGTTCGGACTCATGAGCTGCGGAGAGCCGCATGAGACGGATTGCGCCGAGGTTCTCGACCACCTCTACGAGTTCCTCGACCGCGAGATGCCGGACAGCGACTGCACCAAGTTCGAGGTGCACTTCGAGGAGTGCTCGCCGTGCCTGGAGAAGTACGGCCTTGAACAGGCCGTGAAGAAGCTGGTCAAACGCTGCTGCGGACAGGACGACGTGCCGAGCGACCTGCGGGCCAAGGTCATGGGACGGATCGATCTGATCAGGTCGGAACAGGCCGCGCCGGAGCGCGACGTGCCCACGCGTACGGGCGCGGACCTGCCCGGCGCCGCCGCCGAGTAGGCCCCGCCCACGGCGGGTGAGCCCCCCGGCTCCAGCCCCGAACGGCCCCCCTCCGCTTCTCTGTGCGCACGGACTCGTCTGTGCGCAGGGAAACGAACAGGTGTGTGCGCATGGAGCGCACGACCGGTGTGATGTCGCCCTTATGGCGGCTGTTGTCACCCAAAGGTGCTAATCGCCGCTCTCCGGCCGTCCGTGGCCGCCCCGCTCGCTAGCCTGACCGTCTGTTCGGGCCGGGACGAGGAGGGGCGAGAACGCGTGAGGGCCATACCGGGTGCGGCGCGCGCGTACATCCTGGGCACCGTGCTCTGCGCCGCCGCGTGTGCCCGTCCCGCTCCGCGCTCCGAGACCCCCTGGCCGGCGTTCGCGATGCTCGCGGCGCTGTACGTCGTCTGCGAGCTGCCCGCGCGCTGCCGCTTCCTGGGACGCTCGCCGAACGGCGTCCTGCCCGTCGCGGCCGGTTCCTTCTTCCCCGTCCTGCTCGCCGCGGCCTTTCTGCTGCCGCCCTCCGCCGCCGCGCTGGTCGCGGTGCCCGGCGCGCTGTGCGGACGGATCGAGCGGCGCCCCAGAGGCGCCCGGCGGATCTGGCGGGCCGCCCAGCTCTCCCTCGCCACCTGGGCGGCAGCCCGCGCCCAGATGCTCTTCGGCGGCCCCGTCGCGCTCGGCGGCGGATACGGGCTGACGCGGCCCGACTTCCCCTACGTCCTGCTGCCCGCGGCGGCGGCGACCCTCGCCTTCTGTCTGGTGCTCGCCGTGCTCGACGGCGGCATCCTCGCCACCGCCGAGCGGCTTCCGCCGCGTACGGCCTGGCGCGGTCTGTTCCTGCGCTCGCTCGCTCCGCACGCCGCCCACGGGCTCGCCGGCCTGATGATGGCGGTCCTGTGGCGCAGCCCCTACGGGCCGCTCTCCGCGCTCTTCGTCCTGCTGCCGATGTACATCTCCTGCTGGGTCTTCGCCCAGTACCACCGCGAGCGCGCCGCCCATCAGGCCACCATCAGGGCGCTCGTCCAGGCGGTCGACATCAAGGACACCTACACCCGCGGGCACAGCGAGCGCGTCGGGCACGCGTCCGTGCTGATCGCCCATGAGCTGGGCATGGAGCCGGACCGGATCGAGATGCTCCGCTTCGCCGGGATCCTCCACGACGTCGGCAAGCTCGGCGTCCCGACACGGGTGCTGCGCAAGGACGGTCCGCTGACACCGGAGGAGCGCCGGGTGATCGAGCTGCATCCCGAGTACGGGCATGAGATGGTGCGCGGCATCGGCTTCCTCGGGGAGGCGCGGACGGCGATCCTCCACCACCACGAGCGGCTCGACGGCACGGGCTATCCGTACGGTCTGGCCGGGCGGCAGATTCCCGAGTTCGCCCGGGTGGTGGCCGTGGCCGACGCCTTCGACGCGATGACCTCGACCCGGTCCTACCGGCGCGGACGGCCGGTGCCCATGGCGCTGGCGGAGCTGGAGCGCTGTGCGGGGACGCAGTTCGACCCGGAGATGGTACGGGCGCTCGCCAAGGCGCTGGACCGGCACGGCTGGCGTACGGCGGTCACGGCGGACGAGGAGGACGTGCCGCCCCCGCCCCCGCCCCC
>NZ_MAUD01000416.1 GCF_001700515.1 Streptomyces lushanensis
CACGGCTGTTCATTGTCTCAGAACTAACACAGTGGACGCGAGCAACTGAGGACAAGCCCTCGGCCTATTAGTACCGGTCAACTCCACCAGTCACCTGGCTTCCATATCCGGCCTATCAACCCAGTCGTCTACTGGGAGCCTTAACCCCTCAAGGGGGGTGGGAGTCCTCATCTCGAAGCAGGCTTCCCGCTTAGATGCTTTCAGCGGTTATCCCTCCCGAACGTAGCCAACCAGCCATGCCCTTGGCAGAACAACTGGCACACCAGAGGTTCGTCCGTCCCGGTCCTCTCGTACTAGGGACAGCCCTTCTCAAGACTCCTACGCGCACAGCGGATAGGGACCGAACTGTCTCACGACGTTCTAAACCCAGCTCGCGTACCGCTTTAATGGGCGAACAGCCCAACCCTTGGGACCGACTCCAGCCCCAGGATGCGACGAGCCGACATCGAGGTGCCAAACCATCCCGTCGATATGGACTCTTGGGGAAGATCAGCCTGTTATCCCCGGGGTACCTTTTATCCGTTGAGCGACGGCGCTTCCACAAGCCACCGCCGGATCACTAGTCCCGACTTTCGTCCCTGCTCGACCCGTCGGTCTCACAGTCAAGCTCCCTTGTGCACTTACACTCAACACCTGATTACCAACCAGGCTGAGGGAACCTTTGGGCGCCTCCGTTACCCTTTAGGAGGCAACCGCCCCAGTTAAACTACCCATCAGACACTGTCCCTGATCCGGATCACGGACCCAGGTTAGACATCCAGCACGACCAGAGTGGTATTTCAACGACGACTCCACCTGAACTGGCGTCCAAGCTTCAAAGTCTCCCACCTATCCTACACAAGCCGAACCGAACACCAATATCAAACTGTAGTAAAGGTCCCGGGGTCTTTCCGTCCTGCTGCGCGAAACGAGCATCTTTACTCGTAATGCAATTTCACCGGGCCTATGGTTGAGACAGTCGAGAAGTCGTTACGCCATTCGTGCAGGTCGGAACTTACCCGACAAGGAATTTCGCTACCTTAGGATGGTTATAGTTACCACCGCCGTTTACTGGCGCTTAAGTTCTCAGCCTCGCCAACCCGAAGATTGACTAACCGGTCCCCTTAACGTTCCAGCACCGGGCAGGCGTCAGTCCGTATACATCGCCTTACGGCTTCGCACGGACCTGTGTTTTTAGTAAACAGTCGCTTCTCGCTGGTCTCTGCGGCCACACCCAGCTCAGGAAGCAAGTCCCCTCACCAGACGTGGCCCCCCTTCTCCCGAAGTTACGGGGGCATTTTGCCGAGTTCCTTAACCATAGTTCACCCGAACGCCTCGGTATTCTCTACCAGACCACCTGAGTCGGTTTAGGGTACGGGCCGCCATGAAACTCGCTAGAGGCTTTTCTCGACAGCATAGGATCATCCACTTCACCACAATCGGCTCGGCATCAGGTCTCAGACTATTGCGCGACGGATTTACCTACCGCACGTCCTACACCCTTACCCCGGGACAACCACCGCCCGGGATGGACTACCTTCCTGCGTCACCCCATCACTTACCTACTACAGATCTGGTCCGACGGCTCCACCACTCCCCTCAACTCCGAAGAGATCAGGGCGGTATCACGGTCTTAGCATCGTCTGATTCGATACTGGGCGTTTCAAAGCGGGTACCGGAATATCAACCGGTTGTCCATCGACTACGCCTGTCGGCCTCGCCTTAGGTCCCGACTTACCCTGGGCAGATCAGCTTGACCCAGGAACCCTTAGTCAATCGGCGCACACGTTTCCCACGTGTGTATCGCTACTCATGCCTGCATTCTCACTCGTGAACCGTCCACCACTCGCTTACGCGGCGGCTTCACCCGGCACACGACGCTCCCCTACCCATCACAGTCCCCGTTGGGGGTACATACTGCAATGACACGACTTCGGCGGTACGCTTGAGCCCCGCTACATTGTCGGCGCGGAATCACTTGACCAGTGAGCTATTACGCACTCTTTCAAGGATGGCTGCTTCTAAGCCAACCTCCTGGTTGTCTCTGCGACTCCACATCCTTTCCCACTTAGCGTACGCTTAGGGGCCTTAGTCGATGCTCTGGGCTGTTTCCCTCTCGACCATGGAGCTTATCCCCCACAGTCTCACTGCCGCGCTCTCACTTACCGGCATTCGGAGTTTGGCTAAGGTCAGTAACCCGGTAGGGCCCATCGCCTATCCAGTGCTCTACCTCCGGCAAGAAACACACGACGCTGCACCTAAATGCATTTCGGGGAGAACCAGCTATCACGGAGTTTGATTGGCCTTTCACCCCTAACCACAGGTCATCCCCCAGGTTTTCAACCCTGGTGGGTTCGGTCCTCCACGACCTCTTACAGCCGCTTCAACCTGCCCATGGCTAGATCACTCCGCTTCGGGTCTTGAGCGCGCTACTAAACCGCCCTGTTCGGACTCGCTTTCGCTACGGCTACCCCACACGGGTTAACCTCGCAACACACCGCAAACTCGCAGGCTCATTCTTCAAAAGGCACGCAGTCACGACGCAAGGATAAATCCTTGCGCGACGCTCCCACGGCTTGTAGGCACACGGTTTCAGGTACTATTTCACTCCGCTCCCGCGGTACTTTTCACCATTCCCTCACGGTACTATCCGCTATCGGTCACCAGGGAATATTTAGGCTTAGCGGGTGGTCCCGCCAGATTCACACGGGATTTCTCGGGCCCCGTGCTACTTGGGTGATTCTCAAACGAGCCGTACAGATTTCAGCTACGGGGGTCTTACCCTCTACGCCGGACCTTTCGCATGTCCTTCGCCTACCCATACGGTTTCTGACTCGCCGACCGGCCGGCAGACCGATCCAGAGAACTCCCACAACCCCGCATGCGCAACCCCTGCCGGGTATCACACACATACGGTTTGGCCTCATCCGGTTTCGCTCGCCACTACTCCCGGAATCACGGTTGTTTTCTCTTCCTGAGGGTACTGAGATGTTTCACTTCCCCTCGTTCCCTCCACACTGCCTATGTGTTCAGCAGCGGGTGACAGCCCATGACGACTGCCGGGTTTCCCCATTCGGACACCCCCGGATCAAAGCTCGGTTGACAGCTCCCCGGGGCCTATCGCGGCCTCCCACGTCCTTCATCGGTTCCTGGTACCAAGGCATCCACCGTGCGCCCTTAAAAACTTGGCCACAGATGCTCGCGTCCACTGTGCAGTTCTCAAACAACGACCAGCCACCCGCCACCCCACTCTCACGAGCGAGTACACCGGGACCGGCGTACGAAGGAACAAGCCACCCGGCCCGTACCTTCAGACACCCAACAGCGTGCCCGGCACAACCCCGCCCACAGAACCTGTTTTCCACGCCGAAGCAGTACTCACAGACCCGAAGGCCGGACCGTGCCGAATAGTCAACGTTCCACCCATGAGCTGACCACCGTCGGACAGGTGCCGACGTAGTGGCTCTGAACCCCTTTGACAGGGTTTAGATGCTCCTTAGAAAGGAGGTGATCCAGCCGCACCTTCCGGTACGGCTACCTTGTTACGACTTCGTCCCAATCGCCAGTCCCACCTTCGACAGCTCCCTCCCCGCAAGGGGGTTGGGCCACCGGCTTCGGGTGTTACCGACTTTCGTGACGTGACGGGCGGTGTGTACAAGGCCCGGGAACGTATTCACCGCAGCAATGCTGATCTGCGATTACTAGCAACTCCGACTTCATGGGGTCGAGTTGCAGACCCCAATCCGAACTGAGACCGGCTTTTTGAGATTCGCTCCGCCTCACGGCATCGCAGCTCATTGTACCGGCCATTGTAGCACGTGTGCAGCCCAAGACATAAGGGGCATGATGACTTGACGTCGTCCCCACCTTCCTCCGAGTTGACCCCGGCAGTCTCCTGTGAGTCCCCATCACCCCGAAAGGCATGCTGGCAACACAGAACAAGGGTTGCGCTCGTTGCGGGACTTAACCCAACATCTCACGACACGAGCTGACGACAGCCATGCACCACCTGTACACCGACCACAAGGGGGCTGACATCTCTGCCAGTTTCCGGTGTATGTCAAGCCTTGGTAAGGTTCTTCGCGTTGCGTCGAATTAAGCCACATGCTCCGCTGCTTGTGCGGGCCCCCGTCAATTCCTTTGAGTTTTAGCCTTGCGGCCGTACTCCCCAGGCGGGGAACTTAATGCGTTAGCTGCGGCACCGACGACGTGGAATGTCGCCAACACCTAGTTCCCAACGTTTACGGCGTGGACTACCAGGGTATCTAATCCTGTTCGCTCCCCACGCTTTCGCTCCTCAGCGTCAGTAATGGCCCAGAGATCCGCCTTCGCCACCGGTGTTCCTCCTGATATCTGCGCATTTCACCGCTACACCAGGAATTCCGATCTCCCCTACCACACTCTAGCCTGCCCGTATCGAATGCAGACCCGGGGTTGAGCCCCGGGCTTTCACATCCGACGCGACAGGCCGCCTACGAGCTCTTTACGCCCAATAATTCCGGACAACGCTTGCGCCCTACGTATTACCGCGGCTGCTGGCACGTAGTTAGCCGGCGCTTCTTCTGCAGGTACCGTCACTCACGCTTCTTCCCTGCTGAAAGAGGTTTACAACCCGAAGGCCGTCATCCCTCACGCGGCGTCGCTGCATCAGGCTTCCGCCCATTGTGCAATATTCCCCACTGCTGCCTCCCGTAGGAGTCTGGGCCGTGTCTCAGTCCCAGTGTGGCCGGTCGCCCTCTCAGGCCGGCTACCCGTCGTCGCCTTGGTAGGCCATCACCCCACCAACAAGCTGATAGGCCGCGGGCTCATCCTTCACCGCCGGAGCTTTCAACCATCCCCCATGCAGGGAACAGTGTTATCCGGTATTAGACCCCGTTTCCAGGGCTTGTCCCAGAGTGAAGGGCAGATTGCCCACGTGTTACTCACCCGTTCGCCACTAATCCACCCCGAAGGGCTTCATCGTTCGACTTGCATGTGTTAAGCACGCCGCCAGCGTTCGTCCTGAGCCAGGATCAAACTCTCCGTGAATGTCTACCCGACCATGCTCACAAGGAGCGCGGGCTGCACCACGAGAGCGGAACCACCA
>NZ_MAUD01000417.1 GCF_001700515.1 Streptomyces lushanensis
GCCGGTACCCGACCGGTCGGGGCCGCCTCTGGCGCTGCGGGGCGGGCTGTGCGGTGGTGTGCTGGAAGGGCAGGCAGATCGCCATCACACAGATCGACACCGTCTCGGAAGGTGTACTCATCATGTCCACTCAGAATCCCGCCAAGCCCCTCCATGGCCGCGTCGCGGTCATCACCGGCGCTTCCAGCGGTATAGGCGAGGCCTCGGCCGAGCACCTGTCGGCACTGGGCGCGAAGGTCGCGGTGCTGGCGCGGCGCGCGGACCGGCTGGACGATCTCGTCACCCGGGTCGACAAGAACGGCGGCACCGCGCTGGCGCTCACCGCCGACGTGACCGAGGCCGAGGAGATGCTGAGCGCCGCCGACCAGGTGGAAGCCGAGCTGGGCAGCGCGGACCTGCTGTTCAACAACGCGGGTGTCATGCTGCCGGCCCCGATCGAGGAACTGCGCACCGACCAGTGGCGGCAGCAGATCGACGTCAATGTCTCCGGGCTGATGAACACCATCGGCGCGTTCACCCCGCAGCTCGTCAGGGCCGCGGACGAGCGCGGTGTGGCGGATCTGATCAACACCGCGTCGATCGCGGCGCAGAACATCTTCCCGAACTTCGCCGTCTACTCCGGCACCAAGGCCTATGTCACGCACCTCTCCCGGCATCTGCGGGTCGAGCTGGGCCCGAAGAAGGTCCGGGTGGCCGCGATCGAGCCGGGCCTCGTCGGTACGGAGTTGCAGAGCCATGTCACCGACCAGGGCGCACAGGACTGGCTGGCCGGTTCCAAGGAAGCGATGGAATGGCTCACTCCGGAGGACATCGCGGAGACGGTCGGTTTCATCGCCACACAGCCGCCTCGGGTGAACCTCCAGCAGGTCACGATCATGCCGACCGGGCAGTCGAGCTGACGCGACGAGCGGGTCGCCGCTCTCGCCCGGACGTGGTCAGCCGCCGAGCCCGTCACGCGTCAGATCGCTCCTCAGCCGGTGCCACACCGGGCTGCGGAGACGGCCCCCCGCCGTCCAGCCGGCCATCGTGATCTCGGCGACGAGCCGGGGCTCGACCCAGTGCGCGGGAAGGTCCACCGGATTCACGAAGGGCGACGTGTCGCGCGGGATGACCGCCAGCAGCCGGGCGAGGTCATGCCGTTCGAGCGCCGAGAAACCCGACCCGACGGACCCGACGTAACGGAGCCCTTCCGGCATCTCCACACCGGCCAGGACGGCGCCCGGGAGACCGGCGATCCCGCCGCGGCCCTCCGTCCAGCCGCCGATGAGGATGTCCTGCGCCGGCGTGTGCTTGATCTTGCGCCACTGGTCGGAGCGGATGCCGGGCGTGTACGGCGACAGCAGCCGCTTCGCGACCAGGCCCTCGAAACCGGCCCGCAGCGTGATGTCCCATGCCCTCCGGCCGTGGCCGACCGCGTAACCGGGGACCGACGAGTGAGGGCCCACGAGTCCCAGTCCGGACAGGAGCGATCTGCGGTCCCGGTACGGGAGCGCCAGCAGCGGTCCGCCGTCGAGGTGCATGACATCGAACAGCACCAGATGGACGGGATACCTCACGGCCAGTTGAGCGGCCCGGCGCGGGTTCACCACACCGAGCCGGCGTTGCAGCAGACCGAAATCGGGACGGCCGTCGGCCAGGACCACGACCTCGCCGTCGAGCACCGCCGCCCGGCCGCCGAGCAGCCGGCCGAGCTCCGCGAGTTCGGGATACCGGGCGGTCACATCGTCGCCCGCGCGCGTGCTCAGCCGCAGTGACCCGTCGCGCGCCACCGCGACGACACACCGTGCGCCGTCCCACTTGGTCTCGAACGCCCACTCCGCCTCCTCTTCGGCACCGGGCAGCGGGCCGGGCGTGGCCAGCATCGGCCGGATCACGGGAAGCGGTTCGAGCGGCTCCATACCTTCGATGGTCACGCCGTTCGCAGGCGCCCGCATCGGAGGCGACCGGATCGAGGACGCCCGGGTCAAAGGCGCCCCGCAGCGGACATCGGCGGACACTCCCGCAGCGGACCGCCTCGTCATCCAGCCCTCATGGCGGAGCCCGCCTGGCGGAGCCGGCCGGGCCGCCGCGGCCTCGGCGGATCATCCTCCCGACGCACCCGGCACGCCGGACGTACCGGACCCACCGGACGCTCCCCACGAACCCGAAGGGACGGACAGGTTCCAGACGCGCGCGGGCGGGACATTGGCCCATACGGTCCGGTGACCGGTGGCATGGGCGCGCTGGAACGAGTCGAGTACATGCGCCACTCCGCCGTGCCGCGCCAGGCTGCGCGAGGAGCCCGTCAGCGCGCGCAGCCGTGCGGTACCGCGATAGCCGAAGTACGTCAGATGCCCGCCGGGCCTGAGCGCCGAGAGGTACTGCGTCAACAGGTCGGAGACCTCGTCCGGGTGGAAGTTGGCGAACGGCAGCCCGGAGACGATCACGTCGTACCGCGCCTCGGGATCGATCTCCGCCACCGGCCTGGCGATCAGACCGATGCGCTCCCCGTGGACCGCCAGCCGTGGATCCGTACGCAGATCCGCCTCCAGGACCCGGGCGAAGCGCGGGTTGGACTCGACCAGATCGAGCGTGTCGTCGGGGCCCAGCAGATCGGCCAGCACACGCGAGACGGCGCCCGTCCCGGCTCCGACTTCGAGTACGGCGCGGGGCCGCCCGGCGGGGCGCGCCAGCGGCGCGGCGAGTGCCTCGGCGAGGCGCCGGCCACTCGGCGTCACGGCCCCGGTCGTACGGAAGGTCCGGAACGTCTCGGCGAAGAACAGCCGCCGGTCGGCGAACCGCCGGGCCGGGCTCCGTACGAAAGCGGGCGTACGTGTCCGGCGCGCCGGGGCCACCGCGCTGCGGGGCCCTGGGACGCGGGGCCCTGGCGTGCGGGGTTCCGGCATACGGGACTCCTGGGTGCGGGGCCTTGTGGCGCGGGGCGTGCGGGGCGGGGGAAGAGCCATACCGATGACGCTAGGGAGCGCCCGGCCGCCGGAAATCGGCTGTTGTGCGACGGCGGTGTACGACGAAAGTCGGGGGTGCCGGTACCCGTCCGTCGGGGTACGGCGCTTACGCGCGTCCTTAGGATGACAAGGTGAGATCCGAGCCCGGACGCGGTGTTCCGATGTGGGTGGAGGCACCTTCCGCGGTGGCGCTCGCCCTGATGTCCCTGCTGGAGGGCTTCCGGTCGGCCGGTGGCACCCTTGCCGATCCCGCGCCCTGGGTGGGAGCGGTCGCCTCGTTCTTCGCCCTCGGCCGCTACCGGCTTCCGCGGACCGTGGCGGCCCTCGCGCTGCTGTCGGTCGCGCTGGGCTGCATGCTGCCGCTGCTGGTGACGCTGTATCACTTCTCCTCACGCAACCGGTTGCGTG
>NZ_MAUD01000418.1 GCF_001700515.1 Streptomyces lushanensis
ACGAAGGCCCCGGCCGACCAGGCCGGGGCCTTTCGTACACGCGGACCGCTCAGCCGAGCCAGCAGCGGACGACCCTGCCGTCGTCGACCTCGAAGTTCAGGCGGCCCTCCAGGTACTCCATCGTGATGATCGAGCCCGGCGGCAGACTTCTGACCGTCGTCCAGCCGCGCCTGCGGGCGCGCCGCTCGGCGCTCTCGGCGTCGAGTCCGACATAGGACTCGGGGACGTCGTCGGGCTGTCGGAACTGACTCGGTATCGGTGCCATAACACTCACCGTAGGCGCCACCGGGCGGTGAAGGAAGCCGAACGGATACCGGCACAGGACGCATCCCGTCTCTCAGCGGTCACGCTTGTGTCACAGGATCACGCGATCGGCCGAACGCCAACAACTTCACTCTTACGGGCAGTTCGCGGTCGGCCCGGAAGTAATTCCATGGGCCCGAAGATCACATGAATTGCACCTTCTTGAATTTCACGCGCCGGACAGCACGCGATGCCCCGTCGGCAATTGACGGGGCGTGGAGAATTCACGTTATCCCCGCACAATCCACCGACCCGCCACACGTGACGCGTGCAGTCCGATGACCGCCGTCCAGGTGCGGACCCGGGTGGAGCCCCCGGGGAGAGCCATGGGCGGCGGGGTCCTCGGCGGGCGAAGCGCGCGGAGCGCGGTCCGGACCGTCCGGCGGCGTGGGGGGTGATCCGGTCCGCCCGGGGCGCGGCACTCGGAGCGGAGCCGCCCGCCGGCCCGGCAGGCCGGCGCGGAGGCACCCGCTCCGGCCTCGCCGGCGCCCGTACGGAGCCGGATCCATCGAAAGCAGCAACGAGTTTCAGCCACCCCATTGGTTCACTGATTTCCCGATTTGTCGACCTGTACATGTACTGATCTGCGGTTCCGCGGACCAGGTCAACTTCCGTCCGCCCGTGGGGTGTTGACGCGAAATGACTCGTTCCTGACGAGGGCCCGCCCATCGCGACGGATGGTTCGATTCCGTGCGTGTCCGCGCGTGACCCTGGCCACGGCTCGCCCGTTGTCTTCTTTACGAGCCGGGAACAGCCCGGCCCCACGCACCGAGTTCGAGGAGCCACCCGTGCCGCGCATGCTCGACGTCAGCGAGGACGTACGCGCCGAGATCGGCGACGAAGAAGCCGACCGGCTGCTCGCCGGAGAGAACTCCCCGGGAAGCTACGACTGCACCTCCTGCCGGACGCCCGGCGACTCCGAGCAGGAGCGGACCAGCACCGTGCTGTTCGTCGGCGAGGAGACGGCCGTTCTCGCCTTCGCCCACGCCACCTGCATCCCCTCCCAGGTCGTCCAGGTCGCCGAGGAGCAGCTCCAGGGCGCGGTCCGCTCCATCACCGGCGGCGAGCAGCCGGAGACCTCCCGGCCCGACCCGGGCGCCGGTGGCGGCCAGGCCGTCCTCGGCGTCACCAGCGGGCTGGTGCTGATCGAGGGCGATCTGCATCCCGCCCTGGTCGTCGAGCCGACCGCGCCGATCGCCCGCCCCGGCTCGCGCGGCACCACAGACGAGTTCCTCACGCTGCTGATCGAGCAGGGCTTCCGGCCCGTCTCCGATCTGAACACCCTGCCCGGCGCGCTGCCCGGCTGGTCGGTGCTGCTCGCCATGGGCCAGCTGCACGCCGTGCTCCAGCCGGGCACCGGCGGCGGCAGCCCGGTCGCCTGGTGGCAGGCCCACCAGCCGCTCCAGGTCACCGAGGGCTGGCGTGCGGCGGCCAACAAGTCGCACACCGTGCTGGTCTTCGCCGCGCCGGTCGGCTCCATCGGCCAGCAGCCCCGGGAGGATCTGCTCCGCGACGCCCTGGAGAAGGCCGCGGCCAACGGACGGCTCGTCGCCGCGGCGATGCCGCTGGCCGGCACATGAGCGAGGCGTCGAGCACCACACTGCGGCTGCTGCTCCGGCGGCCGACGGCCGATTCCCGGGACGGCAGCCCGCATCCGACGGACGAAAGGGTCGTTGGCTCCTATGTGCACTCATACGACTCCTCCCGCCAGCAGTACCAGAGCCAGATCCCTTCCATGCGCCCGGCGCAGGACGTAGCGGACGGGTACTCCACTACGCCGATCTACGACGCGCTGTACTCGGAGTTCCGCCGGTCCTTCCGGGCGCTGCCCGGCGACCGGAGCAATGAGGAGAATCTCGGCTTCACGGCCTTCGGCACCGGACTGCACGCCGCTCACGGGGGATACGGGCACACGCCCTACTCGGGCTCCTGGCAGCGCGACCCCCGGCAGCCCGCAGGACGCCACACACCGGCGGCCCTCCCCCCGGGGCCCCGCCGGGGCGTCTGACCGCCGGAAGCGGTGGGGCCCGGCGCGGACGATCCCGCACCGGGCCCCACCGCTTCCCGCGTGTCCCCGCTGTTCCCTCGCTACTTCTTCCGGCCGCGCTTCTCGCGCACCCGCACAGAGATATGGATCGGGGTCCCTTCGAAGCCGAACTCCTCACGGAGCCGGCGCTCGACGAACCGCCGGTAGCCGTGCTCGATGAATCCCGAGGCGAAGAGCACGAAACGCGGCGGCTTCGTGCCCGCCTGCGTACCGAACAGGATGCGCGGCTGCTTGCCGCCGCGGATCGGGTGCGGATGCGCGGCGACCAGCTCGCCGAGGAACGCGTTGAGCCGCCCGGTCGGCACCCGCGTCTCCCAGCCCGCGAGCGCCGTCTCGATCGCCGGGACCAGCTTCTCCATGTGCCGGCCCGTGCGCGCGGAGACGTTCACCCGGGGCGCCCAGGCGATCTGCGCCAGCTCCGTCTCGATCTCGCGCTCCAGGTAGTAGCGGCGCTCCTCGTCGAGGGTGTCCCACTTGTTGTACGCGACGACCAGGGCGCGGCCCGCCTCGACGGCCATCGTGATGATCCGCTGGTCCTGGACGCTGATCGACTCGCTGGTGTCGATCAGTACGACCGCGACCTCGGCCTTCTCGACGGCGGCGGCGGTACGCAGCGACGCGTAGTAGTCCGCGCCCTCCTGGAGATGGACCCGGCGGCGGATGCCCGCCGTGTCGATGAATTTCCAGACGGTGCCGCCCAGCTCGATCAGTTCGTCCACCGGGTCACGGGTGGTGCCCGCGACCTCGTTGACGACCACGCGCTCCTGGCCCGCGACCTTGTTCAGCAGGGACGACTTGCCGACATTCGGCCGGCCGATGAGCGCGATACGGCGAGGGCCGCCGACGGCCGTGCCGAAGGTCTGCGCCGGGGCGTCGGGCAGGGCTTCGAGCACCGCGTCGAGCATGTCGCCCGTACCCCGGCCGTGCAGCGAGGAGACCGGATGGGGCTCGCCGAGCCCGAGCGACCAGAGCGCCGTGGCGTCCGGTTCACCGCTGGGTCCGTCGACCTTGTTGGCGCACAGCAC
Organism: Streptomyces lushanensis; assembly: GCF_001700515.1. Taxonomy (GTDB): domain Bacteria; phylum Actinomycetota; class Actinomycetes; order Streptomycetales; family Streptomycetaceae; genus Streptomyces; species Streptomyces lushanensis. The sequence goes on from NZ_MAUD01000418.1 coordinate 3,376, forward strand.
GACGGGCTTGCCCGCCTTGCGCAGCAGCCTGACCACGGCCTCGTCGGTGTCGGTCGCGCCGACCGTCGCGTCCACCACGAAGACCACCGCGTCGGCGGCCTCGATCGCGTACTCGGCCTGGGCGGCCACGGAGGCGTCGATGCCCAGGACGTCCTGCTCCCAGCCGCCGGTGTCGACGACCTTGAAGCGCCGGCCGGCCCACTCGGCCTCATAGGTGACCCGGTCACGGGTGACGCCCGGCTTGTCCTCCACGACCGCCTCACGGCGGCCGATGATCCGGTTCACGAGTGTCGATTTGCCGACATTGGGGCGGCCGACGACGGCGAGGACGGGCAGCGGGCCATGACCGGCCTCGCCGATCGCGCCCTCCACCTCCTCGGCCTCGAAGCCCTCCAGCGCGGCCAGCTCCATGAAGTCCGCGTACTCGGCATCGCCAAGCTCTCCGTGCTCGTCGCCGGAGTCGATCTGGTCGTTCATGAAGTCCGTACCTCGTTCATCGTGATCGGTGCACCGCTCGACGCGGTCCACTACTCAAAAGCCAAGTCTCGCGCCGCGGCGCCAGGACCGCGGCGCTAGCGCCCGGTGAGACGCCTGGCCTGCTCCAGATGCGCGGTCAGCCGCTCCTGGATCCGTACCGTGGCCTCGTCCAGCGCCTTGCGGGTGCGCCGCCCGTCGCCGGCGCCCGCCTCGAAGGCGTCGCCGAAGACGACGTCCACCCGGCTGCGCAGCGGGGGCAGCGCCGGTATCAGCCGGCCGCGGCTCTCCGTACTGCCCAGGACCGCGACCGGCACGATCGGCGCTCCCGACCGTACGGCGAAGTAGGCGAGCCCGGCGCGCAGCGAGGCGAAGTCCCCCTCGCCCCTGGTGCCCTCGGGAAAGATCCCCAGCACTCCGCCGGCCCCGAGCACTCCGAGCGCGTCGCCGATCGCGCCGCGGTCGGCGACGGCACGGTCCACCCTCACCTGGCCGATCGACCGCAGGAACGGGTCGAGCGGACCGATGAACGCCTCCTTCTTGACCAGGAAGTGCACCGGGCGGGGCGAGACACCCATCACCATCGGACCGTCGATGTTGTGCGAGTGGTTGACGGCCAGTATCACCGGACCGCTCCCGGGGACCCGCCAGGCGCCCAGCACCCGTGGCCTCCAGAGCCCGTTCATCAGCCCGACGCCCAGACGGCGGCCGACCTCCGCGCCCTGTGCGGACACCGTGCTCACCTCGCGGCCCGCTTCTCCTCGACCAGGGCCACGACCCGCTCCACGACCTGCTGGAGCGTGAGCTCCGTGGTGTCGACCTCGATCGCGTCACCGGCCTTGGCGAGCGGGGACGTCCTACGGCTGGAGTCCGCCGTGTCCCGCTTGATCAGCGCGTCCTTGGTGGCGGCGACATCGGTCGCCTCCTTGCCGGTCAGCTCGCCGCTGCGGCGCGCGGCACGGGCCTCCGGTGACGCGGTGAGGAAGATCTTGACGTCGGCGTCCGGCAGCACGGTCGTACCGATGTCACGGCCCTCGACCACGATGCCGTTCACCGCGGCGGCGGCGATCGACCGCTGCAACTCGGTGACGACGGCCCGCAGCTCGGGCACGGCGCTGACCGCGCTGACCTTGGCGGTGACGTCCTGGGTACGGATCGGGGCCGAGGCGTCCGTGCCGTCGACGGTGATCGTGGGGCCGGCCGGATCCGTGCCCGAGACCAGGACGGGCTTGCCCGCGGCGGTCGCGACGGCCACGGCGTCCGTGACATCGACGCCGTTGGTGATCATCCACCAGGTCATCGCGCGGTACTGCGCGCCGGTGTCCAGATAGCTCAGCCCGAGCCGCGCGGCCACGGCCTTGGAGGTGCTCGACTTGCCCGTGCCCGAGGGCCCGTCGACGGCGACGATCACGGGGGCCGGGGCGGTCCGGGCGGGGGTTGCTCCGTTTTCCACGGGGGGCGGACACCTTCCTGGTTCTCGGGGTGGATGCGCGGGGACGCACAAACGCCCCCGCACAAGGTTACCGAGTGTTCAGGACCGCCCATGCACCCGTTCGGCGGGACGCGGTCGCCGCCGGGTCACTGCCGGATCGACCAGCCGCGCTCCCGCAGGGCCGCGGAGAGCACCGGCGCCGCCGCCGGTTCGACCATGAGCTGGACCAGTCCCGCCTGCTGCCCGGTCGCGTGCTCGATACGGACGTCCTCGACGTTGACGCCCGCGTGCCCGGTGTCCGCGAAGATCCGGGCCAGCTCGCCGGGGCGGTCGCTGATCAGTACCGCCACGATCTCGTAGGCCGCCGGGGCCGCGCCGTGCTTGCCCGGCACCCGTACCCGGCCCGCGTTGCCACGGCGCAGCACGTCCTCGATCCCGGCCGCTCCGCCGCGCCGCTTCTGCTCGTCGGAGGACTGGAGCGCGCGCAGCGCCTCGACCGTCTCGCCGAGGTCCGCGGCGACCCCCGCCAGCACATCGGCGACGGGTCCGGGATTCGCGGAGAGGATCTCGACCCACATCCCGGGATCGGAGGCCGCGATCCGGGTGACATCGCGGATGCCCTGGCCGCAGAGGCGTACGGCCGTCTCGTCGGCCTCGGCCAGCCGGGCGGCGACCATGGACGAGATCAGCTGAGGCGTGTGCGAGACCAGGGCGACCGCCCGGTCGTGCGCGTCGGCGTCCATGACCACGGGCACGGCGCGGCAGAGCGCGACCAGCTCCAGGGCCAGATTGAGCACCTCGGTGTCGGTGTTCCCGGTCGGCGTCAGCACCCAGGGGCGTCCGTCGAAGAGATCGGCGGTCGCGGCCAGCGGACCGGAGCGCTCCTTGCCGGACATCGGGTGGGTACCGATGTACGAGGCCAGGTCGAGGCCGAGCGCCTCCAGCTCGCGGCGCGGGCCGCCCTTGACGCTCGCCACGTCCAGATAGCCGCGGGCCGTGCCCGCCCGCATGGCCGCGGCGAGTGTCGCCGCGACATGGGCGGGCGGTACCGCGACGATCGCGAGATCGACGGGTCCCTCGGGCATCTCGTCCGTGCCCGCGCCGAGGGCGGCGGCGGTACGGGACCGGGACGGATCGTGGTCGCTGAGATGGACGGTCACGCCTCGGCCGGCCAGGGCCAGCGCGGCCGAGGTGCCGATCAGACCGGTTCCTATGACGAGGGCGGTTCTCACTGGGCTCTCACTGGGCGATGTCCTTGCGGAGGGCGGCGGCTGCGCCGAGGTAGACGTGTGTGATCTCCGACCGGGGAAGGTCGGACTCGACATGGGCGAGGATACGGACGACACGCGGCAGGGCGCCCTGGACATCCAGTTCCTGGGCGCAGAGGAGGGGGACGTCGGCCATTCCGAGCCCGCGCGCGGCGGCGGCCGGGAAATCGCTGTGCAGGTCCGGCGTGGCCGTGAACCAGATGCTGATCAGATCGTCCGCGGCGAGCGCGTTGCGCTCCAGTATCGCCGTGAGCAGCAGCCTGACCTGGTCGTCCATGTGCCCGGACTCGTCCCGCTCCAACTGCACGGCCCCACGGACCGCTCGTACCGCCACGACGTTCTCCTCGTTCCGCACCGCACCGGCCCGGTACCGGGCCGCTCGGTCCAGCCTAGACAGCCCGCGAACCCCCGGCCCGCGCCGCCGCCCCGTGCGCCGCGGCCGTACGCTCTCGCGCATGACGCCCGAAGCCCTCGTCCGCGACCACACCGTCTACTCCTGTGTGATGGGCTCGCGCGCCTTCGGGCTCGCGACGGAGGAGAGCGACACCGACCGGCGCGGTGTCTTCGTCGCGCCGACGCCGCTGTACTGGCGTTTCGAGAAGCCGCCCACCCATGTGGAGGGGCCGGCCCCGGAGCAGTTCTCCTGGGAGCTGGAGCGCTTCTGTTCGCTGGCGCTGCGCACCAATCCCAACGTGCTGGAGTGTCTGCACTCCCCGCTCGTCGAGCGGCTGGACGACACCGGCCGTGAACTGCTGTCGCTGCGCGACGCGTTCCTGTCCCGGCACGCGCACGAGACGTTCGTACGGTATGCCGCGGGCCAGCACGGAAAGCTGACGGCGGACGTCCGGCGGCACGGCGCCCCGCGCTGGAAGCACGCCATGCATCTGCTGCGGCTGCTCGCGAGCTGCCGGGATCTGCTGCGTACGGGCACGCTGACCATCGATGTCGGCGCGGACCGGGAGGAACTGCTCGCGGTCAAGCGGGGTGAGGTCCCGTGGGCCGAGGTGGAGCGCAGGATGACCCGTCTGGCCGACGAGGCCGACGAGGCGGCCAAGCGCTCGCCACTGCCGCCGGAGCCGGACCACGCCCGTGTGGAGGACTTCCTGATCCGCGCCCGCCGCGCCTCAGCGCTCCAGCCGGACCCGGACGACCAGATCGTGCAACGCCTCGTACCCCATGGGCACACCCCGCAGCCCCGTACCTGACCGCGCCTCCTCGTAGTGGGGGCGTGCCGGCCGGTCAGCACGCCGGGCGCGAGCGCCGCTCGTCCGCGCCGCCTTCGTCCGTACGCATGGATCAAGAGTCCCAGAGGGCTCCCAGTGACATCAGGTCGCTCCGGTACTCGATGCGCTCGGACCATTCCTTGGGCCAGGCGCCCGCGCCGAGGTGGGCGCCGGCGAACGCGCCCGTCAGGCAGGCGATGGAGTCGGAGTCGCCCCGGGTGCAGGCGGCGCGGCGCAGGGCGGTGACCGGGGCGGCGGGGAAGAGCAGGAAGCAGAGGAGGGCGGTGGCGAGGGCCTCCTCCGCGGTCCAGCCGTCTCCGGTCGCGAGGCACGGGTCGGTCTCCGGCGAGGGGGTGCGCAGGGCGAGCCGGACCCGTTCCAGGGCCGCGAGGCACTCGTCCCAGCCGCGTGCGATGAAGGACTCGGGCGCCGGATCGTGCGCGCGCGTCCAGAGATCGCCGAGCCAGCGGTGGTGGTAGCGCTCGCGGTTCTCGTACGCGTACGAGCGCAACTGCCCCACCAGTCCCGGCGGCTCGCCGCCCTGCGCCAGCAGATACACCGCGCGGGCCGTGAGGTCCGAGGCGGCGAGCGCCGTCGGATGGCCATGGGTGAGCGCCGCCTGCAACTGCGCCGCGCCCGCCCGCTGTTCGTCGCTGAGTCCCGGTACGAGCCCGATCGGCGCCACCCGCATGTTGGCGCCGCAGCCCTTGGAGTCGAGCTGGCTGGCCTGCTGCCAGGGCCGGTCGCCGTCGAGGAGCCGGCAGGCCCGCAGACAGGTGCGGCCGGGAGCGCGGTTGTTGTCCGGTGAGTGGAACCAGTCGACGAACTCGTCCCGCACCGGCCGCTCCAGCCGCAGCGGACCGAGTACGCCGCGGTCCATCGCCGTCCGGATGCCCCGGGCGAACGCGAGCGTCATCTGGGTGTCGTCCGTCACGATCGCGGGCTTCGGCAGGGACATCTCCCGCCAGGGTCCGCACTTGGCCAGGATCGACGGCACATCGTTGAACTCGGTCGGGAAGCCGAGGGCGTCGCCGAGCGCGAGCCCGATCAGCGAGCCCGTCGCGGCCTGTTTGGTGAGGGTCCTCGCGATGATCATTCGGTCCGTCCTTCCGGTCGATCCGGTCGCAGAAGAGGTGGGTGCAGTGCGGTGGCGGCTCCCGCGCGGTACAGCGCGGCCGGCTTCCCCCGGCCGCCCGTCCTGCGCGGCGGACGCTCCAGCGCCTGGACGAACCCGGGCGTGGTGAGCACCTTGCGCCGGAAGTTGGGCGGATCGAGCGCCACGCCCCAGACGGTCTCGTACACCTGCCGCAGCTCGCCGAGCGTGAACTCGGCCGGGCAGAAGGCCGTGGCGAGACAGGTGTATTCGAGTTTGGCGCCGACACGGTCGTAGGCGTCGGCGAGGATGTGCTCGTGGTCGAAGGCCAGCGGCCGGCCGGGCCCCCTCCGACGGCTTCCGACCGGCCCGCGGGACCCGGCGCGCGCACGCGCGGCGCCGCCGGCGCCGCCCGGGCCGAACTCCACCCACTGGGCACGCGCGGCGTCACCGCCGCCGCGCGGCTCCGGCAGATCGGGCAGGAGCGCCGTGTACGCCACGGAGACGACCCGCATCCTCGGGTCGCGGTCCGGCTCGCTGTACGTCCTGAGCTGCTCCAGATGGAAGGCGCCCGCGGTCCGCGCCGACAGGCCGGTCTCCTCGGCGAGTTCACGGCGGGCGGCCTGCCCGGCGGACTCCTTCGGCAGGACGAAGCCGCCCGGCAGCGCCCAGGCGCCCAGATAGGGCTCCTGGCCGCGCTCGACGAGCAGGACGTGCAGCCGGCTCTCGCGGACGGTGAAGACGGCGAGGTCGACGGTGACCGCGAACGGCACGAAGGCGGACGGGTCGTAGCCCTCGGGCACCCGCGCCCGCCCGTCGGCCGCGGCACCGATCCCGGCCCGCCGCGCGCTCACCGTCGCTCCGGAAGAGGTGGCGCGAAGTCCCAGCCACGGGCGAGCAGCGCGTCGACGGCGGCCACCGCGACGGCGAGCCGCTCCTCGTGCGAGCCGCTCACGCGGATGAACTGCCGTCCGGTACGGGCGAGTTCCGCGCCGAACCGGCCCGTCATCCACGGCCGCAGTTCCTCGCCGTCACGCAGTCCGTCGTCCTCGAAGGCGACGCCCTCGTGGTCGGTGAGCAGCCAGAGATGATGGCCGTTCAGCTCGGCGATCCGCTCGGTCCTGGGATCGCGTGCGCCCAGATACCGTTCGTGCCAGACGGTGGTGGCGAAGGAGTCCGTGTCGCAGAAGAGCACGGGGGACCCCGCCCGCGCCGCCGCCTCCTCCAGCGCGTTCTGCCGCTCGGCGATCAGCGGGAACTCCTCCGTGGCGAACTCGACGTCCTCCCAGCGCGCCGACGGCCGCCGGGCGCGCTGGGAGGACGTCGA
>NZ_MAUD01000042.1 GCF_001700515.1 Streptomyces lushanensis
GCACCGGTCGCGACCGGTGCGTACCCCCCTCACCACCATCGCCCCGAGTCACCACCGTTCCCCCGAGCGTCTCCGTCCTCCCTGTCCTCTCCCCCACCAACCGCGAGCAAGCCGCGGACACCCCCCTTGGAGCACACGATGACCAGTACGGTCCAGCCCCCGGTCGGTGAAAGCCCGTCGGGAATACCGGAGTTCCCGATGCCGAGGGCGGCGGGCTGCCCCTTCGACCCGCCCCCGACCGCCACGGCCAAGCAGAAGGAGGCCCCGCTCGCCAGGGTGCGGCTGTGGGACGGCAGCACCCCGTGGCTGGTGACCCGCTACGCCGAACAGCGGGCCCTGCTTTCCGACCCGCGGGTCAGCGCCGACATCACCCGCCCCGGCTACCCGAACGGGGCACCGCTCCCGCCCGGCGGCGGATCCATCAGCTTCATCCTGATGGACGATCCCGAACACGCCCGGCTGCGGCGCATGGTGACCGCTCCCTTCGCCGTCAAGCGCGTGCGGGCGATGCGTCCGGCCATCCAGAAGATCGTCGACGAGCTGATCGACACCATGCTGGCCGGTCCGAAGCCGGCCGACCTGGTCGAGGCGTTCGCCCTGCCCGTGCCCTCCCTCGTCATCTGCGAACTGCTCGGAGTCCCCTACAGCGACCACGACTTCTTCCAGGACAACAGCAGGATCATCATCAAGCGGGACGCCGAACCCGAACAACGCGCCTCCGCCATGCGCGCGCTGAACTCCTATCTGGACGAACTCCTGGGCGAGAAGCTCGCCGCACCCGCCGAAGACCTCCTCTCCGGCCTCGCCGAGCGGATCAAGGGCGGGGAGCTGACGCGGCAGGAGGCGGCGCAGATGGGGGTGCTGCTGCTGATCGCCGGGCACGAGACCACCGCCAACATGATCGCCCTCGGCACACTCGCCCTGCTCGAACACCCCGACCAGCTCGCCCTTCTGCGCGACAACGACGACCCCGCACTCGTCACCTCCGCCGTGGAAGAACTCCTCCGCTACCTCAACATCGTCCACAACGGCCGCCGCCGCGTGGCCCTTGAGGACATCGAGATCGCGGGCCAGGTCGTCCACGCCGGCGAGGGCCTGATCATGGCCAACGACATCGCCAACCGTGACCCCGGCACCTTCCCCGAACCCGATCGCCTCGACCTCACCCGCGACGCCCGCCACCACATCGCCTTCGGCTTCGGCATCCACCAATGCCTCGGCCAGCCCCTGGCCCGCCTGGAACTGGAGATCGTCTACAGCACCCTCTACCGCCGCATCCCCACCCTCCGACTCGCCACCGAACTCGACCGCATCCCCTTCAAACACGACGGAACCGTCTACGGCGTCTACGAACTCCCCATCACCTGGTGACCCGCACCCGCCCCAGCGTCACCTGAGGCCAGAGCCACCTGAAGCCCGGCACCCACACCCCCATGAACAGCACCACCGAAGGAGACAGAGACCCCGTGAAAGTCACCCTCGACCAGGACAAATGCGTAGCCTCCGGACAGTGCGTCGTCGCGGCGGCCGAGGTGTTCGACCAGCGCGACGAGGACGGCATCGCCGTGCTCCTCAACCCCGATCCCCCGGCCCGGCAGGCCGACGACACCCGCCACGCCGCGGCCGTCTGCCCCGCACTCGCCATCCACATCCAGGAATGACGCAGCGCCAGGAGTGACATCCCGGGCCCGGGACCCAGTCTCCTCGCTCTCCGGCGGAACAGGGAGACCCCGGCGCTCGATTCATTACTTTGTGTGACTCACCGTGACCGAGCGTCGTGTCAGATGGCATGGTGGAGCCATGAAGATGATCAGGGCTCTCACCGCGGCGACCGTCACGGTGGCCGCTCTCCTCGCCGCACCCGCCGCGCCCGCGCACGCGGCGCCGTACTGGAACAAGAACGTCACGTGCAAACAGACCGACCCGGAGGGCCGGGTCATCCCCACGCGCATGGGAAACCATGAGCTCGGGTGGAATCACTTCTCCGGCAAGCACAACATCAGAAAGTGCGCGATCGTCAACGCGGCTCTCGCCGGTAAGGTCGACAAGAAGAACGGCGCCCGGCTCGAATACTGGGGCTACGCGATCAACGGCAGCCGCCGGGTGCCGATCGTCGTCATCGTCCAGTACGCGCGGAAGACATCCGACGGACGGTACGACGCGGGCGCCGGGCAGAGGATCGGCGTCATCACCGCCTACTGCAAGGGCACGAACAAGTGCCCCAACTGGATCAACGGATGACGTCCACGGATGAGGAGATCGCGGAGCAGCAGGCGGACATCACCCGTCTGCTGCTCCATCACATCCACGCACCGCTCGTCGGCACCCAGTACATCCGGGGCATCCTGCCCGTACCGCCGCCCGCCGAAGCCGTCCGGATCGTCACCGGCACCGACCACACGCCGGACCGGCTGACGGCCTACGAGGTCCCTCTGCGCGTGGGCGAGGACCCGGTCGTCGCGGGCGACATCACCGGCGTCCTGCGCACGTTGCTCACCGGTACCCGCCTCTACTCCAGCGACAGCGTGAGCACCGTGATGGGCATGACCCTCGTCCGTGTGGACCTGGCGGCCGTGGACGAGACCACCGCCACCGCCGACGACAACGCCCTGATCATCCTGCGCGGCATCGCCTGCCCCTTCACCGAGGAACAGCCGGACCCGCGCCTGCGGGGTTTCCTGTTCCTGGACCAGGACCGGCTGCGTCTCTATGTCGACACCGAGGACATCCCCGGGGTGATCGCCGCCGACGTCCGCCCCTCCGGCGCCATCACCGCCCTGCTCGCGGCCCTGCCGTCCCTGATCACCGAGGAGGAGCGCAGGACGCCGGCCGGCGGCGATCCCCACTGCTCCCATCTGGTGGACCTCACCGACTGGTAGGAGCGGCGAAGCCCGGCACCACCGCCGGCGAGGCGCGGCGCGCACGGCCCGGCCGCCGCGTACGGAATCCGGCGGGACCGCTCCTTCAGCCGAGTGTGATCTCGGCCGCGACCGGCAGATGGTCGCTGCCGGTGGCGGGCAGGGTACGGATGTGGCCGACGCTCGCCGAGCGGGCCATGACCTGGTCGATCCTGGCCAGCGGGAANNCGACCGTGCCGTTGAGGTCGCCCAGCAGGATCACCGCTCTCAGCTCCTCGGCGGCGACGGCCTCGCCCAGCAGGCCGGCGCTCTCGTCGCGCCAGGAGGACGCGAAGCCGCTCGCCCCGACTCGGACCGAGGGCAGATGCGCGACATACACCGCCAGTTCGCCGTGCGGAGTGTGGACCACGGTCCGCAGCCCGCGGCTCCAGCCGTCCCTGATCCCCCGGGGTTTGATGTCCAGCGGCCGGGTGCCGGTCAGCGGATGCTTCGACCAGAGTCCGACGG
>NZ_MAUD01000419.1 GCF_001700515.1 Streptomyces lushanensis
TGCGGGTGCCGGGGCCTCCGGAGGTGCATGTCCGGACGGCATGATTTACGCCGCGTGCGGGCCGGTTTTTTGGTGCGGTTTCGTGTGCGGCACAAATCACGCTTCAGTGTCCGGACACGCACCTCCTGCGACCCCGCCCCCCTCCCGCCGCATTCCGGCTGCGAGTCCGGTGCCGGGCGGCATATCCAGCCCGTCCGGCGATTGAGGACGGAACGGTCGGGCCCGGTGCGGGGTGCGTATCCCGGCCCGTCCGGCGATTGAGGGCAGGGGTCCCGGGCGCTCAGGTCGTGGTGAGGAGGACCGTCAGGAGGATCAGGCCCGCCAGGGACGGGGCGATCACCTCGTACGCCCAGCGGATCGTCGGGTTGCCCTGGGCCGTGGGGCGGGTGGTGGCCCGTTCGGACACTTCGCGCAGTTCCGTGACCGCGCGGTCCGCGAGGGCCAGCTTGGCCGGGTCCAGGGTCTCCGTGGTGCCGACGCGGGCCAGCCGGTCCTGGTGTCGGTTGGCGCGCTTGCGCTGGCGCAGGGAGACCGGGACGGCCCAGAGCTGGAACTTCCCGGCGTTCTCGGTGAAGACCTCGCAGGAGTACACGGCCCGTATGCCCGTCACCGTCGCCCAGGGCAGCGTGATCGTCCGGAAGGGGTTTCTGATCCGCAGGCGGTCGTTCCCGGCGAAGACCGCCGGGCGCAGGCTGAACGCGACGATCAGCGGTACGGCGAAGAGGAGGCCGGCCAGCGCCAGCCACGGCGTGCGGCCCGTGCCCCAGACGAGCGCGTCGACACCGAGCCAGGCCACGACCGCCAGCAGCAGGATCCCGCCGAGGATCCCGCCGCCCGACCGGAAGACACGGTCGCGGTAGGTCGGCTCGGACGGCTGGGGCGCGGGACTCGTCATATGCCCGATTCTGCCGTACGCGTCCGTAAACACTCGACGGACCCCGGTCACAGCTCGGACTCGCCCCTGTACAGGTCGCTACGCGCGTAGATATGCTCATCTGGTGACCATGCCCACCATCACCCCCGCATTCGCCGACGTGACCGCGTCCGACAGCGCGCTGCGCCGTTTCCTGCACGGGCTGCCCGGTGTCGACGCCGTCGGCCTGGAGGCGCGTGCCGGTTCGCTCGGGACGCGCTCGATCAAGACCACGGCCAAGGCGTACGCCATCGATCTCGCCATCTCCATGATCGATCTGACGACGCTCGAAGGCGCGGACACCCCGGGCAAGGTCCGGGCGCTCGCCGCCAAGGCCCTGCGGCCCGATCCGACCGACCGTACGACACCCGCCACCGCGGCCGTCTGTGTCTATTCGGACATGGCAGAGACGGCGGTCGCCGCGCTCGCCGGGTCCGGGGTGAAGGTCGCGTCCGTCGCGACCGCCTTCCCGGCCGGCCGGGCCTCGCTCGCGGTGAAACTCGCGGACACCCGCGACGCCGTGGCCGCGGGCGCGGACGAGATCGACATGGTCATCGATCGCGGCGCGTTCCTCGCCGGTCACTACCTCAAGGTGTACGAGGAGATCCGCGCGGTGAAGGAGGCGGCCGGAGCCGCCCGGCTCAAGGTCATCTTCGAGACCGGCGAGCTGTCCACGTACGACAACATCCGCCGCGCCTCCTGGCTCGGCATGATCGCGGGCGCGGACTTCATCAAGACGTCGACCGGCAAGGTCGGCGTCAACGCCACGCCCGCCAACACCCTGCTGATGCTGGAGGCCGTACGGGACTTCCGCGCGCAGACCGGCGTACAGGTCGGGGTGAAGCCCGCGGGCGGTATCCGCACCAGCAAGGACGCGGTGAAGTTCCTGGTGCTGGTCAACGAGACCGTCGGGGCGGACTGGCTGGACAGCCACTGGTTCCGCTTCGGCGCCTCCAGCCTGCTGAACGATCTGCTGATGCAGCGTCAGAAGCTCAGCACCGGCCGCTACTCCGGCCCCGACTATGTGACGGTGGACTGATCACCATGGCATCTGTATTCGAGTACGCGCCCGCGCCCGAGTCCCGCGCCGTCGTCGACATCGCTCCGTCGTACGGGCTGTTCATCGACGGCGAGTTCACCGAGGCGGCGGGCGGCAAGGTCTTCAAGACCGTCTCCCCGTCGACGGAGGAGGTCCTCGCCGAGGTCGCGCAGGCAAGCGCCGAGGACATCGACCGGGCCGTCAAGGCCGCCCGGAAGGCGTTCGGGAAGTGGTCGGCGCTGCCCGGCACCGAGCGCGCCAAGTACCTCTTCCGTATCGCCCGGATCATCCAGGAACGCTCGCGCGAGCTCGCGGTCCTGGAGACCCTGGACAACGGCAAGCCGATCAGGGAGACCCGGGACACCGATCTCCCGCTGGTCGCGGCCCACTTCTTCTACTACGCGGGCTGGGCGGACAAGCTCGGCCACGCGGGGCTCGGCGCGGATCCGCGGCCGCTGGGTGTCGCGGGCCAGATCATCCCGTGGAACTTCCCGCTGCTCATGCTCGCCTGGAAGATCGCACCGGCGCTCGCCACCGGCAACACCGTGGTGCTGAAGCCCGCGGAGACGACTCCGCTCTCCGCGCTCTTCTTCGCGGACATCTGCCGTCAGGCGGGACTCCCCAAGGGCGTCGTCAACATCGTGACCGGTGACGGCGGTACGGGCGCGGCGCTCGTCTCGCACCCGGACATCGACAAGATCGCCTTCACCGGTTCCACCGCGGTGGGCAAGGCCATCGCGCGCGAGATCGCAGGTACGGACAAAAGGGCCACGCTCGAACTGGGCGGCAAGGGCGCCAACATCGTCTTCGACGACGCGCCCGTCGACCAGGCCGTCGAGGGCATCGTCACCGGGATCTTCTTCAACCAGGGCCAGGTCTGCTGCGCGGGCTCCCGGCTGCTCGTACAGGAGTCGGTCCACGACGAGGTGCTGGAGTCGCTCAAGCGCCGGCTCTCCACGCTGCGCGTCGGCGATCCGCTGGACAAGAACACCGACCTGGGCGCGATCAACTCCGCCGAGCAGCTCGCCCGTATCACGGCGCTGGCGGAGACGGGCGAGGCGGAGGGCGCGGAGCGCTGGTCGCCGGCGTGTGATCTGCCGTCCTCCGGCTACTGGTTCGCGCCGACGCTCTTCACGAACGTCACCCAGGCGCACACCATCGCCCGTGACGAGATCTTCGGCCCGGTGCTGTCGGTGCTGACGTTCCGTACGCCCGAGGAGGCCGTGGCGAAGGCCAACAACACGCAGTACGGCCTGTCGGCGGGCATCTGGACGGAGAAGGGCTCCCGCATCCTGGCGGTCGCCGCCAGGCTCCGGGCGGGTGTCGTCTGGGCCAACACGTTCAACAAGTTCGACCCGACGTCGCCGTTCGGCGGCTACAAGGAGTCGGGCTACGGCCGTGAGGGCGGCCGTCACGGTCTGGAGGCGTATCTCGCCCCGTCGAGCCCGGAGGGCGAGCGCTGATGAGCACCGTTGACGCGACACGACTGAGTGTCTTCAAGACCTACAAGCTGTACGTCGGGGGCAAGTTCCCCCGCAGCGAGAGCGGCCGGGTGTACGAAGTGACGGACTCCAAGGGCGCCTGGCTGGCCCACGCGCCGCTGTCCTCGCGCAAGGACGCCAGGGACGCGGTCGTCTCGGCCCGCAAGGCGTTCGGCGGCTGGTCGGGCGCGACGGCGTACAACCGGGGCCAGGTCCTCTACCGGATCGCCGAGATGCTGGAGGGCCGCAGGGGCCAGTTCGTACGGGAGGTCGCCGAGGCGGAGGGCCTGCCGAAGGCGAAGGCCGCGGCGGCCGTGGACGCGGCGATCGACCGCTGGGTCTGGTACGCGGGCTGGACCGACAAGATCGCGCAGGTGGTGGGCGGCGCTAATCCGGTGGCGGGGCCGTTCTTCAACCTCTCCACGCCCGAGCCGACCGGTGTCGTCACCGTCCTGGCGCCGCAGGACTCGTCCTTCCTGGGCCTGGTCTCGGTCCTCGCGCCGGTGATCGCCACGGGCAACACGGCGGTCGTCGTCGCGAGTGAGCGGCTCCCGCTGCCCGCGCTCTCGCTGGGCGAGGTGCTGGCCACCTCGGACCTGCCGGGCGGAGTCGTCAACGTCCTGTCGGGACGCACCGCCGAGATCGCGGCCCCGCTCGCCGCACACCAGGACGTCAACGGGATCGATCTGACCGGCGCGGACGCGGTCCTGGCGAAGGAACTGGAGATCGCGGCGGCGGACAGCCTCAAGCGCGTCCTGCGCCCGCACGCCACGGACTGGCGCTCCGACCCGGGCACCCGCCGTCTGACGGCCTTCCTCGAAACCAAGACGGTCTGGCACCCCACGGGCAGCCTGGGCGCCTCGGGCTCGTCGTACTGAACCGTCGGGGAACTTCGGGCCCCGCTTTCCCTCATGCGGGGGAAAGCGGGGCCTTTTCAGCGCACACAACTGTGCAGAGCCGTACCGTTCCGCACCACCTCGGCCGCACCGGCTGACCGTCAGGCCGACGGGCCAGGCAGCAGCAGTTTCAGTGCCGGGCCCAGCAGCGGGAGGTCCTGGAGGGCGCCGCCGCCCTTGGTGAGCGGGTCGGTCAGGGCCGCGGTGGAGACGGGCTTGAAGTCGGCGACCTGGGTGCCCACCGCGTTGTCCAGCGGGTCCACTCCCGTGCCGGACAGCGGGTTGAGCTTGAGCCTGGTGACCGGGGTCAGCGCGCCCGTCGTCCCGTGGGTGAGCGCGCTCACGAGGGCCTGGCCCGAGGCCGCGCCCGTCTCGGCGAGCTGGATGTCGCTCTCCGTCGCCGACGCCACGGCGGCGGGCACACCGCCCAGGCCGAGGAACGCGCCCGCCGCGGTGACGGTCAGACCGGCGCGCAGCAGAGCGCGGCGCCGGGGGGTGGGGGCTGCATGACGTGCCATGAGTTTTCCTGCCTGGCCGAGTGATATGTCCTGTCGGGTAACGACTTCCGGCGGCGCGGAGATGCGGTCCGACACCTCATCAGGACCGCTCGGCCCAAGACCGCTCCCCACCGATTTGTCATCGGTTCGCCATGATCCGTCGTGGATCCGTACACCCGGGTGGTTCCTCGCGCGGATCCATGCCCCACACTGGTGTCCCGTGAGTTCTCCTTCCCCTCCGGCCCGGGTCATTCTGCTCGCGGGCCCGTCAGGCTCCGGAAAGTCCTCCCTCGCGGCGCGTACGGGACTGCCCGTACTGCGCCTCGACGACTTCTACAAGGAGGGCGACGACCCGACGCTGCCGCTGGTCCCGGACAGTACGGACATCGACTGGGACTCCGCCCTGTCCTGGGACGCGGACGCCGCCCTGGCGGCGATCGAGGAGCTGTGCCGTACGGGACGTACGACCGTTCCCGTCTACTCCATCGCCACCAGCGCCCGGGTGGACACGGAGGCGCTCGACATCGCGCGCACGCCCGTGTTCCTCGCGGAGGGGATCTTCGCCGCCGACATCGTCGCGCGCTGCCGGGAGTCCGGCGTACTGGCCGACGCGCTCTGTCTGCGCGGCCGGCCCTCGACGACCTTCCGGCGGCGGCTGACGCGCGATCTGCGCGAGGGACGGAAGTCGGTCGGCTTCCTGCTGCGGCGCGGCTGGCGGCTGATGCGCGCGGAACGCGCGATCGTCGCCCGGCAGACCGCCCTGGGCGCGTATCCGTGCGGCAGGGCGGAGGCCCTGGGCCGTATCACCGCCGCGGCTTCGGTACGGCCCGCCCCGGCCCGAAGCGTGCCGTCCGCGGTGGCCGGGACCGCCGACTCGGCCGCTCGTACCGCGGGCGGCCGTTGAGCGGCCCCCGCACCGGCCGAACCGCCTCCGCGAAAGCGGCGGCGGTTCGGCCGTCAAGAGAAAGGGGACCGCACAAGACCCCCCGGTCCTGTACGGTCCCGCTTCTTTTCCCCTGTGATTTTCCCGCGGGCCCCCACGAC
>NZ_MAUD01000420.1 GCF_001700515.1 Streptomyces lushanensis
GAGCCGGGCGGGCGGTGGCGCGGAGGCGGCGGGGGCGGCCGGCGCGAGCGGCGGCATCGGGCCGGCGGTACGGAAGGCCGGCGGCGGCTCCGTACGGTCGTCGGCCGCGTCGAGCGTCACGTATGGCCGAACGCGCAGCGGATTGAAGTCCTCCGCCTCCGCGATCTCCTGCGCGTTCGCCTCCGCGCGCTCCTCGGCGGCGGCTTGCGCGGTGGCTTGCGCTGTCGCCTGCACGGTCATGTGTGCCGTCGCCCGCTCGCCCGCCCGCGCGATCTCCTGCTCGGTGGCCCGCCGAGCGGCTTGCTGATCCTCCGTCGGCTGCCCGGACTCACGCGCGCCGGTCGCCTCGCCGTCCCGCGCGCCGGTCGGCTCGCCGGCCCCCGGCGCCACCGCCCGCGGAGCCACCGTGCCCGGCGCCCTCTCCGCTTTCCGGGTGTCCGCCGGTGGAGCGTTCCGTGGCGCGCCCGGCGACCCGCCCGGCGGCTTCGGCGCGGCGGCTGCGGTGATCTTCGTCAGTGCCATCGTCGTCTCGGCGGGCGTCTCCGCGGCCGTCTCCGGTGACACCGCTCCTGGCCGCTCCGCGCAGGCGCATCCGGGTCTGTCGTCGGCGGTGCGCGGCGTACCGCACTCGGGACAGAGCTGTCCGGTCAACGTGGGTTCCCTCCCCTTGAACTGCCGCCGATTATGCAGGCCGTGTGTGGGGGATGTGCGCGTACCCGGGTGCCCGGGCGGACTCTCGGCAGGCCATAACCGGACAGAGCGGACAGGATGGAATCCGGCGGATCCGCGGATGAGTCCCAGGAGCAGTCCCATGACGCAGGAAGTGAGTACCCCGGTCATAACCCGGGCCCCCGGCGACAGTCAGAAACCCCCTACCGTCCTGGTCGCCATATGCGCCCTGCTGATGGGACTGCTGGTCGCCTCGCTCGACCAGACCATCGTCTCCACCGCGCTGCCGACCATAGTCAGCGACCTCGGAGGGCTGGAACATCTCTCCTGGGTCGTCACCGCCTATCTGCTGGCGTCGACCGCCGCTACTCCCCTGTGGGGCAAGCTCGGTGACCTGTACGGCCGTAAGCGGCTCTTCCAGATAGCGATCGTCATCTTCCTCATCGGCTCCGCGCTCTGCGGCATATCCCAGAACATGCCGCAGCTCATCGCCTTCCGCGCGGTCCAGGGCCTCGGCGGCGGCGGACTGATCGTGCTGTCGATGGCGATAGTCGGCGATCTCGTCCCGCCGCGTGAACGCGGCAGGTACCAAGGGCTGTTCGGCGCCGTCTTCGGCGCGACCAGTGTGCTCGGCCCGCTGCTCGGCGGTTTCTTCACCCAGGAACTGAGCTGGCGTTGGGTCTTCTACATCAATCTGCCGGTCGGCGGTGTCGCGCTCGCGGTCATCGCCGCCTTCCTGCACATACCGGTCCACCGGACCAGGCACACCATCGACTACCTCGGCACCCTTCTGATCGCGTCCGTCGCCATCTGCCTGGTCCTGGTCGCCTCGCTCGGCGGTACGACCTGGCCCTGGAGCTCCGCCGAGATCATCGGACTCGCCGCCCTCGGCGCCGTCCTGCTCGCGCTCTTCGTCCACGCCGAGCGGCGCGCGGCCGAACCCGTACTGCCGCTGCGGCTCTTCCGGCTCAGGGCCTTCACGCTCATCGCGGTCATCAGCTTCGTCGTCGGCTTCGCGATGTTCGGCGCGATGACGTACCTGCCGACGTTCCTCCAGGTCGTCCAGGGCGTGACCCCCACCATGTCCGGTGTCCATCTGCTGCCCCTGGTGCTCGGTCTGCTGATCACCTCCACCGTCTCCGGGCAGATCGTCAGCCATACCGGCCGCTGGAAGGCCTGCCCGATCCTGGGCGCCGCCGTCACCGCCGTCGGACTGCTGCTGCTCCACCGGCTCACGGCGACCAGCGGCATCTGGGAGGCGAGCGTCTACTTCTTCGTCTTCGGCGCGGGCCTCGGACTGGTCATGCAGGTCCTGGTGCTGGTCGTGCAGAACTCCGTCAGTTACCAGGACCTCGGCGTCGCCACCTCGGGCGCGACCTTCTTCCGCTCGATCGGCGCGTCCTTCGGTGTCGCCATCTTCGGCACGGTCTTCAGCAATCTGCTGGCCGACCGGCTGACCGACGTCCTCGCGCGTGAATCGCCGCCGCCCGGGGTCGGGCCGAGCCAGTTGTCCGCCGATCCACGGGCCATCGAGCAACTGCCCACCGAACTGCGGCCCGCCGTACTGCACGCGTTCTCGACCTCCATCACCGATGTCTTCCTGTACGCGGCACCGGCCGTGCTCCTCGCCTTCGCCGTCGCGTGGTTCCTCAAGGAGGACAAGCTGCGCGGGTCGGTGACCGCGCCGGAGATCAGCGAGACGCTGGCGAGCAACCCGGTCGTACGCTCCTCGCACGACGAGGTGGCACGCGCGCTGTCGGTGCTCGGTACGCGCGAGGGCCGCCGCCGGATCTACGAGAGGATCACCGCGAAGGCGGGGTACGACCTGCTCCCGGCGGCGAGCTGGCTGCTGCTGCGCATCCGCCGCCATGGCTCGGTGCGGCCGGGCGCGCTCCTGGAGGCCCTGCCCGCACCGGTCCGGTCCGTCACCGCCGCGACCCGGCAGGTGGAGGAGCGGGGGCTGGCCCGGCGCGAGGGCCGTGAACTGACGCTCACGCCACGGGGTGTGGAGACGGCCGAGCTCCTGGCGAAGGCGCGCGAGGACTCCCTGACGGAGCTGCTCGGTGACTGGTGGGGCCCCGGCCGGCCGAAGGACCTGGTGAAACTGGTGCGGGACCTCAACAGCGAACTGTGCGGAGCCGAGAGCGAACGCCCCCAGGCCCCGTCCCCGCCCAGGGACCACGCCGTCTGAACCCCGCGCCACGGCCCGCCGGATCACACCCGCGGTCCGCCCGGGTCCTGCCGTCCGGCCGGGTCCCGCCGTTCGCCCAGGTCCTGCCGCCCGGCCGGGTCCTGCCGCCCGGC
>NZ_MAUD01000421.1:0-292 GCF_001700515.1 Streptomyces lushanensis
TCGATGGCCGCGCGGCGCGGCAGGGCCAACCGCTCCCGCGCCGGGTACTTCGCCTACTTCTCGGACCCGGCCAACGCCGTCCGTACGGTGGTCTCGTTCGTCGCCGACGTGGGCCGCGAGATCGGCCAGTCGACACGGGCGCGGCTGCGCGGAGACCGGCCGCGGGTGAGCCGCGGCGGGCTCTATCCGTTCATCCGGGCCTTCGCGACCGTCGTCGAGCGCGATGTGGTGGTCGCGGCCGTCCTGGGCGACATGCTGGCGGGACGGACCGCCGTCTACGCGGACCTCGTCG
>NZ_MAUD01000421.1:311-617 GCF_001700515.1 Streptomyces lushanensis
GATCGCCAGGGCGGCCGAGCACGCGCCGCGCGCCTACCGGATCGTGCTGCTCTCCGACCACGGCCAGAGCCCGGGAGCGACCTTCGAGCGCGTCTACGGACTCACGATCAGGGACCTGGTCAGGGCGGGCTGCGGACTGCCCGTACCGCGCCGGGCCCAGCGGACGAGGAGCGGGGCCGAGGCACGCGACGCCGCACGCCACGCCGTGCGTTCCGCGCTCCACCGGCCGGAGCGGGAAGGGACCGTGGAGTCGGCGGAGCCGGGCTCGGACCCGGTCGTGCTCGCCTCCGGCAATCTCGCGCTGAT
>NZ_MAUD01000421.1:629-812 GCF_001700515.1 Streptomyces lushanensis
GCGGCGCGGAGGTGCCGGTCGCCGAGCTGGACGGCACGGGGCCGCTGGCCCACATGGGCCCCGGCGCGGCCGACGCGGTGCGCCGTACCGACTCCTTCCCGCATGTCGCCGACATCATGGTCAACTCGATGTACGACCCCGCGACCGGGCAGGTGCACGCCTTCGAGGAGCAGATCGGCTCGC
>NZ_MAUD01000422.1 GCF_001700515.1 Streptomyces lushanensis
GCCCCTCGCCGAACGTGCCGCCCCGGGCCCCCGCCGGCCCTCCTTGCCGGACCTTCCCGGCCGAATCTCCCCCGGCCGCCACCGGAGTTGGCGGACGTCCCGGTCCGCCGGGCCGCTCACGCCCACAGGCCCGTACGGAGCCGCGCCGACGGCCCTCCGACCAGGCGGTGGACGCTTGTACCGTCCACGCCACGCCCTCGTTAGGCTTGGGCGGGTCGGACCATATGGAGTATTGGCCACCGCAGAGCGGAGAACAGTCCAGTGGCAGAGCGTAAGCCGATCGAATCGTGGCTCACCGACATGGACGGTGTGCTCATTCACGAAGGGATTCCGATCCCCGGCGCCGCCGAGTTCATCAAGCGACTGAGAGAGTCGGGCAAGCCCTTCCTCGTCCTCACCAACAACTCCATCTACACACCGCGCGACCTCCAGGCACGGCTGGCCAGGATGGGGCTCGACGTACCCGTCGACAACATCTGGACCTCCGCGCTCGCCACCGCCAAGTTCCTGGAGGCCCAGCGGCCCGACGGCACGGCCTATGTCATCGGCGAGGCGGGACTGACCACCGCGCTGCACGACATCGGCTACATCCTCACCGACCACGAGCCGGACTACGTGGTGCTCGGTGAGACCCGTACCTACAGTTTCGAGGCGCTGACCAGGGCGATCCGGCTGATCAACGGCGGGGCGCGGTTCATCTGCACCAACCCGGACGAGACCGGGCCGTCGACCGAGGGCCCGCTGCCCGCGACGGGCGCGGTCGCCGCGCTGATCACCAAGGCCACCGGCAAGGACCCGTACTTCGCGGGCAAGCCGAACCCGCTGATGATGCGCACCGGGCTCAACGCGATCGGCGCGCACTCCGAGACCAGCGCGATGATCGGCGACCGGATGGACACCGATGTGCTGGCCGGTCTGGAGGCGGGCATGGAGACATTCCTGGTGCTGACCGGAATGACGAATCCCGCCGATATCGATCGTTATCCCTTCCGTCCGTCGACGGTCGTTGACTCGATCGCCGATCTTGTGGATCGCGTCTGAGCACGTCAGCGAGCGATGCGGCGCGTCGGCCGCGCGCTGCGGATGCGGAAGGCCCGCGCACCGGTGAGTCTCTGAGTATCAGGAGGTTCACGATGCGTTCAGGGTTGCCCCGTCTCCGTACCGTGTGGGTGGTCGCCGCCGTCCTGGTGGCCGCGCCGGTTCTCGGTCTCACCGTGACCCGGGCCCATGACTCGGTCGCCCAGGCCCATGAGTCCCTGGCCCAGGCCCATGACTCGGTACGGGGCGCTCTCACGCCCTCGGCCGTCGTGCCGGGCGATGTGGTCCTGGCCGGTCGCGAGGGCGCCGGACCCGCCGGACTGCACGGACCCGCGGGATCCGATCGGCCTGCCGGATCCGACGGTTTCGCCGGACCCGCGGGATTCAGCGGCTCCGTCGGTCCCGAGGAATCCGCCGAGCCTCTGGGGCCCCTGGGACCTCCGAGACCCGCGGATCCCACCGATTCGGCCGGGCCGGGCACCTCGCACGCGGTGATCGGGCTGATCCTGGCGGGCGTGGCGGCGGTCGCAGTCGCCGGCCGGTGCCTTCCCGGCGCCTTGAACCCGCGGCTGTCCACGGCACGGCTGGGAGCGTGGCCCGGCCGCCGGCTCCATCGTCCGCGGCGTAAGGGCCCTGCCTGACGCGGCTGTCACAGCTCGCCCACGAAGAGGAACGATCCGTCTGGCGGCCGGCAGCGGTGTGCCAGGATTGGTGACGGCCCGTCGCGACTGGTCGGCGGGCAGCGCGGCAGACCGGACAACGCACGGCAGGCACAGCACGTCACAGCACGTCAGGACAGGCCGGACAACGCACGGCAGGACACGGCACGGCACGGTAGGACACGGCACGGCAGGGCAGGGCAGGGTCCGAGCACGCCTGGGGAGGGCGGTCTCGGGCGCGGTTGCTTCAGCACGGTGCGTCACGTCGGCACGGTGCATCAAGGGGGAGTGGATGTACGGCAGTTATCCCGGTCGCGGTGCGCGCGTCCGCGCGGTGCTGAAGGCCGGAGCGGTGGGGGCGTCGGCGGGTGCGGTCCTGCTGCTGGCGGGCTGTTCCTCCGACGGTGACAGCGGCGGGAACGGCGACGGTGACGGCGGTACGAAGGCGGCGCCGATAGGCCAGCGGCCCAAGACGGAAACACCGTACTGGGTCAACCCCGACGGCACGGCGGCCCGTCAGGTCGCCGCCTACACCGGTGAGGGCGACACCCGGAGCGCCGCCCTGATCAGGAAGATCGCCGAGCAGCCGGTCGCCGAGTGGATCGGCCCCGACACCCCGGAGGCACAGGCCAAGGGCTTCACCGAGGCGGCCACGAAGGCCGACCGGGACGCCCTGCTGGTCCTCTACAACATCCCGCACCGCGACTGCGGCCAGTTCTCCAAGGGCGGGGCCTCGGACGGCGACGCGTACCGCGCGTGGATCGACCAGGTGGCCAAGGGCATCGGCGAGCGCCGTGCCACGGTGATCCTGGAGCCCGACGCCGTACTGCACCTGGTGGACGGCTGCACGCCGGACCAGTTCCACGAGGAGCGGTACGACCTGCTCAAGGGCGCCGTCAAGCGGCTCAAGGAGCAGCCGGCCACCTCGGTCTACCTCGACGCGGGCAACGCGGGCTGGCAGTCGCCGGACGCGCTCTTCGAACCGCTCCAGTGGGCGGGCATCGCCGACGCGGACGGTTTCTCGGTCAATGTCTCCAACTTCTACCCGACCGCGGCCAGCGCGGACTTCGGCAGGCGGCTCTCCGAGAAGGTCGGTGGCAAGCCGTTCGTGATCGACACCAGCCGCAACGGCAACGGCCCGTACACCGAGGGCGATCCCGGCGAGAACTGGTGCAATCCCCCTGGCCGCGCCCTCGGCGAGGCGCCGACGGCCGACACCGGGGATCCGCTGGTCAAGGCGTATCTGTGGGTGAAGCGCCCGGGGGAGTCGGACGGCGACTGCAAGGGCGGGCCCAAGGCGGGCGACTGGTATCCGCGCTACGCCCTGGACCTGGCGCGCAACACGAAGTAGCGCGCGCACCGAGTAGCGGGCGCCACGAAATGGCGCGCGGCTCGAACCGCCTCGCGATACGAACCGCCTCGCGATACAAAGCGGTTCGGGTTACGAAGCGGTCCGGGACGCGACGTGCCGCGCGGCACCGAGCGGTTACGGGATCTCCACCCACACGCCCTCGGACGGGGTGCCCTTCTCGTCCGTGACGAAGAGCATGTACCAGCCCGACGGGACCAGCGCGTCGTTCTTCGGCACCGTGATCTCGACACCGTCCGCGGTCTTCTTCAGATCCAGCGCCACCGAGCGCTGTTCGACATCGGTGACATGGGTGACGGCGCTGGGCCGCATCAGCCTCGCCGTCCTGATCGAGTCCGCGTCCGCCGTCCTGAACACCGCCTTCGCACCGCGCTCGACGCTCTTCGGCCCGCCGGAGATCTCGGGCCGCTTGTCGCGGTAGAGATACGGCGGTGTGTAGATCTCGACCCGCTGCTCGAAGACGCCCGGCTTGGTGTTGGCCTGGTCGGAGTAGAGCGGGTCCGAGCCGAAGATCAGGACCCGGCCGTCGGGCAGCAGCACCGAGCCCGAGTGGTAGTTGCGTCCCACCGCCGGATCGGCGACCCGCTTGTACGTGGCCGACTCCGGGTCGTACAGCCGCGCCTGGAGGATGTCCGAGCCGCCGCGTCCCCGGTAGTCCTCGGAGCCGCCGGTGATCAGTACGGAGTCGTCGGGCATCAGCGAGGCGCTCGGATAGCGCGTGCCCTTCGCCAGCGTCGGCCCGTCCTCGAACCGGGGCTCCGGGTCCTTGAGGTCGACCAGCCGGGACTTCTCGCTGGACTTCTCGGACTCGCCGACGCCGCCTCCGCCGATGACCATGAACCTCTGGTCCTGGGCGGGCGGCAGCATGACCGTCGCCGAGGTCTCCATCCGGTCGGGATCGCTCAGCCCGGGAATCCTGTCGAACTTGTTCGTCCTGAGGTCCCAGATCCCGGGGTCGCGGCCCACATCGGCGGGCCCGTAACCGGCGTTCGAACCGCTGTAGAAGAGCTTGCCGTCGTCCATCAGGAAGATCGCCGGATAGGTGGGGAACTTCCTGATGATCCCGGTGTACTCCCACGACCTGGTCTTCGGGTCGTAGATCTCGTCCTTGCCGGGCACGATCTGGCCGATCTCGTCGAGACCGGAGAGCGCCAGCACCTTGCCGTCCCTGAGCGTGGTCAGGGTCGGATACCAGCGGGCCTCGTTCATCGGGTCGACGGTGATGTACTTCTCCGCGAGCGGATCGAACTCGTAGGCTTCCTTGATGCCCTGGAAGTCCTTCTTGTCGAGCGCGAGTTTCTGCGCGATGCCGTAGACATTGCGGGCGTCGGAGCCCTTCATGCCCTGCACCCGGTAGTTGTCCTCGGTGCCGGTCTCGTACTTCTTGCCGGACCGGCGTGCCTCGACATAGATACGGCCGAGGCCCGCCTCCGTCCGCAGGAAAGCGCCGGTCTGCGGGTCGAAGACCTTCTTCGCCTTCTCGACCAGGACCGGATCCTTGGAGACGAAGGTCTTGCCGTTCTCCTTGCCGGTGAACATCGTGCCGGCGGGCAGCGTGATCGGCTTGTCCGGGTCCTCGTTGTGGACGATCATCAGGCCGCCGGCCTTGGTGACATCGCCCTTGAGCTTCTCGTACCGCTTGGTGCCGCCCGCCACCAGCAGGTTTCCGCCGGGCAGTTGGGTGTGCCCGGAGCAGAACATGTCCTTGGGGGTCGGGATCATCTTGTACGTGCCGGTCTTCGGGTCCCAGAGGATCGACTCGAACCTGCCCGCGTCGAAGTTCTTCTGGTTGTTGCCGGAGCCCGCTATCAGCAGCACCTTTCCGGTGTGCAGCAGAGAGGCGTGGATCGAGTTGATCCTGAACTCGGCCGGGATGTCGAGAAAGTCCCAGTGGCCGTTCTCGGCCTTGTACTCGGGCCGGTTGATCTTGTACTCGTGGTACTTCTCCGAGCCGAACCGGTAGAGCGCCGGTCCATTCACCCCGGCCACCACGACGACCACCGCGGCGCCTATCGCCAGACGACGGGCGCGATTCCTTCGGTGGTTCTGCCGGACGGGAACGGCGCTCATTTCTTATGTCCCCCAAGGGAAATCCGTACGGTCTGATCGGTGGCCGCGGGCGGGCCCGCGGCCGGGGCGGCCGGCCCGGTCTGCTGCCGCGGCACGAAGGGCGCCGGGCCACCGGAGGGGCCACCCCCGCGGTGCGCACCCCGCTTCTTCTTCTCCTGACGCATCCCCCAGCGCCAGGCGAGGATCGGTGCCGCCGTGATCAGCAGGGCCAGCGAGGCCCAGGTGATCATCGCCGGATGATCGTGCCCGAAATAGAAGGAGGAGCCGAGCGATCCGCCGAAGACCAGGATGAAGAAGAGATGGATGCGGAAGGTGCCGAAGAGCGTGTCGGGGCTGGACGAGTCACCCTTGGGCGTCACGACGAAGCCGCTCTTGCGGCGCAGTACGGCGTCCATCAGTGAGCGCGCGTAGATCGGCGCGGAGAGCGCGGACATCACCATGCCGGCCAGTCCGCCGGAGCCCTCGGGCTCGTGCGGCGAGACATTGTGGCGGCGGTTCCAGATGTAGAGCCCGATCTGGAGGGCCGAGGCATTGCCGTACAGCATCATCCAGATCGCCGGGTCTATCTGCACACCGGAGGCCCCCATGCCCAGGAACAGCGCGCAGCTCAGCGCCGCCAGGATCCAGTTGAGGGCCGACATCGGATAGAAGATGATCATCATCGTGTAGTTGAAGAGCTTGCCGGGCGGCAGCGTGCCGTACCCGCGCCAGTACTGCTTGAGGATCGTCTCGTACGTACCGCGCGACCAGCGGAGCTGCTGGGTGAAGAAGTCGGTCCAGGCGGTCGGGCCCTCGCCGACGGCCAGGACGTCCGGCGTGTAGACCGAGCGCCACTTGTTGCCCGACCGCGGATTCCTGGCGCGGTGCATCTCGAAGCCCGTCGCCATGTCCTCGGTGATCGAGTCGTACAGACCGCCGATCTGCTTGAGGGCGCTGATCCGCACGGCGTTGCTCGTACCGACGAACATGGGCGCGCCGTAGCGGTTGCCCGCGCGCTGGATCAGGGCGTGGAAGAGGAACTGCTGCGACTCGGCGGCCTTGGTGACGAAGGTGTCGTAGTTGCCGTAGACCTGCGGGCCGATCACAAAGCCGACGTCCGGATCGCGGAAGTAACCGAGCATCCGCTCCAGATAGTTGGGCATCGGGACATGGTCGGTGTCGACGGAGGCGAAGAAGTCGTAGTCGTCGCCGTGCGCGTCGAGCCACGCGTTGTAGTTGCCGTGCTTCGTCCTCGCGCGGTGGGCCCCCTTGGGCTGGTTCCACTTCGCTATGCCCTTGCGGGAGAAGTGGTGCACTCCGAGGCGGGCGCAGACCTCCTTGACGGCCGGATCGTCGCCCTCGTCGAGCAGCCAGACGTGCATCAGTCCCCGGTGGCGGATCCTGACGGCCGCCTCCAGGGTCTTCGTCACCATCTCCAGGGGCTCCTTGCCCGGGACGAAGGAGGTGAGGAAGGCCACGCGGGTGCCGCTCTCGGGTACGACGGGAACGGGATCGCGTGCCACCAGCGTCGCATGCGCGTTCGACAGGACGTTCATCGTACGGAACAGCTCGATCAGCCCGATCGAGACGAGCATCACGATGTCGAGGATGAGGAGCGTGTCGTTCTTGAGGTTCGGATCGCGCTCGGTCCAGTGCTGGGGCTGCATCAGCCAGGCGAAGAGCCCGAGTGAGAGCAGCGGCGCCGCGCCGAGCAGCAGGGCGGCCCGGACGCGGTGCGGCTCCTGGGAGAGCAGTGAGCGGTACTGCACGGTGTACGGCTTGGCGAGGTCGGGCTGGGTGAGCGGTCCGGCCAGCCGGCTGTAGTGCTCGTAGTCGTACTTGGGGAGCGCGGCTTTCCTGGGCCGTGGGCGGTGTCCGCCGCTTCTGAGGTGCGAGGGGATCCGTAGCTGGGTGGTCCGGGAAACGTCGTTGTCCTGGCGTGCGCCGTCCGGCGTCGACGTCATGAGTCATCCCCCCGCACGCGCGGTTGCTGCGTGATTGGTATCGAACGTTTCGCCCGGAACGGTCCCCCTCGACCACCGGTCCGGACGCGTCAACTGCGGCCCCGTCATCAAGGACAGGAAACAGTGGCCATCCGGTTGCATCCGCCCATGGGGGCGTTCCCCCGCACCGTGTCCGTCCAACTGTTCGGA
Organism: Streptomyces lushanensis; assembly: GCF_001700515.1. Lineage (GTDB taxonomy): Bacteria > Actinomycetota > Actinomycetes > Streptomycetales > Streptomycetaceae > Streptomyces > Streptomyces lushanensis. The sequence continues at coordinate 7,269 of NZ_MAUD01000422.1, forward strand.
ACACGTGCCCCATTGGAGTCAATGCGCTCAGGATAGGTTGTCCGACCGAGGTCGTGATCGCAAGGGAGAGAAAAGCCGATTGCCGACCGTTTGTGCGATTTGATGGGCCGGTGCGGTCGGTGTATTGGCGAGTATGCGCCAAAGCGTTACCGGTTGGCGGAACGAGCGAAGCCCTCTCATTCGCCATGAGAGGGCTTCCGCTGTGCGTGCGCCGCCAGGGACTCGAACCCCGGACCCGCTGATTAAGAGTCAGCTGCTCTAACCAACTGAGCTAGCGGCGCCTGCTGACCTGGAGAACTCTACCGGACCGGAAGAGGTGCCCCGACCATTTGATGGCCGTTGCGGCCTGTCGGATTGTCTTTTCTTCCCCTTGATCCGTCAAAATGCGATTTGTCCGGACAGATGGGACACTGGCCCGCCGATCGCGTCGGAAAGATCTTGATGAGTGTGGAGGGGAACGCATGACCGTCCCGGTCTTCGAGGATTACGAGCCGGCTCGCGACTGCCCCTGCGCCGGGTGCGCGGAGCGGCGGCGCGATCTGGCCAGGGGTCTGCCGGTGCGGGCGGGCGGCCATCCGGCCGCACACGGCGCCCGGCGGGCACTGCTCCTGGCCACGGCGACCGGGGTCGCTCTCGGTACGACGGGGACGGTCGTGGGCCTGGACGCGGGAACGGCGTGGGCGGCCGGGCGGGCGGCGGACACGGCACGGGACACGTCGGCGCTCGCCGCGCCGGAAGGCGCGGGCGCGCACACGGGCGTGGCCGCCGGGCCGAGTGCGGCGACCCCGCAGGGCGGCAGCGCCCCGCTCTACGGGCGGCCACTGCCGGGTCCCGGGACGCACCGGGTTCCGACGGCGCTGCGCAGGTCCACCCGGGCCGACATCATCAACCGCGCCAGGCGCTGGGCGTCCGCGAGAGTGCCGTACAGCCTGGACAGGTTCTGGTCGGACGGTTACCGCCAGGACTGTTCCGGCTTTGTCTCGATGGCCTGGAACCTCCCGGGCAACGAGTGGACGGGCACGCTGGCGCGGTACGGCGTGGAGATCGACCGGGAGGAACTCCAGCCGGGCGACATGCTCCTCTTCCACAATCCGGCCAGCCCGATCAAGGGCTCGCACGTCACGATCTTCGGCGGCTGGACCGACTACACGCGCTCCTCCTACCTGGCGTACGAGCAGGCCCAGCCGCACGCCCGTCGCCGGCCCACACCGATGGCGTACTGGAGCAACTCCGGCCGCTATGTCCCGTACCGCTACCGGGGGCTGGCCGACGGCGACGACGCCAAGGGACCGGCCGTGGGCGCGGGCACCGGGACGGGTGCGTCGGCGCTGTATCCGGGCGCGGGCGCGTTCGGGCCCGGCGCCAGGAACTCCTACGTCGGACAGCTCGGCCGGATGCTCGTGACGCGCGGCGGCGGACGCTTCTACGCCCACGGGCCGGGACCTCGGTGGAGCGAGGCCGACCGGCGGGCCACCCAGGCCTTCCAGCGCGCGCAGGGCTGGCGCGGTGCCCAGGCGGACGGGCGGCCGGGCCCGGGAACCTGGCGGTATCTGGTGAAGGGCCTCGGCAGGGACATCCCGGCGGCGGGCGGGGGCGGCGGCCGTCCCGGTGAGGG
>NZ_MAUD01000423.1 GCF_001700515.1 Streptomyces lushanensis
CGCCGGGAGGCGCACCGCACCGCACCGCCGCCAGGAACACCCCCAGGTTCAGACCACCGCGCCCCGCCCCGGGTCGTCGTTCTCGTCGTCGTCGTGCTTCATCCTGGCCACCAGCGTCGCGAAGCCGCCCAGGAAGCCGCCGATGCAGAGCGTCGTCAGCCACCAGGTCATGTCCCACTGGAGCAGGACCGCGACCAGCATCAGCACCGGGCCGCCGATCACCGCCAGCCAGGCGAACTTGGCCGTCACATCGGCCTCGGGCAGCGGCGGCGGCTCCGGAGGTACGAAATGTCCCTCGTCGCCGTCGTCGAAGTCCTCCTCGCGGGCCTCCGGCACCTCGTAGTCGCGCGGTCCGGGACCGCCGACGCCGGGTGCGAAGACCACCGAGCCGCCCAAGGCGGGCTTGCTCTCGTCGCCGTCCTTCTCCGGCGCCGGAGAAGGCACCGCCTCCGGCTCGGCTCCCGGGCCCGGCCCGAGGCTGTTCTTCTCGCCCTCCAGCAACGCCAGATCGTCCACCGACTTGAACGGCTTGGCGCCCGGCGGATCCGCCGGCTCCTCCCCGTACCCGGCGACGATCGCCGCCCAGGCCGCGTCCTCGTCGATCGGCTGCGGCTCCCGGTCCGCGTCATGCTCAGCCACCGCTGGTGCTCCCCTTCTGCCCGGCAATCGGAGCGAGGCGGCCGATGAACGCGAGACTCTCCTCGAAAATCCGCTCCGCGTCATGGTCCAACGTCGCCACGTGGTAGCTCTGTTCCAGCAGGACCTCACGGACATCCCGTGACGAGACCCGGCCGAGGATCGTGGCCGAGTCGGCCGCTGGTACGACATGGTCCTGCGGGCTGCGCAGCAGCAGCAACGGCTGGGTCACCTCGGGCAGCGCCCCGTCCACCAGCGCGAAGAACTTCCGCAGCGAGTACGCGGCATGCAGCGGCACCCGGTCGTAACCCAGCTCCTTCACACCCTCCTTGGCGATGTCGCTCGTCAGCCCCCCGGCCGTCGGCACGAGATGGCGGAGGACCGGCAGGACACGGGCGGCCGCTCCGTGCAGGGCGATCGCCGGGTTGACCACGACGATCCCGTCGACCGCGGGGCCGTGCTTGGCCGCGAGGCGCAGCGCCAGTGTCCCGCCCATCGAGAGTCCGAGGACGAAGACCTGGCGGCACCGCTGGAGGAGCTCGCCCAGCGCCCGGTCCACCTCCGCGTACCAGTCCTGCCAGCCGGTGAGCTGCATGTCCTGCCAGCGGGTGCCGTGTCCCGGGAGCAGCGGCAGGGACACGGTGAGACCGTGCTCGGCCAGATGCTCGGCCCAGGGACGCAACGACTGCGGGGAACCGGTGAATCCGTGACAGAGAAGGACGCCGACCTCGCCGCCCTCATGGCGGTACGGCTCGGCTCCAGGAAGGACCGGCACCGGGGTCTCCTGTTCGTGAGGCTCGGGAAGGTGTACTTCACCGTACGCGACCGGACCGACACCGACCAGATCCGTCCGGCCCCCATGAAAGGGGAGCACGCGCCGCCCACGCGTTAAGGTCTGTCCGACAGCACACAGGAGGCATTCGAGTTGATCTACGGTGCGATGAAGTTCTCCATCGGAGGTTCCCTGAAGCTCGCCTTCAGGCCCTGGGTGGAGGGTCTTGAGAACGTTCCCGCCGAGGGCCCCGCGATCCTCGCCAGCAACCATCTCTCCTTCTCCGACTCGTTCTTCCTCCCGGCCGTGCTCGACCGCAAAGTGACTTTTATCGCCAAGGCCGAGTACTTCAACTCGCCCGGTCTCAAGGGCAGGCTGACCGCCGCCTTCTTCAAGGGCGTGGGACAGCTCCCGGTGGACCGCTCGGGCGTACGCGGCGCGGGCGAGGCCGCGATCCGCAGCGGGATCAAGGTCCTGGAGCGCGGTGAGCTCTTCGGTATCTACCCGGAGGGCACCCGCTCGCCCGACGGCCGCCTCTACCGGGGCAAGCCGGGCGGTCTGGCACGCGTGGCACTGGCGTCCGGCGCGCCCGTCCTCCCGGTCGCCATGATCGACACCGAGAAGATCCAGCCGCCCGGCAAGGTGGTGCCCAAGCTGATGCGCCCGGGGATAAGGATCGGCAAGCCGCTGGACTTCAGCCGCTACCAGGGCATGGAGGGCGACCGTTTCATCCTGCGCTCGGTGACCGACGAGGTCATGTACGAGATCATGAAGCTGTCCGGCCAGGAATACGTCGACATCTACGCGACGGCGGCCAAGCGCCGGCTCGCCGAAGAGGCGAAGGCGGCGGAAACCGGCGACGACTGATTCACCGGGAGCGGGGGGCACGATGGGGGAGGGACCGATCGACCGTCGGTACGGGTTCACGGCGCCCTGGAGGCGCGGCGGGCCGCAGAAGGACAGACGTATGTCGGTCGAGCAGCCGCTCTGGCGGGCACTGAGCGCCTACCGGCCGCTCACCATGGTCTACGCGGTACTGATCTTCCTCTTCGAACGCGACCGGTTCGAACACCCCTGGGTGGCCGAGGCGTTCCTCGCGTTCCTGGCCCTCTGGACGATCCTCACGCTTCCCCGTGTGGCGAACGCCGTGAACTGCACCAGGCGTTTCCTGGTCGCCGATCTCGCCGTCGCCCTCACCGGCATCCTGCTCACACCGCTGGCCGATGTGCACGCCCGCAGCGTCGACGGGCCCACGCTGCCCTCGATATGGACCGCGGGTTCGGTCCTCGCCTTCGCGATCAAGGGAGGCTGGCGCTGGGCCGCCGTCGCCTCCTCCTTCGTCGCCGTGGCCAACCTCGTGGAACGCGGCCATCCCAGCCGGGACACCCTCCACAATGTGCTGCTCGTCTGGGTCGCCTCCATCGCCATCGGCTATGTCGTGGAGGTCGCCCGCGCCTCCGAACGCACCCTGGCCCGCGCCCTGGAGATCGAGGCGGCGACCCGTGAACGCGAGCGGCTGGCCCGGGACATCCATGACAGCGTGCTCCAGGTGCTGGCGATGGTGCAGCGGCGCGGTACGGCGATCGGCGGCGAGGCCGCGGAGCTGGGCCGGCTGGCGGGCGAACAGGAGATCGCGCTGCGCACGCTGGTCTCCAGCGGGCTCGTGCCCACCGTCCGCACCTCCGCAAAATCCCCGTCGGCGCCCGCCGGTCCGGGCCCTCGCGATCTGCGCTCGCTGCTCGCGCCCTACACCGGCCCGAAGGTCACCTTCGCCGAGCCGGGCGCGCCCGTACTGCTGGAGCCCGCGGCGGCCGGCGAACTGGCGGCGGCGGTCGGCGCGGCCCTGGACAATGTCCGCGAGCACGCGGGCCGGGACGCCCGCGCCTGGATCCTGGTCGAGGACTGGCCGGACGAGGTGATCGTGACCGTCAGGGACGACGGTCCGGGCATCCCGGACGGCAGACTCGCCCAGGCCGAGGTCGAGGGACGGCTCGGTGTGGCCCTCTCGATCCGCGGCCGGCTGCGGGAGCTGGGCGGCAGCGCCGACCTGGTCTCGGTGCCGGGACAGGGCACGGAAGTCGAGTTGAGGGTTCCACGGGTACGGGGGAAGGCGGAGCGATGAGCGAGCGGCACGAGGCGGAGACGGTCAGGGTGATGGTCGTCGACGACCATCCGATGTGGCGGGACGCCGTCGCCCGCGATCTGGAGGCCGCCGGCTTCGAGGTGGTCGCGACCGCGGGCGACGGCCCGCAGGCGGTGCGCCGCGCCACGGCGACCACTCCGCGCGTGCTCGTCCTGGACCTCAACCTCCCCGGTATGCCGGGGGTCCAGGTCTGCAAGGAACTGGTCGGCTCCCTTCCCGGCCTGCGGGTGCTGGTCCTCTCCGCGAGCGGCGAGCACGCCGATGTCCTGGAGGCGGTGAAGTCCGGCGCCACCGGCTATCTGCTCAAGTCGGCCAGTACGGAAGAGCTGATTGACGCCGTACGCCGTACCGCCGCGGGCGATCCGGTCTTCACTCCGGGACTCGCGGGCCTGGTGCTGGGCGAGTACCGCAGACTCGCCTCGGAGCCCGCGCCCGCCGCCTCGGACGAGCCGGGAGCGCCCAGGCTGACCGAGCGCGAGACCGAGGTACTGCGGCTGGTCGCCAAGGGGCTCTCGTACAAACAGATCGCCGAACGCCTCGTCATCTCGCACCGCACCGTCCAGAACCACGTCCAGAACACCCTCGGCAAGCTCCAGCTGCACAACCGCGTGGAGCTGGTCCGGTACGCGATCGAGCGCGGCCTCGACGACGCCTGACGCTCCCTCCGGAACGAATCCGTACAACCATCTCCGTCCGCCCTCTGGTGGAACCCAACCCCTCCTGCGCACCATGCCGGAGTGACCTGAGTCACTCTTCCTGTGGCCCGGGTGCCCCACCGACGGCGAAGGGAAGTGTTTTCCATGCGAGTCGGAGTGCTGACCGGGGGCGGCGACTGCCCCGGGCTGAACGCGGTCATCCGCGCCATCGTGCGCAAGGGCGTTCAGGAGTACGGCTATGAGTTCACCGGATTCCGGGACGGCTGGCGCGGGCCGCTCGACGGCGACGCCGTACGGCTCGACATCCCGGCGGTACGCGGCATCCTGCCCCGCGGCGGCACCATCCTCGGCTCCTCGCGCACCAATCCGCTCAAGGCCGAGGACGGCGTCCGCCGGATCAGGGAGAACCTCGCCGCGCACGAGGTCGACGCGCTCGTCGTGATCGGCGGCGAGGACACGCTCGGCGTCGCGGCACGGCTCTCGGACGAGTTCGGTGTCCCGTGCGTCGGCGTGCCCAAGACGATCGACAACGACCTCTCCGCCACCGACTACACCTTCGGCTTCGACACCGCGGTCGGTATCGCCACCGAGGCCATCGACCGGCTGCACACCACCGCCGAATCCCATATGCGGGTCCTGGTCTGCGAGGTGATGGGCCGTCACGCGGGCTGGATCGCCCTGCACTCCGGCCTCGCCGGCGGTGCGAACGTCATACTGATCCCCGAGCGGCGCTTCGACGTCGACCAGGTCTGCGCCTGGGTGACCTCGCGCTTCAAGGCCTCGTACGCGCCGATCGTGGTGATCGCGGAGGGCGCGATGCCCAAGGACGGCGATCTGGTCCTCAAGGACGGCACGCTGGACTCCTTCGGCCATGTCCGGCTTTCCGGCGTCGGCGAATGGCTGGCCAAGGAGATCGAACGCCGCACGGGCAATGAGGCCAGAACCACGGTCCTCGGCCACGTCCAGCGCGGCGGCACCCCGAGCGCCTTCGACCGCTGGCTGGCCACGCGCTTCGGCCTGCACGCGATCGAGGCGGTGCGGGACGGGGACTTCGGCAAAATGGTGGCGCTGCGGGGGACGGACATCGTACGGGTCCCGATGTCGGAGGCGACGGCCCAACTCAAAACGGTCGAACCGTCACTGTACGAGGAGGCGCAGGTCTTCTTCGGCTAGTCACCGTCCGGAAGCCCCGCACCGGGAGGTGCGTGTCGGGACACCGAAGCGTGATGTGTGCCGCACGCCGACCCGCACCTCTCGACGAGACCCGCGTGCGGCGTACGGAGTCCGGGGTGTCCCCGGGAAAACACAGCATGCCGTCCGGACACGCACCTCCGCAGGCCCCGGCACCCGCACCACCCGC
>NZ_MAUD01000424.1 GCF_001700515.1 Streptomyces lushanensis
ACCCGTACCCCTACGCCCGCCCCCAGACCCACCCCCGTGCCTCCGCCTTCCCACGGCTCGGCCGGGGCCCGGCCCCGGGAGGCGGGCCGTGTCCGCGCCGTCGCGCCCTGGGTACGCACCCGGCTGCGGACCGCCCCCGGGGCCGCCGCCGCCCTCGGGGCGCTCGTCCTGCTCACGGCCTTCCTCGCCGCCGCGTTCCCCCGGGCCGTCGACGCGTACGAGACCGACGGGCTGCGCCGTGAGATCACCGGCACGCCCGTCAGCGACACCGTGCTGCAACTGACCGCCCCCCAGGCGGGCCTGGAGATCCCCGAGCCCCAACGGGTCGAGGCGATGCGGCCCGACGCGCTCGAAGCCCTCTACCGGCGGGCGGTGGCGAGCCTGCCGAGTCCGCTGCGGGTGGACCTCGCCGAGTCCGCGTACGGGGTACGCACCGGCGAGCCCCTGACCGGTACGGACGACTGGCTTCCGCGCCCCGACGCGATCCCGCCCCGGTTCACCCTGGCCACGCAGTCGGAGCTGGCCACGCACGCCACCGTACGGAGCGGACGCCTGCCCTCCGCGGGCCGGGGTGCGGACGCGCGCACGAAGGAGGTGGAGGCCGCCGCCACCACGGCGACCGCCCGTGAGCTGCGGCTGCGCGTCGGCTCCGTACTCCGCCTGAGCGACCGTTACGGGACCCGGGCCCTCACCGTACGGATCACGGGACTGGTCGAACCCCGCCACCCCGAGGGAAGTTACTGGTCCGCGGAACCGCTCCTGCGCGCCCCCGGGCTGAACGCCCTGCCGTCCCGGCCGCCGCAGCTCCGCTGGGAGGCCGGACTGCTGCTGGCGCCCGAGGCCGCGCCCGCGCTCCTCGGCACCCGTACGGAGTCCGAGAGGTACTGGCGCCTCGCCCCGGCCACCGGAGGGCTGACCGCCGCGGACGCCCCGGAGCTCGGGCGGCGGATCGCCTCCCTCGAAAGCGGCCCCGACCTGCTGCGGATGCGGGAGATCGCGGGCGGGAACGCGGTGGTGGAGACCGGCCTCGGCGCGGTCGTCGGCTCCCATCTCGCGACGCGCGAGGCGATCTCGCGGATCGTCGTCGTCGCGGCCTTCGGCATCGGTACCGTCGCCGCCGTCGTCCTCGCGATGGCCGGCGGTCTGATCGCCGCGGGCCGCGCCGCCGAACTCGCCCTGCTGCGCTCGCGCGGCGGCTCCCTGCCCGGCATCGGCGGGCGGCTCCTCGCGGAGACCGCCGTGATCGCGCTGCCCGCCGCCGGGGCCGGACTGCTGCTGGCGGTACTCGCGGTGGACGGGGGCGGCGACGGGTCCCTGGGCGGGGTACGTCTGCTGCCCGCCGTGTACGGCGCGTCCGCCGTCGCGCTGCTCGCCTGTGCCGCGCTCCCGCTCCGGGCCGTCCCGCCGCTCCGCGGGGCGCGCGCGTACGGGGGCCGCGACGACCTGACGGCGGCGCGGCCGAGCCGCCGCCGTACCGTGGCCGAACTGACCCTGCTGCTCCTGGCCGTTGCCTCGGTGGCGGCGCTGCGCCGCCGGGGCACGGCGAATCCGTCCGGCGGGGCGGGCGACCTGCTGGTGAGCGCGGCCCCCGTCCTGGTGGCGCTGATCGCCGCGCTCGTCCTCGTACGGCTGTACCCGCTGCCCCTGCGCCACGCGGCCCGTTCTGCGGCGCGGCTGCGCGGCGCGGTCGGTTTTCTGGCACTCGCGCGGGCGGGCCGGTCCTCGTCGGCGACGGCCGCGCTGCCGCTGCTGGCGCTGCTCATCGCGCTGACGACGGCGGCGTTCGGAGGTTCCGTACTGTCGGGCATCGCGGACGCGCGCGACAGGGCCGCGCTGCTGGCCGTCGGCGCGGACGCGCGGATCTCCACCCCGGGCGACGCCCTGCCGCTGCCGCCGGGCGCGGAAGGTGCGGTGCGTGAGGTGGCGGGCGTACGGGAGGTGACCCCGGTACGGATCGACTCGGTGGCGGAAGCGGTGCCGGCGGCCGGGCCGGGGTCGGCGGGGTCGGCGGCCGGTACCGGGGCGGCAGGCGGATCCGGGTCCGGGGCGGCGAGCGATACCGGGTCCGGGGCCACCGAGGACCCGCGGAAGCCGGTCACCCTGATCGGGGTCGAGCCCGACGCGTACACCCGGCTGGCCCGGCGGACGGACCTCGGGGCGTTCCCGGCCGGTGTGCTGAAGGCGCGTGGCCGGGGCGGGGTGCTGAACGCGGTGGCGTCCCCCGCCGTCGCCGAGCGGCTGGGCACAGCGCCGCGCCGGATCCTCTCGTCGGCGGGCGGGATCACCGTACGGATCACCACGGTCCGGTCCCACACCCCGGCCGCTCCCCGCTCCGACTTCCTGCTGGTGGACAGCGCGGCCCTGACGGCGGCGAAACCGACGACGCTGCTGGTCACGGGCGAGCGGCTGGACGGTGAAGAGCTGCGCGCGGCGATCGAGGGCCTCCAGGGCTCGCGGACTCCCGGTCGGGGTGCGGGCGCGTCGTCGGCCCCGTCCTCGTCTTCGTCTCCGTCTTCGTCCCCGTCATCGTCCTTGTCGTCCGCCTCCTCGGCCTCGGCCTCGGAGGTGAGCCTGCGGAGCGAGGAGCGGGCTTCGTTCACCGCGTCGCCGCTCCAGTCGGGCGCCGAGCGGATCTACGCCGTCGCCGCCCTGGCCGGCGCGGCCTACGCGGTCGTCGCCCTCCTCCTCTCCTTCCTGCACGCCGCGCCCGAACGCACCGCCCTGCTGAGCCGGTTGCGCACCATGGGCCTCACCACCCGCCAGGGCCGTCTGCTGCTGGGCCTGGAAGCGCTGCCACAGGCGCTGCTCGCCGCCGGGGGCGGTGTCCTCGTCGGCTGGGCCACCATCCGGCTGCTGGCCCCCGGCATCGACCTGGCGCAGCTCGCCGTGGCCTCCGCGTCCGCGTCCGTGGTGGGCGATGTGTCGCTGAGCACGGACGTATGGTCGCTGGCGCTGCCGGCGGGCGGTGTGCTCGTACTGGCGGGGGCGGTGGCCGCCGGGCAGGCATGGCGGGCGGGCAGACGCGGATCGATCACGGAGCTGAGAGCGGGAGACACACGATGACGAGCCCGACCCCGAACTCGAACCCGACCCAGGGTGTGACCCCGAACCCGGGCCCGACCTCGAACCCGGGGCCGGGACCGGGCGTGGGACCGGGACCCGGCGTGGCACCGGGCGCGGGCCCCGCTCCCACCCTCACCGACCTGGAACGGCAGGCGACCGCACACCGGAACCGCCCTTCCTACGGCCACGACGCGCTGATCACGTGCGACCGGCTGGTGCGGGTCTTCACCACGGACGGGGTGGAGGTGCAGGCCCTCCAGGGGCTCGATCTCACGGTCCAGGGGGGCGAGTTGATGGCCCTGGTCGGCGCGTCCGGCAGCGGGAAGTCGACGCTGATGAACATCCTCGCGGGCCTGGACGTCCCCACGGCCGGCGCGGCCAGGGTAGCGGGACGCGATCTGCTCGCGATGGACGCGAAGGTCCGGCTGAACTACCGCCGTGAGGTGGTCGGTTTCGTCTGGCAGCAGACGACCCGCAATCTCCTGCCGTACCTGACGGCCGGCCAGAACATCGCTCTCCCGATGCAGTTGAGAGGCCGCGGCGGCCCCCAAGGCGCGAATCGGCTGAAGTCGACGCGATCCCTGCGATCCCTGCGATCCGCGCGATCGTCGAGGGCGAAAGGGGAGCGGGCGAAGGAACTGCTGGCGATGCTGGACGTCACCGACTGCGCCGACCGCCGCCCGCACCAGCTCTCCGGAGGCCAGCAGCAGCGCGTCGCGATCGCCGTGGCCCTGGCCAACTCCCCTTCCGTGCTGCTCGCCGACGAACCGACCGGCGAACTGGACTCGGCGACGGGGGAGCAGGTCTTCGCCGCGTTCCGCCGGGCCAACGAGGAGCTGGGGACGACGATCGTGATCGTCACGCACGACCAGGCGGTCGAGAACGAGGTCCGCCGTACGGTCGCCATCCGCGACGGCCGCACCTCGTCGGAGGTCCTGCGGCGTACGGAGATCGACGCGGAGGGCCAGGAGTCGGTGGTGGCCCGGGAGTACGCGATGCTCGACCGGGCCGGGAGGCTCCAACTGCCCGCGGAGTACACGGCGGCGCTCGGCATGGAACAGCGGGTGATGCTGGAGCTGGAGCAGGACCACATCGAGGTATGGCCGGACGGCGCGAACGGCACGGACGGGACGACGCGCTGAGGCGTACGCCCGTCCGGGGCGCCGGGGCGTCCGGGGCGGGCGATGCGCCGGTGCCGAAGGGGCGCGGCCCCGGAAGCCGGTCGTACGTACGGGTTCGTCGTCCGGATCCGTACGGCACCGCGGCCCACCCCGTACTGCTGGTGCGGCACTCGCTCTGCGTACCTTGCGCGCTCCAAGCGAAGTCCCGCCGGACGGTCTCAGGGGCGGTCCCGTTCCTACGGGCGGTCCCGTTCCTGCCGAACCGGGCGGCGGGTCACCGTCCAGGACGCGGCGGCGACGGCGCCCGCCACGGTGAGGACGGCGGGCCAGGCGCCGATCTTCTTGGCCAGCGGATGCGAACCGGCGAAGGCGACGAGGTACGCGGCGCTCAGCCCGACCGCGGCCTTGGTCCCGCCGGTCCGGTGCCACTCGCGCGCGGCCACGGCGCCGGCGGCGGCGAGGGCGATCCCGCCGAGGGGACGCTTCTTGGTCCACCGGGCGATCCCGTACCCGCCGACGAGCCCGCCCGCCGCCGCGCCTGCCGCGACGGCCGCGGCCGGGAACCTCGCCGCCGATGTCGCCGCTCCCGCGCCTACCCCTGCCGCTGTCGCCATGTCCGCCGCCTTCGCCGCTCTTCGGATCGCTTCCGGATCCGCTGACACGACCGAGCCTAACCAGGAGAGCCGGAGCGGCCACGGAAGTGGGGGCGGTACGAGTCGGACGATATGCCCGGAACGTAACCGAGGACACAAGAGATCGTCACAGCCCATCGGCGCATGTCCACGTGCCCTCGGGCCTGGGCAGTGAATCCCCATGCCCAGGACCACCACCGCCGACGCGGCCATCGCCAAGCTGTCCCGTACGCAGATGCGCCTGGCGACGACTCGCCAGTTACGTGCCACCGGCCTCGCCGCCGGGACCGCCGCCGGCCGCTGCGCGCCGGGCGGCCCCTGGCAGCGCCTGCTGCCCGGCGTCGTCCTGATACAGACCGGTGCGCCCGATCCACGCCAGCGGCTGCTGGCCGCGGTCCTCTACGCGGACGCCGGGACGGCCGGCCTCTCGGGGACACACGCGGTCCTGACGGGGGAGGCGGCGCTGTCGCTGTACGGAGTGCGGGGCGCGACGGCCGAGCAGGCCGACGTCCTGGTCGGCGCGCGCCGAGGTCTGCGGGACAGATCGTACGTACGGCTGCGCCGCACCAGCCGCTGGCCACCGACGCTGCTGGTCAACGGCATTCCCTGCGTACGCCCGGTCCGCGCCGCCTCCGACTTCGCCGCCCGTGAACCCTCCACGGAACGGGTACGCGCGATCCTCGCGACGACGGTCCAGACCTGTAGCTGCCACCCGGAGGACCTCCGCGCCGAACTGCGCGCCTCCCACGCCCTGCGCAACCCGGCGGTCGGCGCGGTCCTGGACGAACTCCGCGCGGGCACCCGCTCCATCGCCGAGGGCCAGGCCCGCGACACCCTCCTCGCCGCCGGCCTCCCGCACCCCCTCTGGAACCCGGTCCTCCTCACCCCGAGAGGCACCTTCCTCGCCCGCCCCGACGCCTACTGGGCCCACGCGGGCGTCGCCCTGGAAGTCGACTCGGAGGAATTCCACCTGGGCGTCACCGCCTACCGCACCACCCTCCGCCGTCGCCTCCTCCTGGAAGCCCACGGAGTGGACGTGATCAGCGCGTTCCCCGCCCTGATCCGCGACCACCCCGAAGAACTGGTGGCCGCGGTCCGCACCAAACTCCACCAGGCCACATCCCGCCCAGCCCTCCCCGACGTCATCATCCGCCCCTACCTCTGACCACCTCACCCACGCGGATTTTGATCAAGCAAGCTGAGCTCTTTCAAGCCAGTAAACGCTTAATTCAGGCCACTCGTTCTCGGAGTGCGCAGTAAAATGATCAAAATCAATCAACTAGTAGGCAGCATGTATGCATGTCTGCGTACAGAGCTACCTTCGGGCACATCGATGGGATCTCCCCTGGAGCCCATTTTGACTCCCGTGTTGCTGTCAAGAGAGCCAAGCTTCACAAGGCCGAACGGGACGGGATCTCTTGGGGACGTGACGAAGAAGGTCAGCGAGCGGCAGATGCGATTGTGTTGAGCAAGGGCTACAACGATGATCGCGATGGTTGGAACGAGGTGCTCTACACCGGAGCTGGCGGCCGAGATGAGAACACTGGGCGTCAGGTAAAAGACCAAACCTGGGACAACCCAGGGAACACGGGACTTCGGCGCAGTCAAGTCAAGGGATACTCGATTCGCGTCATCCGTGGGGCCACGGGTGAGAAAATTTATTCACCTAGCAGCGGGTATCGATATGACGGACTCTATAGGGTCGTGGACTCTGCGTTTGAAGACGGTGAGGCAGGCTTCAAGATCTGTCGGTTTACGCTGCGCCGCCTCCCTCTCGATAAGCAAGAACTGCTGCCCATAAGACAGCAAGTCCAAGAGGCGCTTGACGGTTCTCCGCTCAGGAGGACCGCAACCGTTGAGCGCATTGTTCGGGATACTTCAACGGCTCGACGCGTAAAGCAGTGGTACGGGCACACCTGTCAAATATGTAGGACTGCTCTTTTGGTCGGGCCGGATGGAATGAGCTACGCAGAAGGAGCTCATATTCAGGCGTTGGGATGGGATGATGGCGGTCCGGATATTGATAGGAATATTCTATGCCTATGCCCCAATTGTCATGTTAGATTGGATCGTGGCGCAATTATCTGAATGATTGCCTGGATGTCATTGATCGCTATCCTAGTGACAAGACGTCACCAAAGATAAGGCTTACAACGGTGGACCAACACCGGATTGAGAAGAAGTTCATCCAGGCCCATCGTCGTTTTTGGAAGATAGTGGACGAGGATTCTTAGGCGGCAGCGATGGCCGAGTAGGTCCAGACGTCTGCGGGGAGAGGAGTGTGAAGCTTCCAGGTGATGCCCATTGGCTTGCTGCCCTCGTGTGACACATAGCTGGCTGGACCGAGCAGCATCCAGGGCTGGGGGCCACCAATATCTGTTTTCTTGTAGCGACGAACAAAGAGCAGCACATGACTTCCGCTGGCTTGATGGGACTGATAGCGGATGCCTGTGGGTGAAGACTCCGATGTTTGGTTCTGTGACTCCCAGTGGAACCGAGTGTCGCTCATCGCGTAGTCCTTGTAGCGAGTCTGCGGAGAGAAGTCCTTCTCGTCTTTTTCAAGAGTGATGAGGAGGGCATCAGTCTTGGCCTGATCGCACCAGCGCACACCCTCACGGAAGTGGCCTGGCATCAGGCCCTCGATGGTGGATTCGCCTAGCGCTGCAAGGATTTCCTCACGGCTGTAAGACGCGTGTACTCGAAGAGGCAGGGTGCTGTGCGCACCAGTAAGAGGCGGCGTGACATGGTCAAGGCGATCGAGGACGTGAGCGAGGATCTGGCGCAACTCGCCTCGTACGGCCGTCTGGTGACGCAGTGATGTGAAGCCGGCTTGGTAGGAGTTGAAGCCGCCCAATGGCCAGAGTGTGAAGAAGAGCATCCGTGCGTAGGAGCGCTCCATCTCGGCGAGTTCGTCGTAAGGCGGTGCGTCGTCTTCCAGCAGTCGGGTATAGGCGGCGGCCCGGGCCGGATCATCTACATGGAGGAAGGCTGACGCTCGCTTCAGCAATGCTGCCTCGCCGTCAGGTGCTGGGCCGAGCAGGAGGTTCGCTCGGCGCAGTAGCGCGGTCCAGGAGTGGTTTGTTCCTCGGTAGAGCTCCTTGATCTCACGGCCGCTTTCTGCGAGGTATGCGGCTAGTCGCAGCTCGCCAAATTGCCGCACTTCATTGGCGAGTTGAGTCACATTCACACCGATCTGAGTGCGAATATTTTCAATGATAAGTTCCTTGGCCTTGGGCTCAAGAATGATTTGGCAGCCTGAAGGTAGTTGCGAAAAGTCATGCTCGATGGCGGAGACGAGCCGGTTTCGGGTGAGGTTTGTGAGCGAGCGAAACTGTTCCTCGAAGCGGAACTCCTTGCGGTGTTGACCGATGAAGTCCAGTACGGTGAGGACCGCCTTCCCCTCGCAGCGGCGCAGGCCCCGTCCGAGCTGCTGCAAGAAGACCGTGGCGCTCGATGTCGGGCGCAGCAGGAGGAGTGTGTCAACGTTGGGAATATCGAGACCCTCGTTGAACAGGTCCACGGAGAAAATCACCTGCAGTTCGCCAGCCCGCAGCGCACTCAGTGCAGAGCGCCGTTGGTCAGGCGGAGTGTCACCTGACAGGGCAATAGCGTTCAACCCGGCTTGTTGGAAGAATTCTGCCATAAAGTGGGCGTGAGCTACTGATACGCAGAATCCTAGTGCGCGCATGCGACCTGGATCAGCGATCTTATCTTCTACTGCTTTGACTACTAGTCGCGCGCGAGCATCATTTCCCGTAAAGAGATTGCTGAGCGCGGTGGTGTCGTACGCGCCACGCTTCCATTGGATTGCGGTGAGGTCTGAGGTATCCGTGATCCCGAAGTAGTGGAAGGGTGAGAGGAGTTCATTCTCTAGAGCTTCCCATAGGCGCATCTCGGCGGCAATACGTCCATTGAAGAACTCGTCCTGAATGTTCAAGCCATCCATACGCTCAGGAGTTGCTGTCAAGCCAAGAAGTTCAATAGGTTTGAAATGATCGATGATCTTCCGATAGGTCGGAGCTGTGCCATGATGAAATTCATCAATCACAACAATATCGAAGTGGTTGCGGGCGAGTCTCTCTAGAGTGCGAGCGTTAAGGGATTGGACACTCGCGAAGACATGGTTCCAGTCGGATGGGATTTCTCCACTGAAAAGCAATTCGCCAAAGTTTCCATCGTCGAGAACACCTTGATAGGTTCGGAGTGACTGTTCCAAGATCTCCTTGCGATGAGCGATGAAGAGGAGACGCAGATCCCGCCCCAGCTTTCTGCGGAGCGCCTTGTAGTCAAGCGCAGCCATGACTGTTTTGCCCGTACCTGTTGCGGCCACCAGGAGATTGCGATGCCGGTCATGGACATCCCGCTCCACCTGAAGGCGTTCCAACATGTCCTGCTGGTGCGGATAGGGGCGTACCTCCAACCCCGACAGGGTGATGCTCAGGCTGTTGGCGGCCGTAGTGGTACCGCTTGCCTCCCGTAGAGCTGCGTCCAGGCGATCCCCATGAATCGCCGGGTCATATGCCTCGAAGGCGGCCTCGCTCCAATAGGAATCAAAGGTGGCCTCAAACTTCTTCATGACATCCGGGGTGGCGACTGATGAGAGGCGGACATTCCACTCAAGCCCATCGAGGAGTGCTGCCTTCGAGAGGTTCGAGCTTCCGACATACGCCGTGTCGTACCCAGAGCTTCGTCGGAAGAGCCAGGCTTTCGCATGGAGACGGGTAGAGCGAAGCTCGTAGTTGACCTTTACCTCAGCGCCAAACTCTTGGACTAGTCGATCCAGAGCCCGTCGTTCAGTGGCACCGATGTAGGTGGTTGTGATGACTCGGATAGGGACTCCGCGCTCGTGGGCCGTGCGGAGAGCACCTTCAAGAACGCGTAGTCCATGCCATTTGACGAAGGCGCAAAGAAGATCGACTCGATCCGCGGTAGCCAGTTCCGCGCGAAGCTCAAATCCCAGGTTGGGATCCTCTGGAGAGTTTGTGAGCAGGGCGGTGTCGGAGAGAGGGGTAGCAGGGCGGATGGCATAGACACCTGGTGCCTCCTGCTCTGCGATGGCCATGAGCTGCCGAGGGCCTTCGGCCACCATGTCCACCCACTCTTTTGCGCCGGCCAGAGTGCTGACCGAATCGAGGATGTGGTTGGCAGCGTGGACACGCTCGGTGTCAGGCAGGCCGCGCAGGACGCGCCGGACAGTGTCGGCAACATGCCGGGCGAGGACATGAGGGGTGGACTCGACGCCCACTTCGGCATCGATGGCTCGCCATCCCGTGCCGTCCATCTGCTTGAGACGGGCTTCGAGCCGCAGCGTGATCAGCTGCTCGTAGAGTCCGGTTGCCGGAGATCTGTCGTCCAGCGCGTCCGTCATCCAAGATCCCTTCATCGAAGCCGCAAGGTCGATTCTGATTTTTGCAGCAGCCACTGACATTCCACCGATGAAGGGACTAGGGCAGGGCCTAGAGGGCGGGCGCTACACCTCGCCTGGTCCGCCGTGGCAGTCCCTGTAGGGCTTGTTCGAGGTGCACCAGCAGAGGGCGTTGCGGGGTGGGGGCC
>NZ_MAUD01000425.1:0-489 GCF_001700515.1 Streptomyces lushanensis
CGGACCGGTTCGCGCTGCGCCGGCTCGGCCGGGTCACCCAGGGGCTGCTGGTGCTCGTGTACGCCCTGGCGGCGCTGGACATCGACTGGACGCCGGTACGGGTGCTGATGCTGCCGATGATGGTGGTGAGCGGCGCGGCCATCTTCTCGGCGGTGTTCGTGGCGGGCGCGGCGTTCCAGTTCTGGGCGCAGGACGCCGCCGAGGTGCAGAACTCGTTCACGTACGGCGGGACGACGCTGTTGCAGTACCCGCCGACGGTCTTCGCGAAGGACCTGGTGCGCGGGGTGACGTTCGTGGTGCCGCTGGCCTTCGTCAACTGGATGCCGGCGCTGTACGTCCTGGGCCGCGAGGACCCGCTGGGGCTGCCGGGCGCGGTCGCGTTCCTGCCGCCGGTGGTGGCGGGGGCGAGCTGCGCGCTGGCGGGATTCGCGTGGCGGGCGGGGCTGCGTACGTACAGGAGCACGGGGAGCTAGGTCCTGTCCGGCGGAT
>NZ_MAUD01000425.1:566-5881 GCF_001700515.1 Streptomyces lushanensis
CGCGGCGAGGTGCCGTGCCGGGCGTCGCGGACCCGCGAAGATCCGCCGGACAGGGCCTAGGCGGCCAGGTACCTCCGTAGCTGAGCGGCCGGGGCCGGACAGGGTTTGAGGGCCTGCTGCTGGAGCAGGGCGGATCAGGGAGCGTGGATGAGCATGGGTACGGACGGCGGCGCGGGCGGCGGTGGCGGTGGTGGTGACACGGGCGGTGACGCGGACTTCATCGAGCTGGAGGGCGTCGAGAAGGTCTTCGACGTACGGCGCGGAGCGGGCCTGCTGCGCCGTGAGAAGCGTCAGGTCCGGGCCGTCGACGGCATCAGTTTCCGGGTGCCGCGCGGCGAGATGGTCGGTTACATCGGCCCCAACGGCGCGGGCAAGTCGACCACCATCAAGATGCTCACCGGCATTCTGACCCCGAGCGGCGGTCGCCTGCGCGTCGCGGGCATCGATCCGTCCCGGGAGCGCACGCGGCTGGCGCACCGGATCGGCGTGGTCTTCGGGCAGCGCACCACGCTCTGGTGGGATCTGCCGCTGATCGACTCGTACCGGCTGGCGCACCGGATGTACCGCGTCCCCGACGCGCGGTTCCGGGCGAATCTGGAGCGGTGCGTCGAACTCCTCGATCTGGCCGAGCTGCTGGACGTACCCGTACGGCAGCTCTCGCTCGGCCAGCGCATGCGCGGCGACATCGCGGCGGCGCTGCTGCACGATCCCGAGGTGCTGTATCTGGACGAGCCGACCATCGGACTCGACGTGGTCTCCAAGGCCAAGGTCCGGGGGTTTCTGCGGGACCTGAACGCCGAACGCGGCACGACCGTCCTGCTGACCACCCACGATCTGACCGATATCGAGCAGCTCTGCAAGCGGGTGATGGTCATCGACCACGGCCGGCTGCTGTACGACGGCGCGCCGGCCGGGCTGCACGAGGTCGGGGAGAGCGAGCGGACGCTCGTCGTCGATCTGGAACGTGAGCTTCCGCCGATCGGGCTGCCGGGTGCGCGGGCGGTCAGGGTGGAGGGGCCGCGCCAGTGGCTCGCCTTTCCCGCGACGGAGTCGGCGGCGCCCCTGGTCGCCCGGATCGCGGCGGAGTATCCGCTGGTCGATCTGTCGGTGCGGGAGCCGGACATCGAGGCGGTGATCGCCAAGATGTACGTCGATCGATCAGCCGTGTGACGCGGGCTCCGGCGGTGACTACTCTGCTGCCATGACGAGTGAACGGCCCGCGCCAGGTCCCGGTCCCAGTCCGAGTTCCGGTGCCGGCTCCGGCGGTGCCGGTCCGGATCCCGATACGCGCGCCTCCGACGCCGAGCGGGAGCAGATCGCGGAGCGGCTGCGCGAGGCCGTGGCCGAGGGCCGGCTCGACATGGAGGAGTTCGACGAGCGTTTGGACGCGGCGTACAAGGCCCGTACCCATGGCGAGTTGGTGCCGCTGGTACGGGACCTGCCCGCGCCCGGCACGGCGACGGATGTGGCGCTCGCGCCCGCGTCGGGCGGCGGTGTGAGCACCTGGTCGGACCGGATCGGCAAGGAGCGGGCCACGTCCAAGGGCGCCTTCGCGTTCTGGGGCGGCTTCGGGCGCAAGGGCACCTGGACGGTGGGCCGGACGTTCACGGCGGTCGTCCTCCAGGCGGGCGGTGAGATCGATCTGCGCGAGGCGCGGTTCGAGGACCGCGATGTGGTGATCCGCTGCTTCACGGTCATGGGCGGCGTCCATGTCACCGTGCCGCCGGACATGGATGTCGAGGTCAGGGGCTTCGGCTTCATGGGCGGCTTCGGCGAGGTGGGCGAGGCCGAGGTCAGCCCGGGCTCGCCGCGGGTGATCATCACCGGGTTCGCCCTGATGGGCGGGGTCGGCGTGGAGCGCAAGATCAGGGAGTCGGAGAAGCGCCGGCTCAAGGAGGAGCGGAAGCGGCAGAGGCTGGAGAAGAAGGACCGCAAGGAACTGGACTGACGCCGGCGGGCGCGCCGATGGGCGAGGTTCACGCGGTTCGGGTCCGCCATCAGGCGTCGGCCCTCGGCCCTCAGTCGTCAGCCGCCGGCCCTCAGTCGTCCTCCGTCAGCCGTAGGCCGTCCGCCGCCGGGTGGGGCTCGCGCCCGTACGCGCGGGAACTCGCCGCGCGCTTCGGGAGTACCTCAGACAGGGACAATGTGTCGGGGCGGGCTCGCGGGCACGACGCGCACGCGGACGGATGGAGCGGAATGGAACGTACGGATCCGGAGAAGGCGGCGGAAGCCGGCGACGGTGGTGGCGCTGCCGACGGTGACGGCGGCCACGGTGGTGACGGCGGTCACGCCGGTGACGGTGTTCACGGCGCGGGACCTTCGGGGCCGCCCGCACCGCCGGGCGGCCCCCGCAAGCCCTCCCCTCTGAGCGCCACCCTCGGCTCCTTCGCGTACACGGCCGCCGACGAGGAGAAGCGCCGTGGCGTCCGCCGGATGAAGACCACCGCCACCGGTCTGCTGCTGCTGGTCGCCGTGATCTACGTCCTCGCCACCTGGGCGAAGAACTCCGGCGCGGGCGGCTGGACCGGCTATGTCGCCGCCGCGGCGGAGGCGGGCATGGTGGGCGCGCTGGCCGACTGGTTCGCGGTGACGGCGCTGTTCCGGCATCCGCTCGGCCTGCCCATCCCGCACACCGCGATCATCCCGAACAAGAAGGACCAGCTCGGGGCCTCACTGGGCTCGTTCGTGGGGGAGAACTTCCTGTCGGCCGAGGTGGTACGGACCCGGCTGCGCGCCCTCGCCATCGGCGGCCGGCTCGGTACGTGGCTGGCCGAACCGGCCCACGCGGACCGTGTCACCGCCGAGCTGTCCACGGCGCTGCGCGGTGCGCTGAGAGTCCTGCGGGACTCCGACGTACAGGCGATCGTCGGCGAGGCGATCACCCGCCGCGCGGACGCGGCCGAGGTCGCGCCGGTCCTCGGCAAGACCCTGGCGAGAGTCGTCACCGACGGCTCGCACCACCGCGCCGTCGATCTGATCTGCGCCCGCGCGCACGACTGGCTGGTGGAGCACGCGGACTCGGTGATGGACGCGGTCCAGGGCGGCGCGCCGGGCTGGACGCCCCGATTCGTCGACCGCAAGGTCGGTGACCGCGTCTACAAGGAACTGCTGCGCTTCGTCACGGAGATGCGCGACATGCCCGACCACCCGGCGCGCGGCGCCATCGACCGTTTCCTGCGGGACTTCGCCGTGGACCTCCAGTCGGACACGGAGACCCGGGCCAGGGTCGAGCGGCTGAAGTCGGATCTGCTGGCGCGCCCCGAGGTGCAGGACATCATCGCCTCCGCCTGGGCCTCCGTACGCGCGATGATCATGTCCGCGGCGGAGGACGACCGGAGCGAACTGCGTCTGCGCGCGCGTGCCTCGCTGCTCTCGCTGGGCGCGCGGCTGGCGACGGACGGCAGGCTCCAGGGGAAGGTGGACGGCTGGATCGAGGACGCGGCGGGGTATGTCGTCTCCACGTACCGCGGCGAGATCACGTCCCTGATCTCGGACACGGTACGGAGCTGGGACGCCGCCGACACCTCCAGGAAGATCGAGGCGCACATCGGCCGGGACCTCCAGTTCATCCGGATCAACGGCACGGTGGTCGGCGCGCTGGCGGGGCTGCTGATCTACACGGTGGCGCACGCGCTGGGCGCGTGAGCAACCCGGCCCCAGGACCGTCCCCCGGGAGAAGTCGGGAAAAGCCGGGAAAAGTGCTGGGCGCGTGCACCGGACCTTGTCGTCCGGTGCACGCGCCCAGCCACCATGGGGGAGTTGCCCTTGAGTACGTGGCCCGGCCCCGGTGCGTTCAACGCGTGCCCGCCCGTCTCTCAATCTTCGACGATCCGGCCGTCGCTCAGCTCCACGACCCGGTCCGCCAGTTCGAGCAACTGCGGGTCGTGCGTGGCGACCAGGGCCGTCGCGCCCTCGCTCCGTACGACCGTGCGCAGCAGCTCCATCACCGTGAGGCCGGTGCGGGCGTCCAGCTGGGCGGTCGGTTCGTCGGCGATCAGCAGGGCCGGCCGGTTGGCGAGGGCGCGGGCGATGGCGACGCGCTGCTGCTGGCCGCCGGAGAGTTCGGCGGGGCGCTGCGCCGCGTGCTCGGTGAGGCCGACGAGGGCCAGCAGCAGCGCCACCCGCTCCTCGCGCTCGCGCGGTTCCGCCCTGCGCAGCCGCAGCGGCACCCCCACGTTCTCCGCCGCCGTGAGGATGGGGATCAGACCGAAGGACTGGAAGACGAAACCGATGCGGTCGCGGCGGAGTTCCAGGAGCTCGTTCCCGCCGAGCCCCGAGAGGTCGGTGCCGTCGACGACGACCCGGCCCCGGTCCGGCGAGTCCAGGCCGCCGATCAGATTGAGCAGCGTGGTCTTCCCGGCCCCGGACCGCCCTTTGAGGGCGACCAGTTCACCCCGGGCGATGTCGAGCGAGGCACCGCGCAGCGCGTGCACGGCGGCGGGGCCGGTGCCGTACGAGCGGTGCAGGTCCTCGGCCCTGACCATCGGTTCAGCGGGGCCGGGGCGTGTGGTGGTCCTCCGGGCGGCCGTCTCCTGAGCGGCCGTTGCGTGAGTGGCGGTCCCGTTCGTGCTGGTCCCGTGTGTGCTGGTGGGTTCCGTCATGGGCGCATCCCCCGCGCGTCGTGGCCTGTGGCTGTCGCCCGGCCACAGTATGTGCGGGCCTCCTGGGGTAGGCAATGGGATCGTTTTCTGTTTGGCTGAGCGTGGATCAACGGGCGAGACCCGGAAGAGAGCCGTTCGGGCGGAACGGTGTGCGGGTCGTCGGGGGAAGTGTGACGGGGTTCGTCTTTCTGCGCGCGGCGGGACATCGGCTGCTGCTGGCCGCCGCGCTCCTCGCGGTGGTGCTGACCACCTGTGTGCTCGCCGCCCTCACCGCGTTCTCGGGTTCGGTCGGGGACACCGCGCTGCGCGAGACACTGCGCGGCCGGGACGCCGCGTCCGCCGTGCTCGTCGTCAGCGCGGATGTGCCGGCCGAGCGGCGGGACGCGGCGGAGGAGGCCGTGGTCCGGAGCGCGCGGGAGACGTTCGGCGGACTGCCCGTGACCGTACGGAGGCTGGAGCGCTCGGGACCGTACGCGCTGCCCGGATCGCTCCGGGCGTCCGCCGCCGCCGTGGCCGGGGACAAACCGGACCTGACCCACTTCGCCGCGCTGGACCGCTCCCGGATCACCCTGGTGGCGGGCGAGCTGCCGGGCAGGGGTACGGATACGGGCACGGGCACGGCTAAGGGCGCGGGTGCGGCCCCGGGCGCAGGTGCCGGTACGGGGGCGGGTGCGGGCGCGGCCCCGGGCGCAGGTGCCGGTACGGGGGCGGGTG
>NZ_MAUD01000426.1 GCF_001700515.1 Streptomyces lushanensis
CGGAATGTCCGGGGCGGCCGGTACGTTGTGAGAGCAGGACCCCACAGCCGAGGAGACCTGAGATGTTCCTGACCCGCCGCACCCCCGAGCTTCCCACCCCGGAAGAGACCCTGCCCGGCCGCCCCGAGCGCGGCTATCCGGTGCCCTCCCGCCACACGGTCCTCGGCAACCCCCTGCTCGGCCCGTATCCGCAGGGCCTGGAGGTCGCCGACTTCGGCCTGGGCTGTTTCTGGGGCGCCGAGCGCACGTTCTGGCAGCAGGAGGGCGTCTGGACGACGCTCGTCGGCTACCAGGGCGGCACCACGCCGAACCCGACCTACGAAGAGGTCTGCTCCGGCCTTACGGGCCACACCGAGGCGGTCCGCGTGGTCTACGACCCCAAGGTGATCTCGTACGCCGAGCTGCTGAAGCTCTTCTGGGAGTCCCACAACCCCACCCAGGGCTTCCGCCAGGGCAATGACGTGGGCACCCAGTACCGCTCCGCGGTCTACACCCACTCCCCCGCCCAGGCGGAGGCCGCGGACGCCTCCCGCGACGCCTACCAGCAGGTCCTGACCGGCTCCGGCCACGGCACGATCACCACGGAGATCCTCCCGTCGACGGGCCGCACCTTCTACCCGGCCGAGGACTACCACCAGCAGTACCTCGACAAGAACCCCGCGGGCTACTGCGGCCTCGGCGGCACGGGCGTCTCCTGCCCGATAGGCGTGGCGAAGACCCAGCCCTGACCACCCACCGCGGCCCCGGCTCCGACCGGCGGATGTTGCGCGGCGGAGCCCGGGGGGCGTGGCAGGTGCGGGCCTGTGTGTCAGGCGGGGGCGGCGGGGAGTACGTGGGTGCCTGATTTGTCCGTGCTCAGGCAGAGCGAGCAGACCACCGCGTCGTGCGTGCGGCACGCGGCCACGTCGGGGCGTTCGAACTGCTGGTGGCAGACGTGGCACTCGTACGGGACGGCGCTCGGGTTGCCGTCCGCGTCGAGCAGCGGTTCGGCGAGGCCGTCGTCGGTGCGCCGCAGGTAGTAGCGGCCCCTGGTGGCCACCGCCATCAGCGGCGTGAGGACGAACGCGATCAGGGCGGCGGCAACCGCCGAGTACGGTTGCAGCGCGTCGCCCAGGACGTGGAAGTACATGGCGATGGACAGTCCCGAGGCGGCGGTGAAGGCCACGACACCGACCGGGTTGACCGCGTACAGCATGCCCCGGCGGAACTCCGGTACGAGCGGCGAGAGTTTGAGCAGGTACTTGTTGACCATGATGTCGGTGGCGACGGTCACGACCCAGGCGATCGCGCAGTTGGAGTAGAAGCCCAGGATGGTGTTCAGGAAGCTGAACATGTCCGCTTCCATCAGGATCAGCGCGAACGCCAGATTGACCAGGACGAAGACCATCCGCCCCGGATAGTGCTTGGAGACGCGGGTGACGGAGTTGGTCCACGCCAGTGATCCCGAGTAGGCGTTGGTGACATTGATCTTGATCTGGCTGATCACGACAAGGACCACCGCCAGCGGGACGACCAGCCAGGACGGCATCATCGCGTCGAAGGCGCCACGGAACTGCTGGATGGGCTCGGTGGCGGCGGCCGGTCCCACCTCGGAGAGAACGTATACGGCGAGGAACACCCCCATGGCCTGCTTGAGCGCCCCGAGCACCACCCAGCCGGGACCGGCCATGACCACCGCCGCCCACCAGCTGCGCCGGTTCGCCTCGGTCCTGGGGGGCATGAAGCGCAAGTAGTCGATCTGCTCGCCGATCTGCGCGATCAGGGACAGGCACACTCCCGCGCCGAGCAGCACCGAGGCGGTGTTGACGGACCCCTCCCCGTCGGTACCGGCGTACGACAGCCACCGCTCCACCGTGCCCGGATCGGTGACGATCAGATAGATGAGCGGGCCCGCCATCAGCAGAAGCCATACGGGTGTCGTCCAGACCTGGAGCTTGCTGAGCGCCTTCATGCCGTAGACGACCAGGGGAATGACCATGACGGTGGAGACCAGATAGCCCGCCCACAGGGGCAGGCCCAGCCCCAGTTTCAGCCCTTGCGCCATGATCGAGCCTTCGAGGGCGAAGAAGATGAAGGTGAAACTGGCGAAGATGACACTGGTCAGGACCGAGCCGTAGTAGCCGAATCCGGAACCACGGGTGATCAGGTCCAGATCGATGTTGTACCGCGCGCCGTAGTACGCGAGCGGGAAACCGGTGACGAAGATGACGGCCGCGGCGAGGGCGATGGCGGCCAGCGCGTTGCCGGTGCCGTGGGTGAAGCCGATACCGGCGCCGATGGAGAAGTCGGCGAGGTACGCGATGCCGCCCAGCGCGGTGGTGGCCACGACCATGGGCGTCCAGCGGCGGTAACCGCGGGGCGCGAAGCGGAGGGTGTAGTCCTCAAGGGTCTCACTGGCGGCGGGGCCGACGGGAGACGCGTTGTCGTCGGAAGGCGCCGGGCGCCGGCCCATGGGACCGTCCGGACCCGCCGGATCGTCCGGACCCGCCGGACCCGTCCGTCCCGACCCCGTCTCCGGTGTCGCGGGCTCCTGACCGCTGCCGGGAGCTATCAGTTGTGGCTCGCTGCTCATGCCGCGCCTCCTGGGGAGAGTGAGGTGAGGACTGTTCAGGGCGGTGCTCATCACAGGTCGGGCAGGCCGCACGCGGAGTGCCGTGCGTGTCGTGCCGTGCATGGGTCGTACGCGAGAACCGTCCCCACGGCACAGAAGCCGCGACCGGCGGAAGGGGGGACGGGCGGAGAAGAGAAGGAGTAGGACGGAGTCGGACGGACCAGCCCTGCCATGTGCTTCGACCGGGCCGGACACTAGCCACCACCTGTTACCTGCCTGCGCTTCGCAGGTAAGGTCACCGTTTCCGCCGCCCACTCCCGCCCCCGGCGCGACACCCCGGCGCGCCCCAGGCACGCCCCAAC
>NZ_MAUD01000427.1 GCF_001700515.1 Streptomyces lushanensis
CCCCGCCCTCCGATCGCCCGCACTTCCGCCGAAGGATGACCGTCATGCACCGCGTGTTGCTCGTCGTGGACGTACAGAACGACTTCTGTGAGGGCGGCAGTCTGGCGGTGACGGGAGGCTCCGAGGTCGCCGCCGCCGTCACCGATCTGATCGGCCAGGCCACCGCCGGCTACCGGCATGTGGTCGCCACCCGGGACCACCACATCGACCCGGGCGCCCACTTCGCCCGGCCGCCGCAGAGCCCCGACTTCGTCACCACCTGGCCGCCGCACTGTGTGGCGGGCACGGAGGGCGCGGGCTTCCATCCCAATTTCGCTCCGGCCGTCGCCTCCGGCGCGGTCGACGCGGTCTTCGACAAGGGCGCGTACACGGGCGCGTACAGCGGTTTCGAAGGACTCGACGAGAACGGTGCCGGGCTCGCGGACTGGCTCAGGGCGCGTGGGGTCACGGACGTCGACGTGGTCGGTATCGCCACGGACCACTGCGTCCGGGCGACGGCGCTGGACGCGGCCCGTGAGGGCTTCGCCACGCGTGTGCTGCTCGACCTGACGGCGGGCGTGGCCGTCGAGACCACGGAGCGGGCGCTGGAGGAGATGCGGGCGGCGGGCGTGGAGCTGACCGGCAGGCCGGTGGTCACGGCCCGCCTGACGCCACCCGCCGGAACGGCCTAGTAAACCGGGTATCCCGCGCTCGCCGGACCCGGGGGCGGGCGCAGGAGGGCTCGTATCGGCTGCCAGAGCTGTTCGCGGCACTCCGGCGTCGTACGCCACAGCAGGCCGTCCGGGTGGTGCAGCACCGCGGTGATCTCGTCCGGTGTCGGCGGCGCCGCGTTGCCCCGCAGATACACCGCGCGCAGCCCCAGATTCCGCAGTCTGGTCAGGGCTCGGGCGCGGTTGGCCGCGTGCACGAGGACGCGTACCGTACCGCCCTCGGCCGCCGGGCTGGGCAGGGTCAGTGCCACCACCACCGTGCCGTTCGGGAGCTTGCTGAAGCCTCCGGCTGCCATGTCCTTCCTCTCCCCCGCGATCCCCCGTGAGACACCACGTCAATAAGAGAACTGTAGGACGCACCTAAACACGATCGGCCGCCGCCCGCTAGAGGGCGACGGCCGATCATGCTTTGACCTGCTGTTACTTCCGGTTACTTGTCGGAAGGAGCAACCTTGACCCGGATCGTCTGGCCTTCCGGCGACTCACTGACGACGGTGATCTTGGTGTTGGTGTCGGAAACCTTGACGCTGGAGAGCGGGTTGTCCGCGTACCAGTACGTGCCCTTGCGGTCGTCGAAGACGGTGGCCGCGGGCAGCGAGGGAACCTGGGTCGGGACGTTCGCCTTGTGCAGCGTCAGAGCGGACGTACGGGCCAGACCGAAGGTCGAGTCGTACGCCTGGATACGGCTGCGCATCAGCGTGCCGTCCGCCCACCGCAGCGGGGTGGCGTGCGCGTCGATGGGCAGGACCAGACCCTCACCCGGGTGGGCGCTGGTGTTGTTGTCCTTCTGCGAGGTGTCCCACAGCCAGATGAGCAGACCGTTCTGGTACGCGTAGTGCTCGACCTGGTTGTCGTACGGCGCGTTGAAACCGAAGTTGTACGGGCCGACCTTGAGGGTGCGGTCGTACGAGACGTACTGACGGTTCTCGGCGATGTAGAACTGCTCGTACTCCTGCGTGAAGCCCTCACCGATGCGCGAGAAGCCGTTCGCGGTCCAGCCCGCGTCGTCGCCCTCGGCATTGTCGGAGAAGACCGTCGCGCCGTCCGCGGTCAGGGTGATCGCGTCCGCGGTGAAGCCCTTCGGGGCCACTCCGCCGTCCGTCTGGTAGCGGAAGCGCAGGTCGAACTTCTTGCCCGCGTAGGCGTCCAGCGGGTAGACGAGGTGCTTGTTGGTGCCCGAGACACCGGTCAGCGACGGCTTGTCGGCCGCGTCACGGGGAAGCGGCCGGCCGTCGGCCGTACCGTCGAGCACCGTCCAGTTGGCGCCGCCGTCGGTCGAGACCTCGGTGTAGAGGTAGTCGTACTCGGCCTCGATGTCCCACCAGCCCTGGAGCTCCAGCGAAGCCGAGGACTTGCCGGTCAGGTCGACCGGACGGGTGAGGGTGTTCCTGAGGTCGTCACCCATGTCGCTCCACCACTGCTTGGAGCCCTGGGCGGGCTTCACGACAGTCGTGGTCTTGAGCTTCTTGGGCAGGTCGACGATGAGCGCCTGCGGGTTCTTGGTGTTGTACGCCGAGACGCCCAGCCGGTGGTCGGACTTGGTCGCGGCCGTGGCCTGCTCGTAGTCGAGCCAGCCGAGCTGGAGCTTGTCCCAGGCGGTCATGTCGCCCGGCAGGTCGCCGATCGCGTCCTCGCCCTTGCCGAGCCAGGAACCCGACGACATCAGCGTCCAGAAGGCGGTGGAGTTGTCGCCGCCCGCGGTGTCGTACAGGTCGGGCAGGCCCAGGTCGTGGCCGTACTCGTGGGCGAAGACCCCGAGTCCGCCGTTCTCCGGCTGCATGGTGTAGTCGCCGACCCAGATGCCGGACGTGCCGATCTGGGTACCGCCCGACTTGTTGTTCGCCGGGCCGGTGGTGCCGGCGCTGGTGCCGTACGCGTACCAGCGGTGCGCCCACAGGGCGTTGGTGCCCTCGGCGCCGCCGCCGGCCGACTCGTCCTCGCCCGCGTGGACGACCTGGAAGTGGTCGATGTACCCGTCGGGCTCGTTGAAGTTGCCGTCACCGTCGAAGTCGTAACGGTCCCACTGGTCGTACGCGGACAGCTCGGTCTTGATCTGCGCGTCCGTCTTCCCCTTCGCCTTCTGGTCCGCGGTCCAGGCGGTGACGCCGTCACGCACGGCGTCCCAGGCGGTGGAGCAGGTGGTGCTGCCGCAGTAGTTCGAGCCGTAACGGGCCTCGTTGTACGGGACCTTGACCCAGTCGGAGACCGTGCCGTCGACCGAGTAGCGCCCGGAGGACGTCTTCTCGTAGTAGGTCTTCAGCGAGTCCTTGGGCTGCCCGTCCGCGTCGGTGCCCGTACCGAAGTACAGGTCCTGGAAGTGGGCCTGGTTGTAGTCGGCCTGCCAGGCGGTGGAGTTGTCCACCGCGCGGTTCGGCTCGGCTATCTCGTTGTGCTGCGGGCCGGGCGTGCCGCCGTACTTGACGACGGGCGGCCGCGGGCCGGCCCCGTCCGGGTCGTACATCGTGGTGTTGTCGACCGTGTCGCTGAACTCCACCAGGATGGTGAAGATCTTGTCGGTCTTCTCGCGGCCCAGCTCGACGTACTTCTTGCCGCCGAGCTTCACGACGCTGGAGCCGCCGCGCTTCTCGACCTTGGCCTCGCCGGAGATGACCTGTTCGAGCGCGGCCTCACGCTCCTGTGACTGCTGCTTGCTGAACGGGCCTTCCAGGTCGTGTTCGACCTGCCCCTTCTGGGGCGCCGGGTCACGGCGCTCGATTCCCGCGGGGCCGGATGCGGGGTTGTCCTCGGCCTGGGCCGTGGTGAAGGCCGAAGCCGTCGCGGCGGTCGCGGCCAGAGCCACCACCACCGCGGACATTCTTCTCGCCCGTCGGTTTCTGATCACTTGATGCTTTTCCTCCCCGGCGCACGCGATCCGCGGACCGGGAGTGAGGGATCCGCGCGCGTCTGCGTCATAAGTGACGACATTCGACCGGAGTTAAGGAAGAAAAGACAGACCTTGACTTGCACTGGTCAACTGCACTATACGACGGTCCGGGTTCCGCTTCCGGAGCCGCCCGGACAGGGAGAAAATCGGACAACAGACGCACAATTCAAGCCCTTTGACGGACGGTGTGACTCGATGCGCCCCCTGTGCCGCGACACCGTGCGTTAGGTCACGCTTACTACCTGTTCCTCCCGGGCATCCCCCGTCGTAGAGTCGATGGAGAGTACGAGCCATTCGCAACCGCCACCCCCGCTTGCGACTCCATGCGAAATGCGCGAGACACCCCCGAACCCGATGCTCCGAGGACGGATTCCGCCATGCCGCGTCCGACTGCCGCACAGCTCGCCTATGGTTCCGCCACCGTCGTCTGCTCCACGGTCGTCATACTGCTCGTCTCCGGCCTCACCAGCGGCGCCGGTGTCGTGGTGACGGGGATCGCCGCGCTCGCCCTGGGTCTGCTGGTCACGCTCGTCGTGCCCGGGTCCGGCCGGGCCGGGGCGGCGGCGCGTTCCGCCGCCACCACCGGATCCGCGCGGGCCGAGGCGCCCGCCGCGCGCGTGCGCAGGGGCGGGGAGACACGGGTGCAGCCCTCACTGCGCCGCTGAGCTCCGGCCGGGCCGCTGCTCCGT
This sequence comes from Streptomyces lushanensis, assembly GCF_001700515.1. Lineage (GTDB taxonomy): Bacteria > Actinomycetota > Actinomycetes > Streptomycetales > Streptomycetaceae > Streptomyces > Streptomyces lushanensis. Next base: position 4,284 of record NZ_MAUD01000427.1, read on the forward strand.
CGCCGCCACCACGACCGTCCTGGCCGCCTTGTCGTGCAGGCCCTGCCGGTAGGGCCTGCTGACCAGGATGCTCAGGATGATGACGGCCCACCAGACGACCAGACAGCAGAGCAGGGCCGGCAGCCAGAGCACGACCGCGCGCAGCAGCGCGCTGCCGGTGTCGGGCACCGCACCGTTGTTGAGCATCGCGACCCGCAGCTTCATCCACCGTTTACCGAGGGTCTGCCCGGTTTTCCTGGTCATCAGGGTGTCGTAGCCGACGTACGCCACGACGGAGATGACCGACCAGAGCCACTGTGTTCCCGTATTCACCTGGTTGGTGAAGTCGCCCCAATTGCTGCTGTTCGCCTGCGCGTGCCAGTTTCCGAAGAAACCGGACAGAATGGCCAGCGGAATGAAAATGATCAGGGCGTCGATGATCCGCGCCACGAGCCGTCTGCCGAAGGGCGCGAGCGGTGGCATTCCGGCGAGCGGGTCCGTACCGCTGAACGGGTCCCCGCCGTAGGCGTTCCGGTCCTGGTCGTACGGGGATTCCGGGGGCCGACCGCTGTCGCCGCCGTAGGGAGCGCCGTAGGGGGCGCTGTACGGCGAACCGGGCGGCGGGCCTTCCGGCGACGGGCCCCCCGGTGTGCCTTCCGACGGCGGCGGTCCCTGTGGTCTCTTCAGGAACGGGTCGTCGTCGGGTGACTGGCCGGGCGGCGGCTGATCGTTGCTCATGGGGGCAGTGCACCGCGCGGGAAAGAGGCCCGCAACGGATCACCCGCCGTTCGGAGCAGTCCGGGAAGGGCCCGGTCCGCGGGGGTCAGCCCGCCACGAAGGTACGGGCCGCCTTGTCGTGCCAGCACTGCCGCCAGGGCCGGTCGACCAGACACCACAGCACATTGACGACACCCACCACGAGCACCGCGAGCACGCCGTAGACGAGCCAGCGGCGCAGCGCGGCGCCGAAGCCCGGGGCCTCGTGCGACTCTATGTCCCGCACTTCGAGTCCGCAGAGCTTCTTGCCCAGCGTCCGCCCCCATTTGGCGGTCGGCAGCGCTTCGTACAGCACGCCGAGGACCAGCAGCGCGACCAGCGCGGCCCCGAGACAACCGGCCGTCGTGGCGTCGATCAGCCAGACCGTGACGGTCTCACCGGTCCGTTCGGCCGCCGCGATCTTGGCGTCGATGTGCGTACGTGCCCGGGACTGGAGGGGCAGGGTGGCGGCTCCGACGAGCACGCCGAGGACGACGGAGTCGATCAGCCGGGCCACGAACCGCTTGGCCAGTCCGGCGGGCCTGGCCGCCGCCTGGGCCCGCGCGGCCTGGAGGAACGGGTCGTCGACCGGCGGCTTCCAGGGCACGACCGGCTGGTCGGGGCCGCCGGGCGTCATGGGCTGGGCAAGCTGGTGGACCTGCTGGGCCCAGGAGGCTGCGCCACCGCCGGCCCCGGAGGACACCGGTGCGGCGGGTGCGGCGGGGGGCTGTGGTGTGCCGATCTGACCGGGCGCCGGCTGCGGCGGGGAGTAGGGGGCGGGCTGACGGCGCGCGGGCAGTGCCGTGCCCGTACTGGACGCGCCCTGCTTCAGCGCGCGGATCGCCATCGTGCCCTCGGCCTGGCCCGTCCTGCCCGCCGCGCCGGCGTCGTCGTCCTTGGCCCGCCGGGCGGCACGCAGGGCGCGGCGGGCAGGACGGGCCAGGCCGAGGGCACGATGGCGATCCGCGCGCTGAAGCAGGGCGCGTCCAGTAC
>NZ_MAUD01000428.1 GCF_001700515.1 Streptomyces lushanensis
GCGGAAGAGGTGGTGAGCGGAGGGCAACGCGTGGGACACACACGCATCTGATGGGCCGTAACAAGCCGTTGCCAGGATCCCGGCACATCTGAACACCGGAAGGGGTAACGGACATGAGTCACGCGCCGAACGCCATGACGGGTACGGGTACGGGTGCAGGTACGAGCATGGGTGCAGGTACAGGTACGGATGCAGGTACGGGCGCCACCCGCCGGGGATTTCTCCGCCAGGTGGGCATCTCCGGGGGAGCCGGGGCGATGCTCGCCACCATGGGAGCCCTGGGCCTCGCTCNNNNAGCCCGGGACCGCACCGGCGGGCGCAACTTCACCGTGCGCGGCGGGGATTCGAACCTCGATCTGTACGGCAACCGCCAGACGGCCCGCTTCAGCGACGGCCAGTATCTGAACGCCGGACCCGCCCGTATCCCGCAGTGGATGGTCACCATGGACTACTGCCGTGAACTGGGCGTTCCCGTGGAGGTGTTCGCCAACGCCAACGCCAACGCGTACATCTTCAACGAGAAGACCGGCATGACCGCGCCGGTGCGCTACCGCACCGCCAAGGCCGATGTGTACGGCTATGTCTCCGAACTGCTCGCCAAGGCGGCGGGCCAGGGCGTGCTGGACGGCGAGATCACCGCCGAGGACCAGGAGCGACTGCTCGAATTCCTCCGTGGCTTCGGGGACATCGGCTCCAGGCTCACCTACACCGGCAGCAGGCGTCGCGGCTACAGCGTGGACCCGGGTGCGGCCGGTACCCCGGGCGTC
>NZ_MAUD01000043.1 GCF_001700515.1 Streptomyces lushanensis
CCGGCCACCGCGCGGTGGCCGAAGCTGCACGTAAGGCCCCACATGCCCCATCACCACGCCCACTTTGCCGCTCCGCCGGTCGACCACCAGAGCGCCGGCATCGGGTGAGACGGTGTGCCCACCGGTATCAGGGGTGGGGGCCGTCATCGTGACCACCCCGGCGAGGCGGCGCGCGACCGGGCGTCCAGTCGCAGGGCGGGAACACATGGGGTGGCACTCATTCGCACGGTGACGCTCCTCGGCGGCGTTGATGCGTGCCCCTGGGCCTGTCGGTGCCGCAGGGTCGGCACCGATCCTCACGCCGGTCACCGGGACGAAGGAACCTCCACCAAACCCCACTTCGGGACGTCCTGCACCGTGTAGAACGTCCCTGGTGCCGTCCTGAAACGAAGGGGGAGACTCGTGCCGAACGAGAGACTACGAGCCGTCATGGCGGCGGGAGGCTGGACGTACGCTGCACTCGCTCAGCAGGTCGAGGTCGACCCCAAGTCGGTCGAGCGCTGGGTGAACCTCGGGCGTATCCCACGTCGTGCCACCGCCCTCCAGGCGGCCAAGGCCCTGGGAGAAGACGTGCACGCACTCTGGCCGGCGCTCCGCCAGGCCCGCCCCGCCCGCGCCATCAGCCCCGAACTGGTCGCGCTCTACCAGGAGCGGGCCGACCTCCCCATCTCGACGTTCACCGACCTGATGGCCCAGGCCCGGGAACGGATCGACATCCTCGTCTACGCGGCCGTCTTCCTCCACGAGGCATACCCGCGACTGAACGAACTCCTCACCGAACACGCCGCCGAGGGCTGCACCGTCCGCATCGCGATCGGGGACGCAGACAGCGACAACATCCGTGCCCGGGGCCAGGAGGAGCGGTTCGGGCACGGCATCGAATCCCGCTGCCGCCTCGCGCTCATGCACTACAGGCCGCTCGCCGGTACCCCCGGCATCGAAGTCCGCACCCACGGCACCACGCTCTACAACTCCCTCTACCGCGCCGACGACCAGCAACTCGTCAACGCCCATGTCTGGGGTGTCAACGCCTACGCCGCACCCGTGTGGCACCTTCGCCGACACGAGGCAGGCGGCCTGTTCGACACCTACGCCGAGAGCTTCGACGCCGTGTGGTCGACAGCAACTCCCGTACGAGAGGAAGGCTGACTGTGGCCCGCACCGAGTACTACGACGACCCCAGCGCGCCCAAGCCGAACAGCATGGTCGTCGCCGCTTCCGCCGTCGTCACCGACGATCACGGGCGCATCCTCCTTCAGCGCCGACGCGACAACGGCCTGTGGGCACTGCCCGGCGGCGGCATGGACCTCACCGACTCCCTGCCAGGAACAGCCGTCCGCGAAGTCAAGGAAGAGACCGGCCTCGACGTAGAGATCACTGGCCTGGTCGGCACCTACACCGACCCGAAACACATCATCGCCTACACCGACGGCGAGGTCCGCCGCCAGTTCAACGTCTGCTTCACCGCCCGCATCACCAGCGGCCGACTGGAGATCTCCGACGAGTCCACCGAACTCCGGTTCGTGCCGCCGGAAGAGATCGAGCAGTTGCCGATGCACCACACCCAACGACTCAGGCTCCAGCACTTCCTGGAACGGCGAGAGAAGCCGCACCTGGGCTGAACCGTCTGACGGCAGTAGCGACGGCAACACCCACGGATTTCCCCGCACAACCACGGGCACCAGCGGAACCCGAAACCGCCGCTGATCTGCGAATATGCAGATAGAGAGGGGTCGCTTAGCACACGTACTATGTGCTGGCGGGGGCCACACCGATCCTCGTTCACAACAGCAACGGATGCACGGTTGCCCGTAACGAGAAGGGTCAATTCACTTCTGGGGAGAACGCGGACGCTGCCCGAGGTCGCCAGACGCACTTGAACTACAAGAATGCCCTGGGGGCTGGGTATGACTTCGAAGTCCGGCTCCCGAGCGGGCTTAGGCCCGATGCGGTTGACTGGGAGAATCGAGTCGTGCGTGAGTTGAAATCGGATGCGCCGAGCAGTCAGGCGACAGGTCGGCGGCAGTTGCAGAGCTACGTTGACGAGCTGGAGGAGATGACCGGTCAGAGCTGGACTGGCCATCTCGATACTTACAAGAGGTTCGACTGATGGTCAATTCGGTTTTCGTGGAGGCTTTCGTTGAAGTCTTCAAGCCGCTCGGATTTCGCAAGAAATCGGCGAACTTCTACAGGGTTTCCGGCGATCTCTACTGCGTAGTTGGCCTACAGGGGTCTAGTTGGGACGAGTCGTGCTATGTGAATGTCGGGTTTGCGCCGGCCGAGAAGGCGAAGGCGGGTTGGCTGCCTGAATCCCAATGTCTGGTCAGATTTAGGGCGGATGCCATTGCCTCAATTTCTGACGACGAGCTTAAGCTGCTTTCCAGAGAAGTGACGGAGGGGGGCAAGGAGAGTGAATTCCGAGTGTCCCTGGTTGAAAGGATTGCAGTCCCTGTGGCTCTGACGGTCGGCTCGATTGGGGCTCTGGAGGATTTGAAGTCCCTGCTTCAATCCGGCATTTCTGGTCAGGTGTTCATTCACCGTGAGATCAGGGATGTGTTGCTCGATTCGGAGTAGGCAACGCATGCCGTGCCCCCGGTTATGTCATTCGGTTTCTTCAGGTCATCGCGACAGCAACTTTGATCTTGAGTGATCGGGCGTTGCAGGCGGTGTGACGGCATTAGTTGACGGCAACTCAGGGGCGGTGGTCGAGAGTGATTCCGAGGGTGTCGAGGGCTTGCCTCTGGTGGCGGAGGCGTATGTGTAGACGGTGGTGACGCCGATGTGGGCGTGGCCGAGGAGTTCCTTGATCAGGACGAGTTCGCCGATCTCAGCGACGACGAGTTACTGGAGCGAGAAGTGGAGCTGGACCGGCGATGGCCCGCGATACGCGAGGAGCATCAGCGGGTCTACAGGGAGCGCCGGAAGGTCAAACGCGAGAGCCTCCGATGCGGCCTGTTCCTGTCTCCGCTCTACGATGACGACGCCGAGCCCAACGTGTCGCCGAGCAAGAAGCTGAAGTCCGCACTGGCCGAATCGTAGAAGCGCCGACAGCGACGCCCCTGGCCGTCTCGCGGCAGCTCGACCCGGCGGATGAGCTGTTCAGAGTTTCTTTACTGGATCAAGGCGGCCCGCTGGCGCGGCCCGCGCGCGCCCGGGGGTGGTGATCGCTCCGTGGCGGGTATCTGCCGGATAGCCACCGGTTGATGCGCCCGTCCGGCGTACCGTGGCGCTGGAGGTGGTGAGCGGATGGTCACGGAACTCGCGGAGCTGGCGGACAACGTCCGCAAGCACCGGCGTCGGGCCGGGATGAGCCAGGAGGAACTGGCCCACGCCGCAGGCGTGTCGCCGGGAACAGTGCGCAAGGTGGAGCAGGGTGGAACGGTCCGCATGGAGACCCTGCACACCCTGGCCCGCGCACTGGAGGTGACCACGGCAACGCTGCTGGCCCCGGACGCTCCGCAACCGGTGCGCCGAACCGAGGACAGGAACCGCGTCAACCTCATCGAGCTGCGGGCCGCCCTGACCCCACCGGTCGGGCTGACCGATGCGGGCGGCGAGGCCGGCGAGGAAGAGCCGAACGTACGCCGCTTCCGCCGCGCGGTGCATGACGGCGCGGTGCTGTACCACTCCGACAGCTACAAGAGCGTCGCTTCCCAACTCCCCGGACTCCTACGGGACGCCAACAGCGCGGTCGCCTACTACGACAACGGTGAGGAACACCGCCAGGCGCTTCTGGCCCGAGCTGAAGCCCTGCAACTGGCCGGGCGGTACCTGACGCAGGTCCGGCAGTACGACCTCGGCCACACCGCCCTGGCCGGGGCGATCACCGACGCGCGCCGTGCCGCAGACACCCTCACCGCGGCGTCCGGCGTGATCGGCATGTGCTGGCTGCTCCTGCGCCAGGGACGCTTGGACGAGGCGGAAACCCTCGCCGCCCAGACCGCCGACATGGTCGAGCCGAGGCTGTCCAGGGCGACCCCCGACGAATGCGCGGCGTGGGGCTGGCTGGCACTACGGGCTGCGGCTGCCGCAGGCCGCAACAACCGCCCCCAGGAGGCCCGCCACTACCACCGCGTGGCCACCACGGCGGCATCAGCGGTGGGACGGGAGCACACCGGCTCGTTCTTCCGGCACTGGACGACTTTCGGTCCGCTGACTGTCGGCATGAAGGGCGTGGAGGACGCCATGGTCGTGGGCGACGTGCGTACCGTCGTACGCAAGGCCGGCGAGGACGCCCTGTCGCCCAAGGTATGGAAGAGCACCGGGCGGCCGAGCGACGACAACTGGAACCGCCACCGCATGGATGTAGCACGCGCCCACGCCCGCACCGGCGACCTGACCGCGGCCATGGATGAGCTGACCGGAGTACGCCGAGCATCCCCCCAGTGGCTCCAGCATCAGCACGTGGCCGCCGAGACTGTGCAGGAGATCCTGAAGAAGCGCAAGCGGACCCTCACCGCCGAGATGCGTGACATGGCCTCCTACCTGGGCGTCGTCGGATAGCTACCACCCAGCGCAGCACTTCGCACACTCTGCGTCGCAGACTGCCCTGGCCCATACGTGGAGTGACGGATAGTCAACTCCTACGGTCACCGTGTCCCTATCAGCGACCCAGCCGGGGGTGCACGGTGGCCAAACCCAGGAGCGACGCGGACCGCATGCGGCGCCGGGAACTGTACGACGCGGCAACGGGGCTGGCCGGCCCCCGCTTACTGCCGTGCACCACCCCGGACGGGCACCCCTGCTACCTCAGTACCGATGGCAGGGGCTACCTGTCCACACTCGCCGACAGCATCGAAGCCGTCCAACTCGGCATGGGCGAAGAACTGCTGGAACACGCCCGCGAAGTCCTGGCCCCCGGCGCACGAGTCCTGTCGGCCACCCGAGTACCGCTGGCGCCTCCCGACTGGCCGAGGCCCTCACTGACGCGCTCCGGGTGGCCGAATCGCGCCGACAGCGCATCCTCGACCCGCAGGAAGAGGCGGCCGAGCATGCCTGACCCGGCAACCACCGGCACGCAAGCACTACCGCTTCCGCGAGTACCACGTGACCGCAGTCGCAGACCCCATGACCCTGCCCACCTTCGCGGCCGTCTGCGTCACCGGCGAAGACCACGACTGCGGCGCCACCTCCGGCGAACTCCACACCGAGGACGAACTGACACGCTGGATCGCCGAGCACTGCGCCGGGACCGGCCACGACTTCTACCACCGCATCACCCGCGCCACCCTCCGGGCTGAACCCGGCGCCTGGCAGTAGCGGCCCTTCCGCCGCCCGTACGTCCTGACGGCAGTAGCGACGGCAACAACCACGGATTTCCACGCACAACCACGGACGCCAGCGGAACGCAAAACCAGCGCTGACCAGCGAAGAAGCAGGTAGAGGGGTACCGCGTAGCACACGTACTATGTGCTGGCAGGGGCGACGCCGGTCCTTGTCCACAATTCCAGGCCCTGCGGAATCTCGACGCGTAACGAGAGGGCTGGTGATATCGGTAATTGCACCGATTCGCAGAAGACCCGAGATCCAGCGTCGCAGTGGTATCACGAGGAACTGGGCAATGAAGAACTTCTGGGCGGGATCAACAACCCTGGCGCAGAAGACGGAATTCGCGTCTCGCGTGACGGCAAGATCCTGGGAGGCCATCACCGCAAGGATGAACTTCTGGCGAGAATCAGGGACGGGCGCATCGACCCGGATACTCCCATCCGCATTGACGTCTACGACGGGGAGTAGTGCCTTATGTCACTGATCCATTCGACCGACCCTGACTTCCGTGTGTGTCAGATCAGCTTCGATACGCTACTCGCGTTCCAATTGGAGGCGGAAGAGCGAGGCTGGGCGACTCGGTGGTCCTCGGTTCACGCACTCCGCAGCCAGGTCAAGGAAGGAAGCGTCGTCCTTCAGTCGCTGATGCGTGAAGAGAGAAGGGGGGTTGTGCGGGCCTACCGATGCCTTCTCCTGTTCTCGACCGTGGACGACGGAGATGCTGGGGGAGTTGCCACGATAGATCTTGATCCGGCGAGGTACGAATCGTTGGAGCGGCTTGATCGAGACCCGGATGTACGGAAGGCTCTGGCCCGAATGTTCTTCCTTGTAATGGGTGGGATTTCAATGGTTTCGAAGGAGTAGTGGACTCTCCTGGACTGCGGGCCGATTTGCGCTTGCGGCGCTTCGCTCGCTATGTCCCGCGAAGAGCGGCTAGATCCGGAGGAGTGCCGACTTCTTCCGCAGGACGGGCTTGAAGGGGCGGGCTTCGTAGAGATTAAGCTCACTCGCCTCCTTGGGGCGTGACGGCGCCGCCCGGGCTGCGGGATCGGAGAGATTTTCGGAGTCCGCCCGCATGGCAGTCCCGAACGGCGCGCGCAAATATGAAGCCCCGTCAGGTGGGTCCTGACGGGGCTTCTGCGTTGGGTGACGGTAGTAGTTGACGGCAACGTCAGCGGACGCGGCTCCTGGTCGATACCGGGTGCGGATGAATTCGGTGAGGGCGGGAATGGGGATTGGGCTGAGCTGGAGGCGAGTCGGCATAGGCACGGGCACCGGGAGCAGATTCAGCGCCGGGGTCGCCTCCGTGTGGAGGGCGGCGAGCGGGGGCGAGGCCATCGGCAAGTCCCTTCGGCTGCGAACTGTTGTTGCAGTCCGGCCGGACGCGTTCGCATTGGCGGCGGCGCAGGCCGGTCGGCTCGACCAGCCGCGCGGGGGGGCCTACGTAGCGTGTCGGCGGTCCGAAGTCCGAAGTCCGCGGTCCGTGCGTTCAGTCGGGGGCAGGAGGTTCTGACGGCGGTCAGCCGGGGCCCGTACATCGCCGTCAGTGCCTCCGCGGCGGCTTCTGTCGCCGTTCGGCGCGCCGGACCGCGGGCGTCCCGGCGTTCGGCAAGGCCGGGCCTTTACCCGGACTCGGCCCTCCCGCGCGCCGCCCTCCCGGCGGACAGGGCCTAGGCTCGAATCCTGGGGTCGGTCGGAACAGGGCCGGTTGGACACGGTCGCGGACAGGAGACGGCGTATGACGGTGCCGGGTCGCAGGAGCAGTACGTTCATCCGCCTGCTGCGGCACGGCTTCACCGATCCCTCCGCCGCCGAGCGGTTGCTCGACGAGCCCGAGATGACGGTCGTACGGTCCGATCCGCTGCTGCTCGACGCCTTCGGCGCCACCGCCGATCCCGATCTCGCGCTGCGCGGCTTCGTCCGGCTGGCCGAGGCGCAGAAGCCCGACGAGCGGACGATGCTGCTGGACACGCTGGTGACGGCCAAGCCGCTGCGCGACCGGCTGCTCGGGGTGCTCGGCGCGTCCGAGGCGCTCGGCGACCATCTCGCCAGACATCCCGGCGACTGGCACGCTCTGGTCACCTACGAACTGGCCGATCTGCATCCCGGCGTCGAGGAGTTCGAACGCGGTCTCGCCGGTGCCGACGACCCGGTGTCGCTGCGGATCGCCTACCGCCGCTGTCTGCTGGCCATCGCCGCCAGGGACGTCTGCGGTACGACGGATGTCGCCGAGACCGCCGCCGAACTGGCCGATCTGGCCACCGCGACCCTGCGCGCCGCCCTCGCGATCGCACGGGCCGCCGCGCCCGAGGACGCCGCCGCGTGCCGGCTGGCGGTCATCGCGATGGGCAAGTGCGGCGGCCATGAGCTGAACTATGTCTCCGACGTGGATGTGATCTTCGTCGGCGCCCTGCCGGAAGGCGCCGACGGCGAGGCCGACGAGGGCGCCGCGGTCCGGGCCGCGACCCGGCTGGCCTCCCATCTCATGCGGATCTGCTCCGAGTCGACCGTCGAGGGGACCATCTGGCCCGTCGACGCCAACCTGCGGCCCGAGGGCCGCAACGGGCCGCTCGTACGGACGCTGAGCAGCCATCTCGCGTACTACCAGCGCTGGGCCAAGACCTGGGAGTTCCAGGCGCTGCTCAAGGCCCGGGTGGTGGCCGGCGACCCGCTGCTCGGCGCGGAGTACATCGACGGAGTCTCGCCGCTGGTCTGGCAGGCGGCCGAGCGCGAGCACTTCGTCTCCGACGTGCAGAAGATGCGCCGCCGGGTCATCGCGAACCTGCCCGCGGGACAGGCCGAGCGCGAGCTGAAGCTCGGACCGGGCGGGCTGCGGGACGTCGAGTTCGCCGTACAGCTCCTCCAGCTGGTCCATGGCCGCAGCGACGTCTCGCTGCGCAGCAGCTCCACCCTCGAAGCACTGGGCGCGCTGGCGGCGGGCGGCTATGTGGGCCGCACGGACGCGCGGCAGTTCGACGAGGCGTACCGCTTCCTGCGCGCCATGGAGCACCACATCCAGCTCCACCGGCTGCGCCGTACGCATCTCGTACCGGACGGCGAGGCCGATCTGCGCCGCCTCGGGCGCTCGCTCGGGATGCGCGGCGATCCCGTCGCCGAGCTGAACAAGGTGTGGAAACGGCATGCCTCGGTGGTCCGGCGGCTGCACGAGAAGCTCTTCTACCGGCCGCTGCTCGACGCGGTCGCCCAGCTCACGCCCGGCGAGACCCGGCTCAGCCCGAAGGCGGCACGCCAGCGGCTCGAAGCGCTCGGATACGCCGATCCGGGCTCCGCGCTGCGCCATCTGGAGGCGCTGTCGTCCGGAGTGAGCCGTAAGGCCGCGATCCAGCGGACGCTGCTGCCGGTGCTGCTGGGCTGGTTCGCGGACTCGGCCGATCCCGACGCCGGGCTGCTCGGCTTCCGCAAGGTGTCCGACGCGCTCGGCAAGACGCCCTGGTATCTGCGGCTGCTGCGGGACGAGGGAGCCGCGGCGGAGAATCTGGCGCGCGTGCTCTCGGCCGGCCGGCTCGCCCCGGATCTGCTGCTGCGCGCGCCCGAGGCGGTCGCGATCCTCGGCGATCCTGAGGGCCTGGCACCGCGCGGCCGTGACCATCTCGAACAGGAGATCCTGGCGGCGGTCGGGCGCGCGGACACCGCCGAGGGCGCCGTCGCCGCCGCGCGCGGGGTGCGCAGACGGGAGCTGTTCCGTACGGCCGCGGCGGATCTGATCGGCTCGTACGGTACGGAGGAGAGCCCGGCCGAGGAGGATCCCGGAGCGCTGGTGGACCGTGTCGGGAACGCGGTCACCGATCTCAACGCGGCGACGCTCGCGGGCGCCCTGCGCGCCGCCGTACGCGCGGAGTGGGGCGACACCCTGCCGACCAGGTTCGCGGTCATCGGCATGGGCAGATTCGGCGGCCACGAGCTGAGCTACGGTTCCGACGCCGATGTGCTCTTCGTGCACGAGCCGCGCGAGGGCGTCGACGAGCAGGAGGCGGGCCGCGCCGCGAACGCGGTGGTCGCCGAGATGCGCAGGCTGCTCCAGGTGCCGACCGCCGATCCGCCGTTGCTGATCGACGCGGATCTGCGGCCCGAGGGCAAGAGCGGCCCGATGGTCCGTACGCTCGCCTCCTACGCGGCCTACTACCGGCGCTGGTCGCTGGTGTGGGAGAGCCAGGCGCTGCTGCGCGCGGAGCAGATGGCGGGCGACGCCGATCTGGGCCGCCGCTTCATCGAGCTGATCGACACACTGCGGTATCCGGCGGAAGGGCTCGGCGAGGACGCGGTACGAGAGATCCGCCGCCTCAAGGCACGGATGGAGCGGGAACGGCTGCCCAGGGCGGCCGATCCGACGCTCCACACCAAGCTGGGCCGTGGCGGTCTCTCGGATGTCGAGTGGACGGTCCAGCTGCTCCAGCTGCGGCACGGCTGGGCGGAACCGGGACTGCGGACGACCCGTACGCGCGAGGCGCTCGCGGCGGCCCGGGCGGCGGGCCTTCTCCCGACGGAGGACGCGCGGATCCTGGACGACGCGTGGGTGCTGGCCTCCCGGGTGCGCAACGGCGTGATGCTGGTCAGAGGCAGGCCGGGCGACACCTTCCCGTCGGACGGCCGGGAACTGGCGGCGATGGGCCGTTACCTCGGGTACGGACCGGGTCATGTGGGAGACATGCTGGACGACTACCGCCGGATCACACGCAGGGCACGCGCGGTGGTCGAGCAGCTGTTCTACGACGCGGTGTGAGCCCACGACGCGGTGCGAGCCACGGCCCCGGCCGCGGCCGCGGACGCGGTGAGACGCGGTGAGCTACGACGCGGTGTGAGCGCCGCGCGAGGAGGCGGGCTCCGCTCTGCCGCCGGCCGAGGTGTCCCTTACCGCCGCACCGCCCTGCGCCGTCGAAGCGCCCTGTGCCGTCGGCTGAGCCGCCCCGCGGGGCGTGCGCGCCGTACGCGCCAGGGGCCCGGGCGTACGTGGCCGCCGCCCGGGACCGCCGTCCGTGTCCGCCGGGTGCTCGTCCACGTCGCGCGGGAGACGCGGGAGCCGGGCGGGCAGCGAGCCGAACCAGAGGTACGAGACCGCGAAGCCGAAGGACAGACAGATCATGCCGCCGACCGCGTCCAGCCAGAAGTGATTGGCGGTGGCGACGATCACCACCAGCGTCAGCGTGGGGTAGAGCAGACCAAGGATCTTGGTCCAGGGCGCCCTGGCCAGCGCGAAGATCGTCAGACCGCACCAGAGCGACCAGCCGATGTGCATCGACGGCATGGCCGCGTACTGGTTCGACATGTTCTTGAGATTGCCCGAGGCCATCGAGCCCCAGGTCTCGTGGTGCACCACCGTGTCGATGAAGCTGTTCCCGGCCATCAGCCGCGGCGGTGCCAGCGGGTACAGGTAATAGCCGAGAAGAGCCACGGCCGTGGTCGCGAAGAGCACCAGCCGGCCGGCCGCGTAACGGCCGGGATGGCGGCGGAAGAGCCAGACCAGCACACCTATCGTGACGATGAAGTGGAGAGTCGCGTAGTAGTAGTTCATTCCTACGATCAGCCACGTCACAGAATTCACCGCGTGGTTGATTGACCGCTCCACGGCGATGCCAAGATGCTGTTCGGTGTCCCAGATCCAGTTCGCGTTCTCCAGAGCCTTCGCCCGCCGCTCCGGTACCGCGTTACGGATCAGTGAGTACGTCCAGTAACTCACCGCGATCAGGAGGATTTCGAACCAGAGACGAGGACGGCGAGGTGATCTCGCGCGCCGCAGCCACAGGTGGTCGCGCCGCGGCAGCGTGCGGTCGTCCACGGGTTCTGACGACGTGCGGCCGTGCACCGGATCCGTGGTGTCCACCGGCTGCGTGGTCACGTCGCGTCTCGCGCCGGTCGCCACGTGGTTCGCGTCCGCCTCCTCGTGTGTGATGGGTGACGGGGTGGCCCCTCGGCCTTCCTCTGTCTTCACTGTTGGTTCACCCATAGCGAGAGAGTTTGCCAGATTCTCGTCCTCCGACCGATCATCCCCCGGTCGGGTTCCCCTCGCACGCGCTACTACCGTGGGACGACTCCTCCCGCGGGCTCCTCCTCATCACGGACGGGGCCGTGACCCCGGTATCCCCTGAGGTCCCGGAGCCGGCCCGGAAGCGGTTGAACCGCGAACCACCAGCTCGGGCATGAAGACGAACTCGCTGTGCGGCGCGGGAGTGCCGCCGATCTCCTCCAGGAGCGTACGGACCGCCGCCTGGCCCATGGACGGCACCGGCTTGCGGATCGTCGTCAGCGGCGGATCGGTGAAGGCTATGAGCGGCGAGTCGTCGAAACCGACCACCGACAGATCGCGCGGCACATCGAGGCCGCGCCGCCGCGCCGCGCGGATCGCGCCCAGCGCCATCATGTCGCTGGCGCACACCACCGCCGTACAGCCGCGGTCCATCAGCGCGGAGGCCGCGGCCTGACCGCCCTCCAGCGTGAACAGCGACTGCTGGATCAGCTCGTCCGCCTCGTCCGAGGAGAGTCCCAGCAGCTCCTGGACCGTGGCCCGGAAGCCCTCGATCTTGCGGAGTACGGGCACGAAGCGGCGCGGGCCGACGGCCAGACCGATGCGCTGATGGCCGAGCGAGACGAGATGGGTCACCGCCAGCCGCATCGCCGCCCGGTCGTCGGGAGAGATGAAGGGCGCCTGGACCTTCGGCGAGAAGCCGTCGACCAGCACGAAGGGCACGCCCTGGGTGCGCAGCCTCTCGTAGCGCCGCATGTCGGCGGAGGTGTCGGCGTGCAGTCCCGAGACGAAGATGATGCCGGAGACGTCCCGTTCGACCAGCATCTCCGTCAGCTCGTCCTCGGTGGATCCGCCGGGGGTCTGCGTCGCGAGCACCGGTGTGTAGCCCTGCCTGGTCAGCGCCTGGCCGATGACCTGCGCCAGGGCCGGGAAGATCGGATTCTCCAGCTCGGGCGTGATCAGGCCGACGAGCCCCGCGCTGCGGCGGCGCAGCCGCACCGGACGTTCGTAGCCGAGGACGTCGAGCGCGGCGAGGACGGATTCGCGGGTGGCCGCGGCAACCCCGGGCTTGCCGTTCAGTACGCGGCTGACCGTCGCTTCGCTGACCCCCGCCTGAGTTGCGATATCGGCAAGCCGTGCGGTCATGTGAGTGGACTGTACCGGGCGTCTGTCGGATTGCCCACCGCACGCGAGAACCGGCCGTCGTGACTCATCGTTGCAAGATCTTGCGAAACCTTCCTGCGGTACGGCTGTCATCCCGTACCGTGCCGTCGACCTGCACAATCCTTGCCTGGCAAGCTTTCAGAGCCCTCGTCAAGGGGTAGGACCGCAACCGGAGGGACACGCCGCAGTAACGATCAACGCTCCTTGCGGAAATCTTCCGCAAGGTCTTTCGGCCTTCTTGCATCGCTGTTACCTTCACGTCCGACCCGGCGCCGCGACGGAGCGGTACGGCAGTTGAAGGAGTTCGGATGCGACGTGGCATAACGGCCACCGCCCTGGCCGCGACCCTGGCTCTCGCGGCGACCGCCTGCGGCAGTGACGACGAGCCGGCGAGCGGCGGGAGCGCGGGCGGGGAGCTCTCGGGCACGGTGACCTGGTGGGACACCTCGACCGTCGGCAGCGAGGACAAGGTCTTCCAGCGGCTCGCCGAGGACTTCGAGAAGAAGCACCCGAAGGTCGACGTCAAGTATGTGAACGTGCCGTTCGGTGAGGCCCAGAACAAGTTCAAGAACGCGGCCCAGTCCGGCTCCGGCGCGCCCGATGTGATCCGCGCGGAGGTCGCGTGGACTCCGGAGTTCGCCGATCTCGGCTATCTCGCGCCGCTGGACGGCACGCCGGCGCTCAAGAACGAGACGGACTTCCTGGCGCAGGCCGCCGCCTCCACCGAGTACGACGGCAAGACGTACGCCGTGCCGCAGGTCATCGACTCCATGGGCATCTTCTACAACAAGAAGATCTTCAAGGACGCGGGTGTCGAAGTGCCCACGACCGTCGCCGAGTTGAAGACCGTGTCGAAGACGGTCAAGGACAGGACGGGGAAGACCGGCCTGTATCTGCGCGGTGACGACGCCTACTGGTTCCTGTCGTTCCTGTACGGCGAGGGCGGCAATCTGGTCGACGCCGGCTCCAGGACCGTCACCGTCGACAACGCGGCCGGCGTCAAGGCCATGACCGTCGTCAAGGACCTCGTGGACTCGGGAGCGGCCAAGACCGACGCCACCGACGGCTGGGAGAACATGCAGTCGTCCTTCAAGGACGGCAAGGTCGCGATGATGATCAACGGCCCCTGGGCCGTCACCGACACCTACGGCGGCGCCGAGTTCAAGGACAAGGCCAATCTGGGCATCGCGCCCGTACCGGCCGGTTCCGTGGCGCAGGGCTCCCCGCAGGGCGGCCACAACCTCGCGGTGTACGCGGGCTCCAAGAACCTCGACGCCTCCTACGCCTTCACCGAGTACATGACCTCCGCCGAGAGCCAGGCCAAGGTCGCCGAGGAACTGAGCCTGCTCCCCACGCGCACGTCGGCCTACACGATGCCGGGCGTCGCGGACAACGAGATCGTCGGATTCTTCAAGCCCGTCGTGGACAAGGCCGTCGAGCGCCCGTGGATCCCGGAGACCGGCAGCCTGTTCGCGCCGCTGGTGACCGAGTACACCAAGGTCCTCACCGGCCAGACCACTCCGGAGAAGGGCGTCGGCGCCACCGGCGACGCCTATCGCGAGCTGCTCAAGGGCTGGAAGTAGCCCGAGGCATCCCGAAGCGGCCGGAAGCGGACCGCCCGGCCGGCCGACCCGGTCCGACCCGGCCCCGGTCCGATCGGTCCGGTCCGACCTGATCCCGGCGCGGTCCGGCCGGTCCGATCCGGTCCCGGGCGGTGCCGAGCGGTCCGATCGGGCGGTGCGGTCCCGGCCGGTGGGCCGCAGCAAGGAAGCAGACCGAAGGAATTAAGGAAAGGCGGGCCGGATGGCTCTCCACACCAGCCAGTCGGTGCCGAAGGCGCCGGGCGGCACACCGCCCGGCGGGCTCCGGCGCCCCGGCGGGCTCCCCGCTCCGGTGAGGCTCAGACGCGGCCTCGCGACCCACTGGTACGCCTGGGCCATGGTCGCCCCGGTGGTGGCCGTGATCGGCGTGATCATCGGCTATCCGCTGGTCCGCGGTGTCCATCTGTCGCTCACCGACGCCGACGAGCGCAATGTGGAGCGCAGCATCGGCGTCAACCACCTGCCCGCCACCTACGAGTTCGTCGGACTCGACAACTACGCCGACGCGCTGACGGGCGATCAGTTCCTGTCCACCCTCGGCTGGACGCTGATGTGGACGGTCTCCTGCGTCACCGTCACCTTCGGTCTCGGGCTGGCCCTGGCGAACATCCTCAACCGCCGGATCGCCGGCCGCTCCTTCTACCGGATGCTGCTGATCCTGCCCTGGGCCGTCCCCGGCTTCGTCTCCGTCTTCGCCTGGCGCTTCCTCTACAACGAGGACCGCGGCTTCCTCAACAAGCTGCTGGCGGGCGGCGGCATCGACGCGGTGCCCTGGCTCAACGACCCCACCTGGGCCAAGTTCTCGGTGATCGCCGTGAACATCTGGCTCGGGGTGCCCTTCATGATGGTCGCGCTGCTCGGCGGACTCCAGTCCATCCCCGGCGAGATGTACGAGGCGGCCGAGATGGACGGTGCCAACGCCTGGCAGCGCTTTTGCCACATCACCATGCCGGGGCTGCGCCCGGTCAGCACGACCGTGATCCTGCTCTCCACCATCTGGACGTTCAACATGTTCCCGGTGATCTTCCTGCTGACCCGGGGCGGGCCCGGCGAGGCGACGCAGATCCTGGTCACACAGGCGTACAAGTTCTCCTTCGAGATCAGCCCGCGCGACTTCGCGCAGTCCTCCACCTGGGGCGTGCTGATCCTCGTCCTCCTGATGGCCTTCGCCGCGGTTTACCGGCGAGTCCTCCGCACCCAGGGAGATACGTGGTGACCACCGCAGCCGTCCCCAGGACCACTCCGGCCGACGCGCCGTCCACCCCGGCGGGCGCCGGCACACCCCGCCGTGGCAGGCGCTCACCGCTGGCCTCCGTCGCCCTGCACACCACTTTGATCCTCGCGTCCGTGATCGCCGTCTTCCCGGTGCTCTGGGTCCTGCTGACCTCGCTCAAACCCGCGGGCTACGCGACCACCACGGACTTCTTCAAAGAGCCGACGTTCGAGAACTACACCGGCCTGCTGCGCGACACCCCGTTCCTCACCTGGTTCGGCAACTCGCTGCTCGTCGCCGGATTCACCACGGTGCTCGGTGTCTTCACCGCTGCCACCACCGGCTACGCCGTCAGCCGCTTCCGCTTCCCCGGCAGGCGCGGGCTGATGTGGACCCTGCTGATCACCCAGATGTTCCCGGTCGCCGTGCTCATCGTGCCGATCTACAACATCATGTCGGGACTGGGACTGCTCAACCGGTCGGCGGGTCTGGTGATCACGTACCTCACCATCGCCGTGCCGTTCTGCGCCTGGATGATGAAGGGCTTCTTCGACACCATCCCCCGGGAGATCGACGAATCCGGCCAGGTCGACGGACTGACTCCGTTCGGTACGTTCTTCCGGCTGGTGCTGCCGCTCGCCAAGCCCGGGCTCGCGGTGACCGCGTTCTACTCCTTCATCACCGCCTGGGGCGAAGTGGCGTACGCCTCCGCCTTCATGGTCGGCGACGAGAATCTCACGCTCGCCGGCGGCCTCCAGAAGTTCGTCAACCAGTACGGCGCCCAGTGGGGCCCGATGACCGCCGCGTCCGTGCTCATCGCCGTTCCCGCCGCGCTCGTCTTCCTCTTCGCCCAGCGCCATCTCGTCACCGGCATGTCCGCCGGTGCCGTCAAGGGCTGACCGCCTTTGGCCTTACCACCGAGCTCCGCCCGTACCACCGGTTCGTACGACGACGACGGCGGCACGCGGCCGGCCAGGCCCGGCGTGCCGCTCCCTCCCCCCAGACACTCCAGGGATGACATGACCCAGCACCTCGCTGCCCCTCTGACCGGCACGTCCGACGACGCCCCGGGCCACCGCCACGGCTGGTGGCAGGACGCGGTGATCTACCAGGTCTACCCACGCAGCTTCGCCGACGGCAACGGTGACGGCATGGGCGATCTCGACGGGGTACGCCGCCGGCTGCCGTATCTCAGGGAGCTGGGCGTCGACGCCGTCTGGCTCAGTCCCTTCTACGCGTCGCCGCAGGCCGACGCGGGCTACGACGTCGCCGACTACCGGGCCATCGATCCGATGTTCGGCACGCTGCTGGACGCGGACGCGCTGATCCGTGACGCCCATGAGCTCCGGCTCCGGGTCGTCGTCGACCTCGTGCCCAACCACTCCTCGCAGGAACACGACTGGTTCAAGCGGGCGCTGCGGGAAGGACCGGGCTCCCCGCTGCGCGAGCGCTACCACTTCCGGCCCGGCAAGGGCGTGAACGGCGAACTCCCGCCCAACGACTGGGAGTCCATCTTCGGCGGCCCGGCCTGGACCAGGACCAGCGATCCGGACGGCACTCCAGGCGACTGGTATCTGCATCTCTTCGCCCCGGAGCAGCCCGACTTCAACTGGGACCATCCGGCCGTCGCCGACGAGTTCCGTTCCATCCTGCGGTTCTGGCTGGACATGGGCGTCGACGGCTTCCGCGTCGACGTCGCCCACGGACTGGTGAAGGCCGACGGACTGCCGGACATCGGCGGTGCGGGCCAGCTCAGGCTGCTGGGCAATGACGTCATGCCGTTCTTCGACCAGGACGGAGTGCACGAGATCTACCGTCAGTGGCGCAGGATCCTGGACGAGTACCCCGGGGACCGGATCGCCGTCGCGGAGGCCTGGACGCCCACGGTCGAACGCACCGCGAACTACGTACGTCCCGACGAACTGCACCAGGCGTTCAACTTCCAGTATCTGAGCACCTCGTGGGAGGGACCCGCGCTGCGCGAGGTCATCGATGTCTCGCTCGCGGCGATGCGGCCGGTGGGCGCGCCCGCCACCTGGGTGCTCTCCAACCACGATGTGACACGGCACGCCACCAGGTTCGCGGGCCCGCCCGGAGGCGGTACGCAGACCAGGGAGGCGGGCGACCGTACGCTCGGACTGCGGCGGGCCCGCGCGGCGACGCTGCTGATGCTGGCGCTGCCCGGCTCGGCGTACATCTACCAGGGCGAGGAGCTCGGGCTGCCCGATGTCACCGATCTGCCCGACGAGGCGCGGCAGGATCCCTCGTACTTCCGCGCGGACGGGCAGGACGGCTTCCGTGACGGATGCCGGGTGCCCATTCCCTGGACGCGGGAGGGCAGTTCGTACGGTTTCGGCGCGGGCGGGAGCTGGCTGCCGCAGCCGGACGACTGGGGTCCGCTGAGCGTCGAGGCCCAGACCGGCGATCCGGACTCCACGCTGGAGCTGTACCGGTCGGCGCTGGCGGTGCGCAAGGAACACCCGGGCCTGGGCGCCGGCGCGTCGGTGGAGTGGCTGGACGCGCCCGAGGGCGTGCTGGTCTTCGCGCGTCCCGGCTTCCTCTGCACGGTCAACACGACGGACAGGGCGGTGCGGATCCCGGTCCGCGGCGCCCTGCTGCTGTCCAGCCACCCGATGACGGCGGACGGTCCCGAGACCGAGCTGCCCGCGAACACGACGGGGTGGTGGGCGGTGTGAGCCCTCTCCCGCCGCGGGGCCCGGTACGGCGGCGGGGCGGCGCCGTACCGGGCCCCGCGGCGGGCGGGCGTACGCGTCCGGTCGCCGGTAGAGGCACCACCCGCACAGGGCCTTGAGGGGCAAGAGCGCGTCGCCGCACGAGGCCGTACGCACCAACTGTCACCCGCACCTCCCTTCACCAGTGCAGGAGGAACCATGGCTCGCAGATCCCTGGCCGCCGCGCTCGCCCTCGTGGCCGGCGCCGCGGCCGCTCTCGCGGTCCCCGCCGGGACCGCCCAGGCGGCGCCGCCGGGCACCAAGGACGTCACCGCCGTTCTGTTCGAGTGGAAGTTCGACTCCATAGCCAGGGCGTGCACGGACACCCTCGGCCCGGCCGGCTACGGCTACGTCCAGGTCTCACCGCCGCAGGAGCACATCCAGGGCGGTCAGTGGTGGACCTCGTACCAGCCCGTCAGCTACAAGATCGCCGGGCGGCTCGGTGACCGCGCCGCCTTCTCCGCCATGGTGAACACCTGCCACGCGGCGGGCGTCAAGGTCGTCGCCGACACCGTCATCAACCACATGGCGGCCGGCGACGGCACCGGCACGGGGGGCACCCCGTACACCAAGTACAACTACCCGGGCATCTACTCGGGCGCCGACATGGACGACTGCCGGTCGCAGATCAGCAACTACGGCGACCGCGGCAACGTACAGAACTGCGAACTCGTCGGCCTCGCCGATCTGGACACCGGTGAGGACTACGTACGCGGCCGGATCGCGGCGTACATGAACGATCTGCTCTCGCTCGGCGTCGACGGCTTCCGGATCGACGCGGCCAAGCACATGCCCGCCGCCGATCTCGCCAACATCAAGAGCAGGCTGAGCAATCCGGGCGTCCACTGGAAGCAGGAGGCCATCCACGGCGCCGGCGAGGCGGTCTCGCCGAGCGAGTACCTGGGCAACGGCGACGTCCAGGAGTTCCGCTACGCGCGCGGTCTCAAGCAGGTCTTCAACAACGAGAACCTCGCCTATCTGAGGAACTACGGCGAGGGCTGGGGCTACATGGAGTCCGGCCGGTCGGCGGTCTTCGTGGACAACCACGACACCGAGCGCGGCGGCGACACCCTCAGTTACAAGGACGGCGCGAACTACACGCTGGCCAATGTCTTCATGCTGGCCTGGCCGTACGGCTCGCCCGATGTGCACTCCGGGTACGAGTTCACCAGCAATGACGCGGGCCCGCCCAACGGCGGTACGGTCAGCGCCTGTTACAGCGGCGGATGGAAGTGCCAGCACGCATGGCGCGAGATCTCGTCCATGGTCGGCTTCCGCAACACCACGCGCGGCCGGGCCGTCACCGACTGGTGGGACAACGGAGGCGACCAGATCGCCTTCGGCCGGGGCTCCGCGGGCTATGTCGCGATCAACCACGAGGGCTCCTCGCTGACCCGTACCTTCCAGACCTCGCTGGCGGGCGGCACGTACTGCGATGTGCAGAGCGGCAGGGCGGTCACGGTCAACGGCTCGGGACAGTTCACGGCGACGCTCGGCGCGAACACGGCCGTCGCCCTGCACACCGGCGCCCGCACCTGCTCCGGTGGCGGCGGCACGGATCCGGGGCCCGGCGCCTCGGGCGCGTCCTTCGGTGTCAACGCGACGACCCAGCCCGGCCAGAACATTTATGTCACCGGCAATCAGGCGGCGCTGGGCAACTGGAACACCGGCAGCGCGCTGAAGCTCGACCCGGCGGCCTATCCGGTGTGGAAGCTGGACGTGGCGCTGCCGGCCGGTACGTCCTTCGAGTACAAGTACATCCGCAAGGACGCGGCCGGCGCGGTGACCTGGGAGAGCGGCGCCAATCGAACGGCGACGGTGCCCGCGTCCGGCAAGGTCACGCTGAACGACACCTGGCGCAGCTAGGCCCTGTCCGGTCGATCTTCGTGGACTCTGCCCTGCCCGGCCAGGACCCAGACCCTCCCCGGCCAGGGCCCGGGCTCCGCCCGCCCGGACAGGGGCCACGTCCTGCCGCTGCTTCGTCCTCCGTCGCCGGACGGGCCGCGCCTCGGTCCGTCCGGCCCGGGGGACCCCTCCCGTACCCGCGTCCCCCGCATCCGTACATCCGAGGAGATCCCGAGTGACACGCCCGCCTCTGCGAAGAACGGCCCCCGCCGCTCTCGCCGTCGCCCTCTGCGCGGCGCTGGTGCCCGCGCTGCCGGCCGCCGCCGCGGGGCCGCCCGCGCCGCCCGCACCGCCGTCGGACGCCCGGCTCGCCGCCGAACCGGCACGCCACGATCTGACCCGTGAGCAGTTCTACTTCGTCCTGCCCGACCGCTTCGCCAACGGCGACCCGGCCAACGACCGCGGGGGGCTGACCGGTTCACGGCTGGAGACCGGCTACGACCCCTCCGACAAGGGCTTCTACCAGGGCGGCGATCTCAAGGGCCTGACCGGCAAGCTCGACTACATCAAGGGGCTCGGCACCACCGCGATCTGGCTCGCGCCGGTCTTCAGGAACAAGCCCGTGCAGGGCGAGGGCAAGGACGCCTCGGCCGGCTACCACGGCTACTGGATCACCGACTTCACCCGGGTCGATCCGCACTTCGGCACCAACGCCGAGCTCGCGACACTGATCGACAAGGCCCATGACAAGGGCATGAAGGTCTTCTTCGACGTCATCACCAATCACACCGCCGACACCGTCGACTACGCGGAGAAGGCCTACGGCTACCGGCCCAAGGGCGCCTATCCGTATCTCGACAAGGACGGCCGCCCCTTCGACGACCGGGCCCCCGGCGGGACGTCCGGACGGGCCGGCGCCGACTCCTCCCCGTACACGCCCGTCGTACGCGCCGGGGAGCGGAAGGTCCCGGCCTGGCTCAACGACCCGGCCATGTACCACAACCGCGGCGACTCCACCTTCGCGGGCGAGAGCAGCGAGTACGGCGACTTCTCCGGCCTGGACGATCTGTGGACCGAGCGTCCCGAGGTCGTCGCCGGAATGGAGAAGATCTACGAGAGGTGGGTCCGCGACTTCGGCATCGACGGCTTCCGCGTCGACACCGTCAAACATGTCGACCTGGACTTCTGGACCCAGTGGGCGACGGCGCTCGACGCCTACGCGGCCGGGCGCGGCCGGGACGACTTCTTCATGTTCGGCGAGGTCTACTCGGCGGACACGGCGATCACCTCGCCCTATGTGACCCGAGGGCGGCTGGACGCGACGCTGGACTTCCCCTTCCAGGACGCGGCACGCGCCTACGCCTCGCAGGGCGCGTCCGCCGACCGGCTCGCCCGGGTCTTCGCCGACGACTACCGGTACACCACCGACAAGGCCAACGCCTATGAGCAGGTGACCTTCCTCGGCAACCACGACATGGGCCGGATCGGCACCTTCCTGCGGCAGGACAACCCCCGGGCCGCGGAGAGCGAGCTGCTGGGCCGGGCCAGGCTCGCCAACGAGCTGATGTTCCTGTCCCGGGGCAATCCGGTGGTCTACTACGGCGACGAGCAGGGCTTCACCGGCGCGGGCGGCGACAAGGACGCCCGGCAGACGCTCTTCGCCTCGAAGACCGCCGACTACCTGGACGACGACCAGCTCGGCACGGACCGTACGCACGCCTCCGACGCGTACGATCCCGCGCATCCGCTGTACCGCTCGATCGCCGCCCTCGCGAGGCTCACCAAGGAGCATCCGGCGCTGCGGGACGGTGTGCAGACGGAGCGGTACGCGAAGGACTCGGTGTACGCCTTCTCCCGCACCGACTCCCGCAGCGGCTCCCGCGCGGACGCCGGGGCCCGGAGCGAGTATCTCGTCGCCGTGAACAACGCCACCGGCGACCGGACCGTCCAGATCCCCGTGGGCTCGGCGGCGGGCACCACCTTCCGCACCCTGTACGGCGGTACGGCTTCGGTACGCGCCGGCGCGGACGGCACCCTCGCCGTGACCGTGCCCGCGCTGTCCTCCCTGGTGCTGAGGGCGGCCGAGCCCCTGCCCGCGCCCGCCGAGCGGCCCGCGATCGCCCTGAAGGCCCCGGCGCCCGGCGCCACCGGCACCGTCGAGCTGTCCGCGCGGGTCACCGGCGGCGGGCTCGACCGGGTCGTCTTCGCCGCCCGGACCGGTGACGGCGAGTGGCGGACGCTCGGCACCGCCGACCACGCCCCGTACAAGGTCACCCAGCACATCGGCGCCCGGACCGCCGCCGGGACGCCCTTGCGCTACAAGGCGGTCGCCGTCGACAGCGCGGGTCGCACCGCGAGCGCGACCGCCGTGTCGACCGCCGGACAGGCGCCCGCGCCCGGCAGGCCCTCGGCCGTCGCGCGCGACTACGCGATCGTCCACTACCAGCGCCCGGCGGGCGACTACGACGGCTGGCGGCTCACCTCCGGCGGCACATCGGCCGCGTTCACCGGCCGGGACGCGTACGGCGCCTTCGCCTGGATCAAGGTGGCCGAGGGCGCGACGGCCGTTCCGTACACCGTCGAGAAGCCGGGCGTCCCGGCCGACGGCCCGCAGCGCGCCGTCGAGCTCGCCCGTACCGGTGAGGTGTGGATCGCGCAGGGCGAGGAGGGCCAGTCCGAGACACCGCCCGACGGCGCCCGGCCGCCGCAGGACAGGACCAAGGTGATCCTCCACTACCAGCGCGCGGACGGCGCGTACGACGGCTGGGGACTGCACACCTGGACCGGTGCCGCGACCCCCACCGACTGGTCGAAGCCGCTCCCGCCGGTGCGGAGCGACGCGTACGGCGTGACCTTCGAGGTCCCGCTGGCCGAGGGCGCCACCTCGCTCAGCTACATCCTCCACAAGGGCGACGAGAAGGACCTTCCGTCCGACCAGTCGCTCGATCTCGCGACCTACGGCCATGAGGTGTGGCTGCTGGCCGGGCAGCCCGCGTATCTCCTGCCGCAGATCGGCTCCGGTCCGAGGCTGGACCTCACCGAGGCCGGGGCGCAGTGGATCGACGCGGACACCGTCGTCTGGAACGTGAAGGCGACCGCCGCCACCAGCCAGCAGCTCGTGTACGCGCGTGACGGCGGGATCACGGTCGAGGACAGCGCCCTCTCCGACGAGGGACAGTGGCTCCGGCTCACCCCCTCGGCCCTGACCGACGCGCAGAGGACCGCCTTCCCGCATCTCAAGGACCTTCCGGCCTTCACGGTGGACCGCCGCGACCGGGACAGGGTCCGGGAGTCGCTGTCCGGACAGCTCATCGCGACCCAGCGGGCCGCGAACGGCGCGCTGCTCGCGGCGACCGGCGTACAGACGCAGGGCGTCCTCGACGCTCTGTACAGCGCCCGCGCGGTCGAGGCCCCCCTCGGTCCGGTGTTCCGCCACGGCCGGCCGACCCTCTCGGTCTGGGCCCCGACGGCACAGCGGGTCGATCTCGAACTCGACGGCCGTACCGTCCCCATGAGGCGCGATCCGGCCTCCGGCGTCTGGTCGGCGACCGGCGGGAGGAGCTGGGCGGGCAAGCCGTACCGCTATGCCGTGCGGGTCTGGGCGCCGAGTGTCCAGAAGGTGGTCACCAACAAGGTCACCGATCCCTACTCGACCGCGCTCACCACCGATTCGGCCCGCAGCCTGGTCGTGGACCTGGCCGATCCGGCCCTCGCGCCCCGGGGCTGGTCGACTCTCCGCAAGCCCGCCGCCGTTCCGCTGCGGGACGCGCGGATCCAGGAGCTGCACATCCGTGACTTCTCGGTCGCGGACCGCACGTCGAGGCACCCGGGCCGGTATCTGGCCTTCACGGACAGCGACTCCGACGGGATGAGGCACTTGCGCGCGCTGGCCGCGTCCGGCACGTCGTACGTCCATCTCCTGCCCGCCTTCGACATCGGCACCATCCCGGAGCGCGCCTCCGAACAGACGACTCCCGCCTGCGACTTGAAGGTGTACGCGCCCGACTCGGCCGAGCAGCAGGCCTGTGTCGCGGCGAGCGCCGCGAAGGACGCGTACAACTGGGGCTACGATCCGCTGCACTACACCGTGCCCGAGGGCTCCTACGCCTCCGACCCGGAAGGGACGCGGCGTACGGTCGAGTTCCGGCGGATGGTCCAGTCGCTCAACGGCGCGGGACTGCGCACGGTCATGGACGTCGTCTACAACCACACCGTGGCGAGCGGCCAGGACGGCAAGTCGGTCCTCGACCGGATCGTGCCCGGCTACTACCAGCGGCTGCTGGCCGACGGCACCGTCGCCACCTCCACCTGCTGCGCCAACACCGCGCCCGAGAACGCCATGATGGGCAGGCTCGTGGTCGACTCGGTCGTCACCTGGGCGAAGGAGTACAAGGTCGACGGCTTCCGCTTCGACCTGATGGGCCATCATCCGAAGGCGAACATCCTCGCCGTACGGAAGGCGCTGGACGCGCTGACCGTGGCGAAGGACGGTGTCGACGGCAGGCGGATCGTCCTCTACGGCGAGGGCTGGAACTTCGGCGAGGCCGCCGACGACGCGCGCTTCGTCCAGGCCACGCAGCGGCACATGGCCGGGACCGGGGTCGCGACCTTCTCCGACCGGGCGCGCGACGCGGTGCGCGGCGGAGGTCCCTTCGACGAGGACCCGGGGATCCAGGGCTTCGCCTCCGGCCTCTACACCGATCCCAACTCCTCGGCGGCCAACGGCACTCCGGCCGAGCAGAGAGCGCGGCTGCTGCACTACCAGGACCTGATCAAGGTGGGACTGACCGGCAATCTCGCCGGATACTCCTTCACCGATACCTCGGGACGTACGGTCACGGGCGCGCAGGTCGACTACAACGGGGCGCCGGCCGGTTACGCGGCGGCCCCGGGCGACGCGCTCGCCTACGCGGACGCGCACGACAACGAGTCGCTGTACGACGCCCTGGCCTTCAAACTGCCCGCGGCGACCCCGGCGGCGGACCGCGCCCGTATGCAGGTGCTGGCCCTGGCCACCGCCGCGCTCTCGCAGGGCCCGTCCCTCTCCCAGGCCGGTACGGATCTGCTGCGCTCCAAGTCCCTGGACCGCAACTCGTACGACAGCGGGGACTGGTTCAACGCGATCCACTGGGACTGCCGGGACGGCAACGGCTTCGGGCGCGGGCTGCCACCGGCGGCCGACAACGAGGCCAAGTGGCCCCGTGCCCGGCCTCTGCTGGTGAGTCCGGCGCTCACTCCGGGCTGTGCGGAGATCGACGGTGCCTCGGCCGCGTACCGGGACCTGCTGCGCATCCGCTCCACGGAGCCGGTCTTCGGCCTGGCGTCCACGGAGGCGGTCCGGTCCGCGCTGTCCTTCCCGCTCTCCGGCCCGGACGAGACACCGGGGACCATCACCATGCGCCTCGGTGATCTCGTGGTGGTCTTCAACGCGACACCGCGGGCGCGGAGCGAGCGGGTGGCGGCCCTGGCCGGACGGCCGTACACCCTGCACCCGGTCCAGGCCGCGGGAGCGGACCGCACGGTGAGGGAAGCCGCGTACGAGACGAGCTCGGGGACCTTCAGGGTGCCGGCGCGGACGGTCGCGGTGTTCACGGCGGAGCGGGCGGGGAAGGCGGTTCGCTAGGTCCGGTCCGGTCCGGCCGGGCAGGGCCTGGGTGTGTTGCTCTGTCCGGTCGGTCCGTCCCGCGGCGGGGCGGACCGACCGGACAGGACGCTCCCGGGACGCGGTGCGGGCCGTCCGTCCGCGGAACCCGGTGCGTGCGCGCGGTGTGAACCGGCTCGCGCGGGACATCCGTTAGGTATGACGTCCACCGACGTGAAAGACGTGAGGCCGCGCGCCGCCCGGCCGCCGCACTGGAGCAGGATCCCGCTCGCCCTGGTCGTCGTGGCCGGACTGCTCTTCCTCGGCAGCCGGCTCGATCTTCTGCCCGGATTCGGCAACCTGTTCGGCGAGGAGACTCACGACCGTACGGGACCGACCTTGCTCGAATCCATCCAGGATCTTGACCGCTACGAGGCCGCTTCCGGCAATTTCCAGGTCGTGGTGGATCTGGAGAAGGACGCCAAGTATCTGCCGGACGCGATCCGCGGCACCCGGACGCTCTATGTCGGCGCCGGCACCGTCAGCTCGTACGTCGACTTCGGCGGTCTCGGCACGGGCAGCGTCACGACCGACGAGGCGCGCACCTCCGCCACGATCCGGCTGCCGCACGCGCGGCTCGGCGAAGCCGCCCTGGACCCGGACCGCTCGTACGCCGTGTCCAAGGAGCGCGGGCTGCTCGACCGGCTCGGGGACCTCTTCTCCGACAACCCGGCCGACGAGCGGGCCGTGAACCGGCTGGCCGCCCGGCACATCTCGGACGCGGCCAAGGAGAGCGAACTGACCGAGCGCGCCGAGAAGAACACCACCGGCATGCTCAAGGGCCTGCTGCGCTCGCTCGGCTTCACCGAGGTGACGGTGGTCTACGGCTGACGGCGGTCCGCCCGTGACGGTGGTCTACGGCCGGCCCCGGACGCCCAGCCGGGTGAGCCGGCCGACGAGATCGCCGAAGGCGCCGTCGGCCGGCTCGTCCGCGACGACACGCAGCAGGATCGCGGCCACCTCCTCGTCGTACGCGGCGCTGACCGCGGCCAGCGCGGCGAAGTCGTGCACGAGCTGCAACTCCAGCTCGGCGCGCGGGACGCGCCGGCCGTCCAGCCAGATCAGCGCCGTCGTCTCGGCCAGCGACACCCAGGACCGCACGACCAGCTCCAGCCGCGCGGGCGGGCGGCCGACTCCGAGGTGGGCCACGATCTGCTCGTACGCGGCCTGCCGTACCTCGCTGACCATCGCGGTCGCGGTGGACGAGCCGATGGCGGGACCGCCGCGCATCAGCGCGGAGAAGCCGGGGCCGTGCTGCTCGACGAAGTCGAAGAAACGCCCCATGACCCGGAGCAGCCGCGCCCCGAGCGGCCCTTCGCGCGGCTCCACGAACCGGTCCGCCAGATCGTCGGCGGCGCGGCGCAGGGCGGCCTCGTACAGGCTCTGCTTGCCGGGGAAGTAGTGGTGGACGAGCGGCCGTGAGATACCGGCCGCCGCCGCGATCTCGTCGATCGAGACGTCGTCGGGGGAGCGGTGACCGAACAGCTCCAGCGCCACGCCGATGAGCTGCTGCTTCCGCTCCTCGACGCCCATCCTGCGGCGCGCTACGGTCGTCATATGAACAGCCTAACGGGCGGACCTTCTGGGATGTCCGTTACGCTCGCGGTCCATGAGCGCATCTGACCAGGACGAGGCCGTGCACACGCCGACGCCGGAGCCCGAGCGCGACGGGCTGACCCCCCGTCAGGCGAGGCTCACCGGTATCGCCCTGGCGTCGTTCCTGCTCGCGGCGCTGGCGGTGCTGCTCCTGGTCCGACTGGCCCAGCGGACCTCGGTCCTGGTGGTCGGCGTCTACGGCCTGGCGATGATCCTGTGCGGCGTGGTCATAGAACTGAACCGCCACGGCCGCACCCGCCTGGGCCTCTGGCTCCTGGGCGCGGGCCTGGTGGCGGCACTGGGCTCGGACTGGCTGCTGCTGCCGTAGCTTTTCGAGGGCTCGGTTCGCACCTTCTTTTTTTGAGGCTCGGTTCGCCTCCGGGCGCTTTGTGCCACTGTCGACGGTCGACCGTGCTCGATTCGCTCGTACCTCGCGAACCTCCGCGCGCTCTCCCTTTCGACAGCGGCGCGCCCTTCGGCTCACTCGCCGGCGGCCGTGCGCGGCCGGAACCCCCCCCGCAGCCCGAGGCGGCCGGGTGCCGGCCTCCGCGCGAGGTCTACCGCAGCGCGTCCACCCTGGTGCCGCTCGGGTCACGGCCGTACAGGGCCGCCTTCGTGCCCTCCTCGGCGCGGGTCGCCAGCAGGCGGCCCTTCGCGCGGGCCTCGGCTCCGCCCGAGACCTCCAGCGAGGTGAGCCGGTCGCTGCCCGCCGCCAGTACGTACCTGCGGCCGTCCCGGGACTTCCACAGCACGCCGGCCAGCACCTGGGGCTCGCGGGTGCCGCAGGCCGGGGTGTCCTCCGCGCGGGCCGCGACCGCGGCCGGGGCAGCCTCGTCCTCCGAGGGGGCCTGGAACTGGGCCAGGACGCGGCTGCCCGTTCCCCGCCAGGTCTCCGCGCGGGTGCACAGCCAGCGCGCCGTCCCGTCGGACTCGGGCAAGGGCTGACGGGCGTACTCCCAGGAGTTCACGGAGCGCACCCCGTGCGACCGTACCGTCGGCAGCAGACACGCCGTACGCGCCCAGGCCGCCCGGTCCGCCGCCTCCGAGACGTCCTCGGGCGACGACGGCGGGCCGGACGTCAGCCGCGCCGGGATCAGCTCGCCGAGGTCGGTGAGCAGCCGCTCCGTACCCTCGGCGCGTACCTCCAGCGTGTCCCAGGACGCGCAGTCCCGTGCCGTCGCCGGGCTGTCCAGCGGCTCGGTCACTCCGTGCCCGTCACGGCGCAGCGCACGCGCCGGCCCGTCCGGGTCGAGCAGATCGCGTACGGCGGTCTCCCGCACCCAAGGCGCCGTCAGATAGCGGACCCCGCCGTCCGCGCGGCCCAGGACCAGCGCGCCGGAGACCGTCGCGTCCGCGCCGTCGGCCCGCGCGAAGTCGAGCGCCACGGCCGTGTCGTCGGCCGCCACGCCGCCCGCCCGTCCGGCGCCTCCCCTCCCGCCCGGCACGGGCTCCGCGTACCGCACCACCCGCAGCCCGTCGTGGAAGAGCACCACCGACGCCGCGTCGACCCGTCCCGCGTACAGCAGCTGCGGCGGTCCCATCGGCGGCCCCGGCGGTGTCTCGGGCGTCGCCGTGACACGCACCGCCGCGCCGGGCCGCGTCCAGACCGCCAGCGCCCGGCGCAGCAGCTCCCGGTCCCCGGCGAGCGCGCCGCGCGCGGGCCAGACGGAGAAGTCCCTGCGGGCGGAGGTCTCCCACGCGGTGGGCGCGACCCGCCGCACCCTGGCCGGATCGAGGGCCGCCTCGCTCGCGGGATTACGGGCGTACGCGGGCGCCGCCGCGCCGTCCGGGCCCCATCCCTTGCCCGGCAGCCCGAACAGCGCGCCACAGACGACCGTGGCCGCCGCGGCGGCCAGCGCGGCCCCTGCGCGCCGGCGGCGGCGCATCAGGTCCGTGGGCCGTGCCTGGAGCGAACAAGGGTCGAACTCGGGCGAGTTCAGCAGTTCGGCGGCGTCCGCCGTGCCGACCGCGCCGACCGTCCGCAGCCCGGCCGCCTGCGCGAGCGCCGTATCGGCGTCCCGGACCCCGGCCGCGCCGAGCGCCCGTCGTACCTCCCCTTCCGGCAGCTTCTCCAGACCGCGCAGCACGAACGCCGCGCGCGCCGCCGAGGAGAGGCCGGACAGCCTCTGGTCCAGGGCGAGTTCGTCGGCCCCGCCCGAGTGCGGGAACAGCCGCAGTCCCCATACGTGCGGCAGCAGCGGTGGCAGTTGGGCCCGTCGGGGCCGGCCGAGCCGGCGCAGCGGACGTCCCGCGTCCAGCGCCTGGCGCACCACCCGCGCGCGTACATAGGCGTAGCCGAGGTCCCGCGTGCTCCCGTCCGTGCGGCGCGGCGCCGGGATCCCGGCCTCGTCCGCCGTCGTACGGGCGCGTGGGAGCGAGCGCTGCACGAGGGCGTGCGCGGTCAGCACCCGCCGGTTGCGGCCGAGCGACGGCGGCAGCACGAGATAGGCGATCCGGACGAGCCGCGGGTAGTGCTCGACGAGGGCCGCCTCGGCCTGTTCGACGCCGATGGTGGCGGCCGGAGGTTCGGAAATGGTCACGGAAGCGGTGACGGCTTTGTCCTGGGGCACGTTCAGCAGAACGAGCGATACGTCGGATGGTCACCACATCCCATCCAGCCGAATCGTTTCGCCTGATCCGTCACATCCCGCTGTTCCCGCCCACCACGGCGGCCCCACAGGGCACGATGGCACCATGCGCAAGGAACGATCCCGAGTGGTACTGGCAGTCCTGGCCCTGGTGCTGGCGGCCGGCTGCGGCGCGAACGACGGCGCGGACCACGACTCGAACGACAACAAGGCCCCCGATGTGCCGAAGACGGCGACCGGGAGCCTCGAACAGCTTGCCTCGCGGGCCGAGTGCGAGCCGAACATCCAGACCGACGCGGCCGAGTTGCGGCAGGCCAACTGTGCCACCGGCGACGGAAAGTACGTGCTGGCCACCTTCGCCACCGACCGCGGCCAGCGCGAGTGGATCAACGAGGCCAAGGACTACGGCGGTTCGTATCTCGTCGGCAGGAAGTGGGTCGCGGTCGGCGACGCGAAGGTGGTCACGGCGCTGCGCGGCCGGCTCGGCGGGACCGTGGAGACCGGCTCGTCCCACCACTCCGGAGGCACCGGAGGCACTGGAAGTACCAGTGGTACCGGAGACACGGGAAGCGGTGGCGGGGAGCACGAGGGGCACTCGGGTCACGACATGGGCTGACCGCGCGGCGCGGTCGGGGCGTGCGGGGGTGTGGAGCGTGTGTGCGAGGGGTGACGGACGGTACGGGCAGTACGGCCGATCGGGCGGCGGGTGCCTCAATTCAGAGGCACCCGCCGCCCGATCCGCTTGCCGGTGTGTGCGTCAGCGGCACCTGCGCCCGGTGTTGATGCAGTTCACCACCCGGTTCATCAGGTTCTCGTCGAAGACGTTGATGAAGTCGCCGTGGTCGGTGACGGGCTTGTGGAGCTGCTCGGGGAAGGAGTCCAGAGCGAATCCGGGCCCCGGCGGCACGTCGTACACGATCCGCTGCTGGAGCTGCGGGATCGCCTTGAAGCCGTTCTGGCAGCGGCCGTTCTGATCGGCGAACGCCACATGGGTGCGGTGGTTGGCACTGTCGGTGTTCTGGCCGTCCCAGCAGCTCTGGAACTTGAACGTACGGACCACCTGGCTGCCCTCGGGGCAGATCGGGTACTTGTCCTTGAGCTGGCGGTTCTCGAAACCGGTGCAGCTCCACGAGGCATTGGCGTTGGCGTTGCCGTTGACGAATGCCTTGGCGTCACCGGTGATGATCCGCAGGAACCTCGGCATGGCCGTGACCCTGGACACCGGGCTGCCCGCGAATTTCAGCGTCACCTGCGCCGGAGTCTGGATCTCTCCGACATTGCCCTCCTTGCCACCGCCGTCGGCATTGGCATCGGCCTCTGCCGTACCGTTCTGAAGGCGCAGGACCGGCCAGTAGTAAGTCGACTTGTCACCCTGATTGCGGCAACTGGTCGAGGCTCCGGCGAGAATGTCATCGGTGGCGAAGGCGTCATTGGACTGATTGCCGACGTAATCGTGCATATGGTGAGCGCCATTGCTCACGCCCGGCGCGACGATGACATTGTCCGAATTGAACTTTCCGGCCTCGTTACGACCGCAATCGGTGGTGAAAGCGCCCTTCGACGCGCCACGGCGCTGACGGGGCTGGCTGACATTCGGCTGGACGGTCGTGATGTCGACGAAGTCGGAGGCGTCGGGTCCGTTGCCGGCCTGCCCGCCACCGTTCTGGCCGCCGTCCTGGCCGCCGTTCTGCCCGTCACCCTGGCCGCCGTCCTGGCCCTGGTCCTGGCCCGGCGTCTGACCGCCGTCCTGGCCCTGGCCCGGGGTCTGTCCGCCGTCCTGGCCGGGTGTCTGACCGCCGCCGTTCTGTCCGCCGCCGGAGTTGCCGTCGGCCCGCAGCGTGCAGGGCGCCAGCGCCTCCAGACCCTGCGGCCGGTCGCCGACCCGGTCGATCGCGCTCGCGATCCGGCCCAGCGAGGCCAGCCGCTTCTGCTTCAGCGGATTGAGAATGGCATTCTCGGCGAACGCGGGATCCCGCTCGATCTGTTCCTTCTGATCGGCGAACCGCTTGTACGCCTCGGTGATCTGGGTGTCCATCCTGGCCAGCTCGCGGTCGACCTGCCAGCGGGCACCCCGCGGTACGTCGCTGAGCTCGTTGGCCACATCAGGACAGTCGATGGTCGACATTGCCTGTCCGGCATTCTCGCTCTGCGGCGGACGCTGGTGGGACCTGCCCTCACCAGCGGATGCGTAGACATTCACCGCTACCAGCCCACCCCCGCCCAGGAGCAAGGCAGCCGTGGCGGCGATCGCCCGGTTTGCCAGTGTGGAGCGTTTTCTCGATGTGCGTCCCATGGAACTCCTCAAGCTTCGTTTGCCGGTTACAGGGAAATCTCGGCAGGGGGAGAAGCGAAGCGCTCCGTTCCATACGGACGTGATTCGCGGCGTGTTCAGCCGCCGCGCGAATTCATAGAAATCTCCATCAACAAACCGGGCGGATACGCCTCATTGCGGCCGAGCCGCACCAAGAGGGCGACGGCCGGACAGGTCGCCCGCGCCGGGGTCAGCTGTCCCGGTCCAGATACGCCAGCACCGCCAGCACCCGGCGGTTGTCGTCGTCCGACACCGGCAGCCCCAGCTTCCCGAAGATGTTCGAGGTGTGCTTGGCCACCGACCGCTCCGTGATGACGAGTTGGGCGGCGATGGCCGCGTTGGAGCGGCCCTGCGCCATCAGCTCCATCACCTCGCGCTCACGCGGTGTCAGACCGCCGATCGGCCGGTCCCGCGCCCGCCGCGACAGCAACTGCGAGATGACCTGGGGATCCATCGCCGTACCGCCCGCCGCGACTCTCCGTACCGCGTCGATGAACTGGTCGGCGTCGAAGACCCGGTCCTTCAGGAGATAGCCGACGCCGCCGTTGCCGTCCGCCAGCAGTTCGCGCGCGTACAACTGCTCGACATGCTGGGACAGTACGAGGACGGGCAGGCCGGGACGGGCCTGCCGCGCGGCGAGCGCGCACTGGAGGCCCTCGTCCGTGTGGGACGGCGGCAGCCGGACATCCACGACCGCGATGTCCGGCGTCAACTCCGCCAGTGCCCTGGTCAGTTCGGGCCCGCTCTCCACGGCGGCCAGGATCTCGAAGTCGTACGCCTCCAGCATCCGGACCAGACCGTCACGCAGCAGGAAGAGATCTTCGGCTAGGACAACTCGCAAGGAATCTCCATGGTCACCATGGTGGGACCGCCCGCGGGGCTGCTGACGGCCAGGATGCCGTCGAATGTACCGAGCCTGCGCTCCAGGCCGCTCAGCCCCGAGCCCTTCCCGATCACCGCGCCCCCTCCGCCGTCGTCGGTGACCGCGATCCGCAGCATGCCTTCCCCGTACGACAGATCGACCCAGATCCGGTCGGCGCCCGCGTGCTTGACCACATTGGTCAGGGCCTCGCTCACCGCGAAGTACGCGGCCGACTCGACCGGCGCCGCCGCGCGGCCCGTCAGCTCCACACTCACCTCGGCCGGCACCGGCAGCCGCAGCGCGAGCGCCTTGACGGCGTCGCCGAGCCCGCGCTCGGCCAGCACCGGCGGATGGATCCCACGAACGAGATCACGCAGTTCGGTGAGTGCCTCCGCCGAGGACTGACGGGCCTGGCCGATCAGCGCCTTGGCCCGCGCCGGGTCCTTCTCGATCAGCGCCTCGACGGTGCCCAGGTCCATGCCCATCGCGACCAGCCTGGCCTGCGCGCCGTCATGCAGATCGCGCTCGATCCTGCGCAGCTCGGCCGCCGAGGTGTCCACAGCGTCATGCCGGGACTCGGTCAGCCGCTCGATCCGCAGCGCCAGCGCCTCGCCATGGGTGGGCGCGAGCAGCGGCCTGGCCAGCAGGAAGTGCAGCCGCAGCAGATCGGAGGCGAAACGCAGGCCGAGGGCGAGCAGCACCAGACCGAGGGCGGCGGCGGCCAGCCCGGTGAGCTGGCTGTCGACCGGTACGAATCCGTACCAGTACGGCTCGTTCCTGAACACCCGCCACAGACCCGCGGCCAGGACGAAGCCCTCCAGCGCGTAGACGTTGAGGGCGAAGGTCAGCAGGGCGATGACGGAGCCGACGGTCATGTCGATCAGCAGCCACTGGAGATCACGCCAGGTCGCCGGGTCCTTGAGCAGCAGGGTGCAGCGCTCCACCTGGCCGGTGATCCCGCCCCGCACATCCGGCGGGAACGGCCGGTACGGCACGGCGATCCGTACGTCCGACCAGGTGGCGGCCAGCAGCCGGCGCTGATTGGCGTGCTTTCTGACCGCCGCCACCAGCGCCGGTGTGGTGAGGACTCCGACGCCCAGCGGGATCAGGGCGATCGAGACCACCGTGAGCACGAAAAGCGTGATCGATCCGACAAGTGTGACGAACGACAGCGCCAGCCCTCGCCAGATCGCCGACAGCGACCTCCGGATCTTCCATCCGTCCATGGCGCTCTCTCTTCCTCTCACGCTCCCTCGCGGGAGGCGGCTCTCATGACCACCGGCGGCCCGCCCGGCCCGCGGGCGTGCCGCCGGCCCGGCCTCCGGGCATGGCGCCCAGTCTGGACCGCCTCCGCGGCGTCCGGCAGCCGGTCACCCCCCGACCAGGGGTGTTGCCAGCACCACCCTCGATCAGGGGCCCTGGGCGGCTGGGGTGGACGGCGCCGGATTCCTAACGTCGTGAGCGTGTCCCGGCTTACCCCGCTCTTACTTCTGGAGGCGAAACGCCATGAGCACGAGACAGAATCTCGCGGCACGTATCGGTGTCTGGAGCGCACACCACCGCAGGACGGCGATCATCGGCTGGCTGCTGTTCGTCGTCCTGGCCGCGGCTCTCGGCGGTGCCTCGGGCCTGGTCGAGATGACCGCGGCCGAGAGCGGCGCGGGCGATTCCGCCAAGGCCGAGCGCATCCTCGACGAGGCCGGGATCGACCATCCGGCAGGTGAACTGGTCATGGTCAGCAGCCGGGCCGACGGGGGCTGGCGGACGGCCGCCCGCGAGCTGACCGAGGCCGTACGCGCGACGGGAGAGGTGGACCGGATCGAACCGGCCCTACCCTCGAAGAACGGCGAGGACGCGCTGATCCGGTTCGAGATCAAGGGCGACTCCGCGACGGCGGCCGACCGGGTGCAGCCCGTGCTGGACGCCGTACGCAAGACGGGGGACGCGCACCGGGACGTACGGATCTACCAGTTCGGCGAGGCCAGCTCGGGCAAGTGGCTCGGCGACCTGCTGGCCGACGACTTCCAGCGGGCCGAGCTCACCGCCGTACCGCTGGCGCTCGGCATCCTGCTCGTCGCCTTCGGGGCCGTGGTCGCCGCGCTGCTGCCCGTCGGGCTCGCGCTCACCGCGTGCATGGCCGCCTTCGGACTGCTCTCGCTCGCCAGCCATCAGCTCCATCTCTTCCAGACGACCTACTCGGTGATGTTCCTGATGGGACTCGCCGTCGGTGTCGACTACTGCCTGTTCTACCTGCGGCGCGAGCGCGACGAGCGGGCCGCGGGGCGCGACGCCGAGACCGCGCTGCGGATCGCGGCGGCCACCAGCGGCCGGGCCGTCCTGGTCTCCGGGGTGACGGTGATGGTCGCGATGGCCGGGATGTTCCTCTCCGGGCTGATGCTCTTCAAGGGCTTCGCCCTCGCCACGATCACGGTCGTCTTCATCGCGATGCTCGGCTCCGTGACCGTGCTGCCCGCGCTATTGGCCTGGCTCGGCGACCGTATCGACGCCGGACGCGTGCCGTTCCTCAACCGTCGCGGCAGGAGGAGGAACGGGCCGGGGAGCGGCGCGGCGCGGGAGAGCGGTGCGCTGGCGGGCGCGCTGCTCAGGCCCGTACTGGGCCACCCGAAGCTCTTCGCGGTGGCGTCGGCAGCGGTGCTGGTGGCGCTGGCGGTGCCGGCGCTCGGTATGAGGACGGAATCGCTGGGGATGGAGAAGCAGTTCGGCTCCGAGGCCTCGCTGACGGTCGCGTACCGGCACATCACCGGGACGTTCCCCGGCGGTCCGGCACCGGCGCTGGTCGTCGTGAAGGCCGACGACATCGGGGCGGACGGGGTACGCGAGGCGCTCGGACGGTTCGGCGGCGCGGGGGAGCGGGTGACCGTGCACGCGGAGCGGAACGTCGCGGAGATCGAGGTCCCGCTGGCCGGCGACGGCAGCGACGGACGCTCGAAGGCGGCCCTGGCCGAACTGCGCGACGAGCGCCTGCCCGCCGCCTTCGCGGGCACCGGCGCGCAGGTCCATGTGACCGGCGATCTGGCCACCTCGGTGGACTTCACCGCGCAGCTCAAGCGCGGCATCGTCCCGGTCTTCGTCTTCATCACCGGCGTGACCTTTCTGCTGATGCTGTTCTGCTTCCGGTCGTATGTCATCGCCGTCACCTCGATCGTGCTCAATCTGCTCTCGGTGGTGGCCACGTACGGCGTGATGGTCGCCGTCTTCCAGCACGGCTGGGGCGCGGAGCTGCTCGGTACGGAGAAGGCCGGCGCGATCGAGAGCTGGATGCCGCTGTTCGTGCTGGTGGTGCTCTTCGGGCTGTCGATGGACTACCACGTGTTCGTGGTCTCCCGGATCAGGGAGGCCCGCGACCGGGGTCTGGACAACTCGTCGGCGATCCGCGAGGGCATCCGGCGCACGGCGGGCGCGGTGACCGGCGCCGCGGCCATCATGGTCGCCGTCTTCGCGGTCTTCGGCACGCTGTCGATGCAGGACATGAAGCAGATGGGCGTGGGTCTGGCGGTGGCGGTACTGCTGGACGCGACGCTGGTACGGATGGTGCTGCTGCCGTCGGTGATGGCGCTGCTGGGGGAGCGGAACTGGCGTACGCCGAGGGCGCTGCGATGGCTGCCGGAGCTGGAGCACGGCGACGGCGCCGGGGACGGGGACACGGGGGCGGGGACGGACGGCGCGGTGGCCGGGGGCGCG
>NZ_MAUD01000429.1:0-321 GCF_001700515.1 Streptomyces lushanensis
CGACGGGCCCGTCGGGGCCGAACGCGGAGGGGAGCGGCCCGATCTGGTCGAAGACCTCGACCAGTTCGTCGTCGATGTCCGGCTCGGGCAGCAGTTCCACGGCCGACGTCAGCGCCTTGCGCGCGCCCGTGGCCGTACGGAACCGCGCGTGCGGGTCGGGCTGGAGCAGGCCCGCCAGGACCTGCCACAGCGGCTCGGGAATGCCCTGCGGCGCCCCCGGCGTGCCATGGGCGAGGAAGAGCTCGACCAGGGCCTTGGAGTCCGGCTTCTGACCCTGCAGCAGATAGAGCGCGACGAGACCGACCGCGAAGAGATCGGCGG
>NZ_MAUD01000429.1:365-630 GCF_001700515.1 Streptomyces lushanensis
CGTGCACCGCGGCGAGCCCGGACAGCAGCTGGTCGAGCAGGGTGCAGACGAAGCGGGGCGGCAGCGGTCCGTAGTCACCGATGAGATGCGCCAGCGATCCGCCGCTCACCAGATCCATGGTGAACAGCACCTTGTCGTCGTCGGCGGCCCAGCTTGCCGGGGCGAGGACATGGGGATGATCGATTCTGAGCGCCTGTTCCCGGACGAAGCGGAGGAGGGTGTGCGCGTCGCTCTGCTGGAGGACCTTCGCCGCGACATAGCGCCG
>NZ_MAUD01000430.1 GCF_001700515.1 Streptomyces lushanensis
CGAGGACGAGTTCCGCGAACTCGCCGACGCCTTCGACGCGATGCTCGCACGCCTCGAAGCGCACGTCGCCGAACAGCAGAGATTCGCGGCCAACGCCTCGCACGAGCTGCGCACCCCGCTGGCGATCTCGAAGGCGCTCCTCGACGTGGCCCGCGCCGACCCGACGTGCGACACCGGCGAACTCATCGGCCGCCTCCACGCCGTCAACACCCGGGCGATCGACCTCACCGAGGCACTGCTCGTGCTCTGCCGCGCCGGGCGGCGGTCCTTCACCCGAGAACCCGTCGACCTGTCCCTCATCGCGGAAGAGGCCGCCGAAACGCTCCTCTCCCTCGCGGAGAAGCGCGGCGTCACCATCGAGACCAGCGGCGACCTCACCCCCACGACCGGATCGCAGGCGCTGCTGCTGCAGCTGACCACGAACCTCGTGCACAACGCGATCGTCCACAACCTCCCTGATCAGGGCACCGTCAGGGTCACTACGGGCGTCCGCCCCACGGGCGTGGTGCTCACCGTCGAGAACACCGGCGAGCAGGTCACCCCGCAGCTGGCCTCGACACTCACCGAACCGTTCCAGCGGGGCACCGAACGCCTGCACACCGACCACGCGGGCGTCGGCCTCGGCCTGACCATCGCCAAGACCATCACCCAGGCACACGACGGCACCCTCGCCCTCACCCCGAACCCCGCCGGCGGACTCCACATCACCGTGGAACTCCCCACGGCGTCCCCGTGACGACGTCCCCGTACACCGGCAGACGCAGGATCGGCGTGAAGCCGCCGCCTCCGCCCCCGCCTGGCCCACCGCGACCGCACCCAGACCGGAAAAACCCCTCCGTCCCGCGTTTCCGCAGGTCGGAGGGGTTTTGGAGAAGTGGAGCCTAGGGGAGTCGAACCCCTGACATCTGCCATGCAAAGACAGCGCTCTACCAACTGAGCTAAGGCCCCGGGACGGGTGTCGGGTACGGCCGAGCGCTCGCTTACGGCTCGTCGTTCACCGGGGACCAGAGTACCGGGTGTTCCCCGGGATCTCGCAAAAGGATTGGGACTCCCCGTGCGCGACCACGCTCCGTAGGATGCCCCACGAGGTTCGCAGCAGCGAAGCTGCCGCGATGGGGAAGCGATGGGGAGACGCACATGGACGCCGCACAGCAGGAAACGACCGCGAGAGCCAGAGAACTCCAGAGAAGCTGGTACGGAGAGCCACTGGGGGCGCTCTTCCGCCGGCTCATCGACGATCTTGGCCTGAACCAGGCCAGGCTCGCCGCCGTCCTCGGGCTGTCCGCGCCGATGCTCTCACAATTGATGAGCGGTCAACGCGCGAAGATCGGCAATCCGGCGGTCGTCCAACGCGTCCAGGCACTCCAGGATCTGGCCGGTCAGGTCGCGGACGGCAGCGTCAGCGCGGGAGAGGCCACCGACCGGATGGAGGAGATCAAGAAGTCGCAGGGCGGCTCGGTCCTCACCGGTACCAGCCAGACGACGAACAGCTCGGGCGCGCCGACCGTACGCCGGGTGGTACGCGAGATCCAGTCCTTGCTGCGGTCGGTCGCGGCGGCCGGCGACATCATAGATGCGGCGGACTCCCTCGCACCGACCCAGCCCGAACTGGCAGAGTTCCTACGGGTCTACGGCGCCGGGCGCACCGCGGAGGCGGTCGCCCACTACGAGGCGCACCAGAGCTAGAGGCGGAGCGGGGCCCGGAGGCGGCGGGCCGCCGGACGAGACGACTTGGGAGCGGGCGCGGCGCAATGGGTGAGGTCTTCGCGGGGCGGTACGAGCTGATCGACCCGGTCGGACGCGGTGGCGTCGGCGCCGTCTGGCGTGCCAGGCACGCCAGACGGCGCCGACGCCACCGCGTC
>NZ_MAUD01000431.1 GCF_001700515.1 Streptomyces lushanensis
GCGTCCACGGCGCGGTGGACGGGGGTGCCGTGTCCGTCGGCGAGCTGGTTCCTCACCCAGGTGCTGCGGCGCGCGTGCCAGGGCGTGGCCGGGGGTGCGGTGAGGGCCGTGGTGCTCAGTCCGGTCGGCAGAAGGCCGGGGTGCAGGCTGAACGCCTGGATGTTGTGTTCGCGTGCCTCGTGCGCGATGTTCTCGATGTACTTGATCGCGGCGGCCTTCGACACCGAGTAGGCGGACAGGGTGGGCCACCGGTGGTGTCCGGCGGCGCTGCTGATGCTCACGATCCGGCCGGAGCGCTGTCGGACCATGTGCGGCAGGACGGTGTGGGCGGTGGCCGTGGTGGCGAGGATGTTCGTGCGGACCGCGGACCACCAGTCGTCCAGGGGCAGTTCCCAGGTGGGGCCGACGGGTCCCTCGACACCTGCGTTGGCGATCAGCGCGTCGATGCGTCCGTAGGCGGCGACGAGTTGTTCGGTGGCGGCCGTCGTACCGACGGGGTCTGCCGCGTCGCAGGCCAGGGGCACGACCTCGGCTCCGGTGGAGGCGAGCCGGTGGGCGAGGGCGTGCAGTGTGTCCGGTGTGCGGGCGGTGATGCCCAGGCGGGTGCCCCGGGCGGCGAGTGTCTGGGCCAGGGCGGTTCCCAGGCCGCCAGTTGCTCCGGTCAGCAGGACGACGGGGCTGGAGGGCGTGGGTGTCATGGCGTGCTCCTGGATCTAGGTCCGGGGCGGTCGCGCCGTGCGGTGCGCGGGCTGCCCGGATTCGGGCGCGCGGGCGCCGGGACGGGCGCCGGGACGGGCGTCGCCGGGTGCGGGCTCATCCGGTCTGCTCGGCGGAGTCGGCGAACGTCCGCCGCAGGGCCGGGCGGTCGAGCTTGCCCACCGGGGACAGCGGCAGGTGGTCGACGAAGTCGATGGTGCGCGGGACCTTGTAGCGGGCCAGCAGGGTGCGGCAGTGTTCGATGAGCTCCTCGCTGCTGGGCGCGCGGGGGCTGTCGAGGACGACCAGGGCGTGGGGGACCTCGCCGCGGTCGGGGTCGGGGCGGCCCAGCACGGCTACGTCCCGTACGGCCGAGTGGCTGCGCAGTGCTTCCTCGACCTCACCTGGCTGGATGGTGTAGCCGCCGGTCATGATGGCGTCCTTGCTGCGGCCGACGATCCGTACGCAGCCGTGGGCGTCGCGGGTGGCCAGGTCGCCTGTGTGCAGCCAGCCTTCGCGGTCGGCGGTTGGCTGGAGCCGCCGGGAGCTGTTCCGGTAGCCGATGGCCACCTGCGGGCCCCGTACCCACAGTTCGCCCTCCTGCCCCCGGGGGATCTCCCTTTCCTGGTCCGTCGGGTCCATGACCTTGACCTCAAGTCCGGGCACGGGCGGGCCCACGCTGTCCAGGCATCGCGGAAGGTCCTCGGCCGCGCACAGTCCCGCCCCGGAGAGCTCGGTCATGCCCCAGCTCTGCAGCAGCGCGACGCCGGTGCGCTGCTGCCACTGCGTGCGCAGGGCCTGGGGCGCGGCCTGGCCTCCGCTGATGCACCGGCGCAGTTGCGGCAGGGCGGGCGTGCTGTGCTGCCGGAGCAGGGGTGTCCGCAGCATCCGTGCGTACAGGGTGGGGACGGCTTCGACGACGGTGGCGCCATGGCTCT
Organism: Streptomyces lushanensis; assembly: GCF_001700515.1. Classification (GTDB taxonomy): domain Bacteria; phylum Actinomycetota; class Actinomycetes; order Streptomycetales; family Streptomycetaceae; genus Streptomyces; species Streptomyces lushanensis. The sequence goes on from NZ_MAUD01000431.1 coordinate 1,635, forward strand.
GGAGGAGCCGGGCCCACTGCTCGGGCCCGCAGGAGGCGGAGACGACCAGGGTGGCGCCGGCCAGCAGGGTGCTGACCGCGGCGAGGTGGCCGTAGGTGTGGGCCATCGGCAGCGGGACGGCCACCACGTCCTCGGGCAGGCGGTGTCGGCGGTGCCAGATGCCGGTGGCCAGGTGCAGCGACTGCTCGCTCTGTACGACGCCTTTGCAGGCCCCGGTGCTGCCGGAGGTGTGCATGATCAGACATGGGTCCTGCGGGGCGCGGTTCCGGGCGGCCGGGAGCCGGGGCCCGGGACCGGCCGGGGCCGGCGGCAGGCCGCTCCGGGCGGCGGGGTCAAGGGCGTGGACACGGGTGCGCAGGCGTAGTTCCTGGCACAGCGCGGTCATCTCGTCGGCGCGCTCCGGTGCGGTCAGCAGATGCCGTGGCCCGGCGCCGGTCAGGACCTTGGCGATCTCGGCCCGGGTGAGCGCCGCGTTCAGCGGCGCGACCACCGCACCGCTCTTCAGCGCACCCAGGTAACCGGCCAGCCAGGCGGCGCTGTTGGGCAGCAGCAGGGCGGTACGTACCTCTTCCAGCGCCTCGTCGCGGTCGCTCAGAACCGTGGCGATCCGGTCGGACCACAGGTCGAGGGAGTTGTACGAGACAGGACCCAAGTCGTCCACCACGGCCGGGCGGTCGGTCCCGCCGGTGAGAGAGGTCAGGAGTTTTTGCCGGAACATGCGATTCCTTCGGGGGCGAGCAGCGGGAGCTCGGCGAATTCGACGGCAGGGGTCTCCGCGCGGCCCGCGGCCGGCAGTGCGGAGATCAAGGAGGGATTGAACAGTTCCTCGATGCACATCACCGGACCGGCGGCCATGTCCAGGAGGTAGGTCTTGGCCGCACAGCGCAGCGGGTCGCGGGCCAGCGGCCAGCGGGCGGTTCCCACGTGCAGGATCCGGCGCTGGGGCAGCAGGCCGGCCTCGGCCAGCGCGAAGCCGATCGGCCGGGTGCGATCGGCGGCGACCGTGTCGATGCGCCGGTCCACGCCCAGGCGCAGGACCGTGGTGTTCTCCGACACCGCTTCACCGTCCGGCAGGGCCAAGGTCGTGCGCCGCACCAGGAATTGGTCCGGCGGGGCGCCGTCCAACAGGGCGCTGACCATGGGGGACACCGAGCCGGAGGGCACGGTGGACAGGCGCGTCACCCGTGCCTCCAGGGGCGCACCGAGGGCTGCCTGTAGCAGCGGCGTGGTGAGTCCGTCACTGATCAGGAGCATTCGTGTGGCGGCGGAATCGAAGACGCTGACCGCCCGGGCCAGACGCGCCCGCTCGCGTGCGGTGGTTCGGGTGCCCGCGGCGGCGACCAGGACAGCAGGGGCGGCAGAGTCCACGAGCATGGCCATAGGCGCCTTCCGGATCGACAAGAGTGGTGTCATACGCGGCAGATGAGCTCCACGCGCGCTGCGAACGCTATAGAACGGCCGAGGCATCCGAGGGCTCCACGCGTCAGCGGGCTTCGGTCGAATGCGCGTGCCGGCACACTGCTGCGAGAGCGCCCACACACCGCTGTGGTCCGTCGGAGCCGCGGTGGGCCCGAGATGCACATTCACCCGAACCAGTGACAGCCCAGGCGCTCGATCCGCGGCACCCCGGTCGGAACTCCGCTGAACCGTCGGCACCGGCCAGGAGCGACTCGCCGGGCCGCCGTCACCTGGCCGACCGGGACCGACGACAGCCCGGATCATGCGGGCGGGCAGTGCGGGCAACGCTCCGCATCGCTGTGCCGCGGGACCTCAGGAGGCCCCAGCGGGCGGCGACTTGGCGCTCTGCGGCCCTTCCCGCGCGCCCGGCTCCCGTACTCACCAGCAGGCTCCGGCTGTGCACTGTTCACCGTGCCCAGGACCCTGACCGACTCCTCGGCCCGTGCTGTTGCCGACCGACGGGTGGGGATGGTTGGCACCAGGTCGGGGCCGCGGTGGGGGAGATGGCGGCCGAGTACGGGCTGTCCGGTGCTTGGCGGTACGCCGTCGGGGAGACGGTCAGCCTCGCCCTGGCCGTGCGGGAGGCCGAGGGGGCGGTGCTGCTGTCCGAGCCGGTGCCGGCGGACCTGCCGGCCGACGCGGACGCGGTCCCTGGTGCTGCTGCGGACCGGGCCGTTGGAGCCGGCGGACAAGCCGATGCGGTGCTGTTCCGTCGAACCGTCATCGAATGGCCCACCACCGCCTGCTTCATGTCCGTGGTCCCCGGCGGTGGACCGTGGATTGCGCCGGTGCCGCGACTGCCAGGCACGGATGCCCGCAGACCGCCTGCGGCGCTGGTGTGGCTGCGGGCCGTGTCGGCACTGGCGTGAGCGGCCTGCCCGGGGCCCCTGACCGTCCTGGTCCGCCGGTCCGGTGGCCACGCGGCCATCGGGGGATGGGGCATCCGCGACCTGACGCCGGCTCGACGAACTGTGGGCGGCTGCGGGGACCGATGACTCCAGGCACGCCGTACAACGGCTCGCGGGATTGCTGGAGGAGCGTGGCGACGTGGAGGGGGGATCGCGGCATACCGGCAGGCCAACCGACCCGTGGCCCACGACCCCAACTCGGCTTTCGAGCTCGCGCGGCTCCTGGCCCGGCACGGCCGGGGAACGAAGCGATCCACGTGATGCGCGTCAGGCCGACGCCCGCGACGGGGACGACTGGATCCTCCATACCCTGTCCGGCCTGTGCCCCGACCAGGACTGCCCCGAGGACGGCCTGGCGTACCTCGACGCCCTCGCCGTCCTCGAAGAACACGCCTCCACGAACAGCCATGACCTGGGCGGCTACTTCATCGACCTCGGCCGCGTCCAGGACGCCCCTGGCCATCCTCCAACGGCGCATTCCCCGGACAGCCGAGCTGTCGAACGGTCCCTGGCACGACGATCCTCCGTTCAGAGGCCCTGCCTGTTCTGAGGCCTCCGGGGGTGACGACTCCGTCACCCCACCCCGGGAACGCCCGGGCGTCCTTCGACTGTGGCGTCCTGGTCCAGTCGTACCCGTCACGTCCGCGCAGCGCGAAGCGCACCACGCGGCTTCCGTACCCGTGGCGCTGCGACGGCCCGGTGACCCAAATTTTCGCGATAACGCCGATGTGGTTTTGTTCATGAGAACGGACAGCGGATGTTCGCCACTTCGGGAGGTGTCAGGGCCTGTCGTGGATTCGAACCGTGACGCTCGGCGGCGCAGGTTGTGCTTCGGCCCGCAGTGGATTCAAAACACGTTGACCGGTCTGCCACGGAGCTGCGAAGTTGCCTCCTGATTCTGCAGCGGAGGGCACTTGTTCGTTTTCGTGTGTGGGGGATGCGGCGCCGAGCTGACCACCCCGCTGTCCCGGGTCGCCCTGCCGGCCCACGCTCATCAGAAGTACGGGAACGGGCTTCAGCTTCCGGTGCTCATGGAGGCGGGCGCGTTCGCCGAGGACCCGGAGCCCTGGGGGCCGCCGTGGCGGAGATGGGAGGAGATCCATCCGGACGAGGCGGTGGCCCGCGGCATCCACGCGCCGGTCCACGCGCTCTCCGACGGCGCCCCCGGCTCGATCGTCATCGCGCCCGGCGACGCCCGTGGCACCGTGCTCATCCCGGAGATGGCCGGCGGCTACTGCTGCGGCCTCGACGGCGCGGACGGCCCCAACATGGCCTGCGCGGCGTGCGACCTGCCCGTGGCGACTCGAATCGACGACTGCTCACTCTGGCAGGCGGTGTGGCTCGCGCCCAGCGCCGTGCGCCGCCTGCCCGTCGGCGGCGCCGAATCCGTACCACTGACCTGGACAGAGCTGTTGGAGGAAGGGAAGTCCACGCCTCCGTTCGAGCCGATCGCCACATGGGGCTCGCGGTTCGGGCCGGACCACTTCTGGTCGTGGAGCCCGCAGTGGGAGGCTGCGGTCGGCCGGGCGCTCGCCCATCTGCTGGCAGCCTCGCAAGGCCGGCCGGTGACCGTCCCGGACGGTCTGAGCAGGGAAGTGTTCCAACGCGCCCTCGACGCCCTGCTGCCTGCCGGTCCGACGGCACGGCGCGCCGTTCTGGCCGGACCGGGACAGCCAACCGCCGGCAGGGACGCGGACATCCTCCTGGTGCCGACCCATCCGCAGACCGGACAGACGTGGACCCCGGCCGACCCGGGCACC
>NZ_MAUD01000432.1 GCF_001700515.1 Streptomyces lushanensis
AGCCACCTCCGCCTCCGCCACACGCCACGCCCCATCCCGTTCCGAGCCCATCCCATACTCCCGCCGGTCGCCGTGTCGGTACCGACGAGAATGGCAGCCCCCCGGTCGCGGAGCCGTAGACACTCACTCGAACCGTCCCCCGCAAAGATCAGAAACCCTTGGCGGCAGGCTCCAGAATGGCCACGCACTCCACATGGTGCGTCATCGGGAGGGTGTCCCTAGGGCGAGGACCTGAAAACATAGAGGTCAGAGATACTTTCCCCCGAGTTGGATCGGGGTGCCGGACGGTCGGAGCGTCAAACGAGCGTCCCGGCTGACCAGCCCGGACTCCGCGAGACGGACTCCCGTTCGGTGGCGGAGGCGCGGGAGCGCATTCGTTCGTGCACGACTGGCCGAAGCCGCCCACACGTCGTCGTGTGTCAGGAAACGGGGAACCAGACCGACAGGCGCTTGGCGATGACTGGTACGTCGACGTTGTCCTGCGCGACTTCCTCGACAAACGGGCCGGCGATGGAGACGGGCGGCGGAACGGTACCGGCGCTGACGCCGTTGAACCGCAGGAAGACACGCATGGCGAGCCAGGCAGTGCGCTTGTTGCCGTCGATCAGCGCGTGATTGCGGGCAACGGAGTGCAGTAATGCTGCCGCCTTCTCGTGCAGCGTGGGATACACCTCGGCTCCGAACACGTTGGTCCGGGGCCGTTCAATCGCCGACACGAGAAGTCCCATGTCACGCACGCTGTGCTCGGTACCGTTGACCGTGCGGGCGATGGCCAGGATCTCGTCGATCTGAATGTAGCGCACTTCGGTCACTTCAGGTAGTCCAGGATCTCCGCATCGCTGTCCATGAGCTCGGCCAGGACGTCATCGACCTTCAACTCGGCCCGGTCCTGGGCGTCACGGATGGCCTCAATGGCAAGCTCCTGCTTGCTGCGGCGCTCTCGACGAGCACGCTCGGTGAGCTTCGCGTCGAGGTCGTCGGGGAGTCGGAGTGTCATCGCCATACGGTGATGATACCGGCCTGGTATCTGGGTGGCGAGGTGATACCAGCCACTGGACCTCGGACCCCGGTGCCATCCTCCATGACCGGCCGACGGCCCGCTATCTCGGTTCCCATACGAGTGCAACCGAGATAGCGGCTCAAGCCGCCGCTGGGAAGGTGCTGTGGGACGCTTGAGACTTCCGGTGTTCGAGCGTCATCCGAGCGTCAAAATTCTGCCAGAAAATACAAAACAGCAGTTCAGGAGCCCTTCCCGGCGGGCTCCAGGATCGCCACGCACTCCACGTGGTGCGTCATCGGGAACATGTAGCCCTGGACACAGAGCGTAAAATAGCAGGTCAGAGAGGCTTTCAGGTCCCGAATGAGGGCTGGCGGGCGCCCGGAGCGTCAAATGAGCGTCACGGCCGTACTTCGGTTCGGCGCGGACAATCTGGCGTGGCATGGCTTCCCGCAACACCCACATCGTCATCATCCTGGTCCTCGCGACGGCGGCGGGACTGGTCGCCTACAGGAGTCTGGCCTGGGGGCTGGGATCGCGACGGCCGCCATCGTGTACGCCTGCCTCTAGGACATGCAGCGACAGGTGGGCCCCTGCGAGCCCGGCCCGGACGTCGGACCCGCAGAAGGAGTCCGTGGCGCAGGAGAGGAAAAACTCGCCGCGGACCAGGGCATCGGAGGGCGTCGGACGCGACACAGGGCCGGGGAGCCCAGACAGGCGCGAGGGGCTTCCTGATCGATCGGCGGCAGGTCCATTGGTCCGGTGAATCATGTGGCTGCTGCATCGCAGGACGACGCCCCCGCCACGAGCCGGGAGCAGGACGCCGTGCGGCTCCCTTCTACATGAGCAGAGCATTCAACTTCGCCCGGCAACAGCGCCTGCACAGCCTCCACAGCTTCGCTGAGTTTCATCACATTGGTGAGCGGGGCCAGTTGGTCCCGCCCACCGTTATGGCGCCATTGTCGAGGCTCGAGCGCGAGGCGGCCCATTGTTCGCTGGAACATGGCCAGAGCGGAGCCAGCGGTGTGGCACTCTGTAGGCAGTTCTCGACCGGGACCGCCTGGCTGGTGGCTCACGCCCGCCGGAGAGTACGCAGCATGCCTCTTCACTGCTTCATGGGAGGCTGCGATTTTAGTGACGGGCATCACAAGTCGTGCTGCATACCGGTAAGGACGCCCTCGCGACCCTCAACTTCCGTGCCATAGACAGATCTTGTTCGGCGAAGCCTTCGCGTGCGACTTCCTGTGTGGCTACGCTTCCGGGAGGTGCCCAACAAGACGTAGTAGACGGGGGATGCCGCAGTCATGGCCGATGTCAGGGTCGAGACGGTGAAGCTCGATGCCGCAGGAAGCCGTCAAATCGCCGCAAGGACACGGCCGACGTCGTCTCTCAGCGACCGCGCTGGTGAGGTAGAGGAAGCCATCGTCCAGGCATCAGCAATCGCCCAGCAGTCTCTGGCCCGAGTCCCCGAGCGCGACGGCTGGCAGGTCGCGAGCATGGACGTCACCTTCGGGCTAACTCTCGCCGCCGAGGCTGGCGTCATCCTCTCCAAGGCGTCCGCAGAAGCCTCGTTCGAGGTGACACTCACCGTGGAGCGGGTTTCGGGCGGGGCGTGACCAGCGTGGGATACTGGGTTGACCTCTACCAGGGCGAGCAGCGGCTCGGGGGAGGCTTCCTTGTGGACCGCTGGCGGGTCATCACCGCACTCCACTGTCTGGGCGGGCTGACTGCGCTCGACGCGGATCTCGATATCGTGCTGGCCGACGGCAGCCAGGTAGAGGGGCGGGTCCGTCGCCAGGACGAGGGCGCTGACCTGGCTCTCATTGAGATCTCTTCCCAGTTTGATGTCACCCGGCCTATTCCCGTGGCCGGAGTCGCACAGGGCGGCGAACGCTGGCGCAGCCCGTATCGGCCTGCCGAGAACGAGGCAGAACTCGGTGGCCACGTCGACAACGGGGCATTGGCGTACAAGTGCGTTGGCGGCGCCAAAATAGAGGCACTTCAGCTAACGGCCAGCCAACCCCTCGGTGATTTTTCTGGTTACTCCGGGGGCCCCGTGGAGAGCACGGCCCCGGACCGTGAGCCGGCGGTCCTCGGTATCCTGCTCGAACAACTGCCAGACCGCGCCAGTCCACACAGCGGTCGGTATACCAATGTGCTCTTCGCTGCAACCATCGGGGAGGCGATGAGGCGCCTCAACCTCCTGGACGCCGGGCATCTCATGGATGTACTGCGCCCTGGCCGCTCAGAGCACGTTCCTCAGCTCATGTCCGGGGCGGATTCATCGCCTCTCACCCCAGCGAACCGGATGGCACGCGTGGACAGCGCGATGCGCATCATCCAACAGCTTTCCGACCTGGGCGTCATGGACCCCGTCTCCGCTGACCAGGTCAAGTTCCATGCGGTGAAGCTCATCATGCAAGAGGAACCGAGCGGAGGTGAGGAATGAGCAACACATGGCAGGAAGCGATCACTTCCGCGGAGCGCGCACTGCGCGGCGAATCCTCGGGCCGGCCTCAGACGGTGCGCGCGATCGGCACGCTCTGCATGGAGCCGCTTCCACTCGATCGTTCGACCTTGGGCAGGGACTTCGCCCGGCTGATCTCCCTGCTGGACGTCCTCGGTCTGTACAACGAGTCTCGGTCGCTGTTGGAACATATGGGCTCGTCGCTCGTCCAGGCTCCTCGCCCGCCGGAATTGGACGAAGCCACGCGCAATCAACTCGCAGTCACCCTCGCAGACAGGGGTCATCTCACCAGCGCGGAGAAGCTGCTCGCGGACTCTGCCCGATCCGGCTCGGTGTCCGCCGCAACGCTGGTGAACCTGGCCTCTGTGAAGCTGAGCCAGGACGACACCGCTGGGGCCGCCGACTGTGCAGCCAGGGCCCGCCGCGCCGCAGGCACTGCTGACGGAGACGAGGGCTCAGAAGAGTGGCTGGACATCCAACTACTGGCGACCGCGATCCTTGCCAACGCTGCCCGCAAGGCCAACCGGCATGCGAAGGCAGATCAGTTGGTGGAGGAACTCGAACACTTCGCCCGCGCCACCGTTCGCCTACTCGGGGGCGACCACCCCAAGTCCGTCTCTGCTCTGGTCACGCTGGCGTCGGCGGAGTTCGAGTCAGCCAAGGCGGCAAGCGAGCGTGGTCGCATGGAACGCGCAGCTGATGTCATTGCCATCGCCGCTCAGCAGATGTCTGCAACCCTGGGGATCCACCACCCTCGTTCGATCGCCGCACTCCGAAGCCTGGCAACGGTGGAATACGACACTGTACAAACGGTCGACGTGCGCCGAGGTCTTCACGGTGCGCGTGCGCTCGTGGCGGCCGCAGAACGGCGAGCAGCTGTTTGGCAGCAAGCGGTGCCGTCAGCCGCCCATGCAGTTACACCGCAGGCGTCGGAAGCGCCACTCCTGCTAGTGCCGGAACAGGTGGAACGCCAGAGTGATGCGGATGCGGTCCGCTTCAGCGTGCTCGGCCCGGTCCGTGCCTGGCGTAGCGGAGAACTGGTCGGCACCGGCTCCCCGCAGCAGCGGGCCCTGTTGGCCGTCTTGCTGCTGCGCGAGGGCCGCACGGCGACCGCGGGCGAGCTGATCGACGCCTTGTGGGGCGAGGAGCCGCCGTCGCAGGCGCTGGCGGCAGTACGGACGTATGCCTCCCGGCTGCGGAAGGTTCTGAGTCCCGGGGTCCTCGTGAGCGAGTCGGGCGGATACGCGATCCGTGGGCTCGACGAGGGGACCCTGGACCTGGTACTGGCGCAGGAGCTGGCAGCCGACGCGGAGAAGGCAAGGCATACCGGCGATCTGTGCCACGCCCGTGAGCTGCTGAGCCGCGCGCTGGCGCTGTGGGACGACGAGGCGCTGGCCGGTGTACCGGGTCCGTACGCGGAAGCGCAGCGGGTCCGGTTGGAGGAGTGGCGGCTTCAACTCTTCGAATCTCGCCTGGGTATGGACCTGGAGCAGGGTTGCCATGCGGAGGCAGTGCCGGAACTGACGGCCCTGACCGCGGCACACCCACTGCGAGAACGCCTGCGCGAACTGCTCATGCTGGCGCTGTACCAAAGCGGGCGGCTAGCCGAGGCGCTCGCCGTGTACGACGACACAAGAAGACTTCTGGTGGAGGAGTTGGGGGTAGACCCGCGCCCAGGCATGAGGGAACTGCGGCAACGCATCCTGCAGGCAGACCCTGGCCTGGTGGAACCCACCGTCCCGCAGCCCGAGCCCAGCGCCGACCAGGTCCGTCCTGCTCAACTCCCCACCACTGTCTCAGACTTCACGGGCCGGACGTCTCTCGTGGACGAGCTGTGCGAGCGACTGAAGTCGGCGGGCGGCAAGGTGATGGCTGTGTCCGCGTTGCCGGGCATCGGGGGCCTTGATGGAATCACGGGGATCGCTGGAGTCGGGGGAGTTGGCAAGACGACGCTGGCGGTGCACGTGGCACATCGTGTGCGCGGGTCGTTCCCTGACGGGCAGTTGTACGTCGACCTCCGAGGTGCGGACTCGCAGCCAGCGGAGCCGGCGACGGTGCTTGGTGCGTTTCTGGGAGCGTTGGGGGTGGCTGATTCCGAGATCCCAGACTCCCTGGCGGAGCGGACGGCCTTGTACCGCTTGACGCTGGATCAACGCAGGGTCCTGGTGCTGCTGGACAACGCCAAGGACGCGGCCCAGGTGAGGCCGCTTCTACCGGCGAGGGACGGTTGTGCGGCTCTCGTGACATCGCGCGTGAGGATGGAGGATCTGAGCGGGGCCTACCTGGTCAACCTCGAGGTGATGTCCCCCGACGAGGCGCTGTCTCTGTTCACCAAAATCGTGGGTGAGGAGCGGGTGACTGCGGAACGGGAGGCCGCGCTGGCCGTGGTGGCGGCGTGCGGTTTCCTGCCTCTGACGATCCGGATCGCTGCGTCGCGTCTGGCGGCTCGTCGTACGTGGACGGTAACGGTGCTTGCGGCCAAACTCGCCGACGAGCGACGTCGCCTGGACGAACTTCA
>NZ_MAUD01000433.1 GCF_001700515.1 Streptomyces lushanensis
GGGCCGTGCGGCCTCCGAACCCATCCGGCAGGTCGCGGGGTGGCGCCGTCTCGGACCGGCGTCACCCCGCCTGCGGTTTCGCGGGCCGCGCGCCGGGCAGGGTGCCCGCCCGCGACCGCCCGCGGCGGAACGCCGTGAACTGCTCCGCGGGATCACCGGTGTACGACCACGGCACCTGCGCCGCCCGTGGGCCCAGCAGCCCGAAGAGCTGTCCCGCCTCGTCGTCCAGCCCGGCGTAACAGACCGCGTGCGTCAGATAGTTCAGCTCGCCGACCTCCTCGGGAAGCACCGGGCCGCGCGGTCGGCCGCCGATCCACCGGTCGAAGGTGCGCCGGGCCTCGGTCACCGCCAGCTCATGGCGCCAGTGCTGCCCGAAGTCCCGTACCGCCCGCCGCCCGCCCGCGCCCTCCGTGGCGTAGCGGTACTCCTCCACCCGCGCGATCTGCACCAGCACCGGCAGCGGTGAGCCGGGCGGCGCCGCGCCCGCCGCGTCCCTGGCGAAGTCGTACATCCGGCCGTGCGTGCCGTGCCAGCGCGCCGAGAAGTAGCGCAGCACCTGGGTGTGCCCCTCCGTGTTGTACGGATCGCGCCGGCGCAACTCGTCCCACCAGCGCCGCAGTTCGCTCCGGCTCACGCCGTCCTCGTACAGCCGGGCGACGGTGAGCAGCGACACCCACGGCATCGGATCGGCGCGGGAGATCTCGGCCGCCCGCAGACAGACCCGCACCGTCGCGTCGAGCCGTTCCCGGTCGACGGCGACGCCGCGCCCGGCGGCGATGGCCAGGTTGAAGGCCCGCACCACCTCGGTCGCCGCCCGGAGCACCGCCACGTCCGGGCTGTCCGGCTCCGCCGTACGCCAGTTCTCCACGGCCGAACTGCCCGCCGCCGCGTGCGCGAGCAGCCGTATCCGGTGGGTGCGGCGCGGCCAGTCGTCGCCGGTGGCGCTCAGCAGATCGCGCACGCCCTGCCAGCGGCCGATGACGATGTCCTGCCGCGCCTCGGTCAGCGGCCGGTCGCCGAAGTCCGGATCGAGGTCGGGCGCACTCTCCTTGCCCGCGGGCTCGCCCGGTGGCCTGCCCGCCGACCGGCGTCCGGTGGCCCGGTGTCGGTGTTCCGCCATGCCCGCGCTCCCCGCTCCCGTCCCGCCGCTCAGAAGTCCGTCGCCAGTGCTCCGCCGGCCTGTACGGGCCGCTCCGCGTCCGAGCCGGGATACGGCCCGTCGTCGTCCGGCGCGCGGGAGGCGTCCAGCCGCGCGGGACGGTAGTACGAGCTGCCCCGCCGCCAGTACCAGACCATCGGCACCAGCCCCACGGCCAGACCGCCGACGCCGATCGTGACCGCCACCGTCGACAGCCCGGTCAGCGACTCGTAGAACATCCAGAACATGAAGAGCGCGCCGAGCAGCGGCCAGAGCCCGGCGAGGAGGAAGTCCCGCACCGAGCGCAGCAGCAGCTTGCGGTACGCGACGACGGCCGCGATGCCCGCCAGCCCGTAGTACACACAGATCTGGAGCGAGATCGCGGTGACGGCGTCGGAGATGATCTCGGTGACCGAGCCGAGCGCGGAGGCCGCCGCCAGCATGCCGAACGCGACGGCGCCGACCACCGTGATCGCCACCCAGGGCGTGTTCCAGGTGCGGTGCACCGTGCCGAGCACGCGCGGCATCGTACGGTCGCGGCCCATCGCGAAGAGCGAGCGCGTCACCTGGATCAGCGTGGTCTCCAGCGTGGCGATGGTGGACATCATCACGGCCACGATCAGCAGCTTGCCGCCGACGCCGGGCCAGATCTCCTCGCCCAGCACACCGAGCACATTGGCGCTGCCGGCCTGGATCTGCTCGGCGGAGAGGATGACGTTCACGGAGATGGTGAACGCCTCGAAGATCAGGAAGACGACGCCCATGCCGAGCAGGGCGGCGAGCCCGGCGGTCCTGCGGCTGTTGCGGGTCTCCTCGCTGAGATTGCTGGTGACGTCCCAGCCCCAGTAGTAGAACGCGGCGACGAGCGCGCCGGACGCGAAGCCGGACGGCCCGTCGAAGTGGCCGAAGCCGAGCCAGGACCAGTCGAAGGCGCGGGCCGAGCCGTTGTGGGCGACGGCCGCCACCACGAAGAGCAGGAGTACGGCCACCTCCACGCCGGTGAGCAGGAGTTGGGCCCGTACGGTGAGCCGGGCGCCGCCCAGCACCACCAGCAGCATGAGCAGGAACCAGCCCCCGCCGACCAGCAGCGCCAGCCGGGTGTCATCGGCCAGGGCGGGATCGAGGACCGCGAGCGTCATGGCGCCCGCGGGCAGCGAGCCCGCCACCATGAAGATCGTCGCGGAGACGACCAGCGCCCAGCCGGAGAGGAAGCCGAGCGCCGGGTGGAGCGTACGGCCGACCCAGGAGTAGGCGGCGCCCGCGTTGGCGTCGAGCCGGCCGAGTCTGCCGTACGCCAGGACGATGCCGAGCATGGGTATCGCGCAGTAGAGCAGTGCCGCCGGGCTGGCGAGGCCGACGGCGCCCACGAGTACGGCGGTGGTGGCGGTGAGCGAGTAGGCGGGCGCGCTGCCGGCGACCGCCATGACCACCGTGTCGAACGTTCCGAGGACATTGGGCTGGAGCCCTCTGCCGGAGTTGTTGCGCATGGCGTTCACTGCTTCCGTAAGGGAAATCGTGCGCATCGTAGTCGCCGGTATGCGGGGTGATGCCACGATTGCGTTGCGGAGTTGTTTCGGTAGGGGAGGGTCGGCGGTGGTTTGGCGCCTACTCTCGATGTATGGCTTCTGTGGCTTCTGAGGTACCGGGCGAGGGGACGACCGGCGGACCCGTGCGGGTGGACAGCTGGATCTGGTCCGTACGGCTCACCAAGACGCGCTCCCAGGCGGC
>NZ_MAUD01000434.1 GCF_001700515.1 Streptomyces lushanensis
CGCCGCGCGAGAGCACCGTCTCCACCCGTCCGGTGAGCCGCTTGCCCTCGTACGCCGAGTAGTCGACGTTCATATGGTGTGTCTCGGCGGAGACGGTCTGCTCGGTGTGCGGGTCGTAGATGACCACATCGGCGTCGGCGCCCGGTGCGATGGTGCCCTTGCGCGGATAGAGACCGAACATCCTGGCCGGAGAGGCACAGGCGATCTCGATCCAGCGGCGCCTGCTCAGCTTTCCCTCCACCACGGCCTGGTGGAGCAGATCCATCCGGTTCTCCACGCCCGGAAGCCCGTTGGGAATCTTCGAGAAGTCGCCGCGCCCCAGCTCCTTCTGCCCGGTGAAGCAGAACGGGCAGTGGTCCGTGGAGACCACCTGGAGGTCATTGGTGCGCAGCCCGCGCCAGAGCGCTTCCTGGTGCTCCTTGGGCCGCAGCGGTGTGGAGCAGACGTACTTGGCGCCCTCGAAGTCCGGTTCCGCCAGATTGTCGGTGGACAGGAAGAGATACTGCGGACAGGTCTCGCCGAAGACGGGAAGCCCCTGGTCCCGGGCCGTGGCCAGCTCGGCGACGGCCTCCTGCGCCGAGACGTGCACGACATACAGCGGAGCGTCGGCGACCTGTGCGAGCTTGATCGCCCGGTGTGTGGCCTCGGCCTCCAGCAGGGCCTTGCGTACCTCTCCGTGGTGGCGCGGATCGGTACGGCCCGCGGCCAGGGCCTGTTCGACGAGGACGTCGATGGCGATGCCGTTCTCGGCGTGCATCATGATCAGCCCGCCGTTGTGCGCGCC
>NZ_MAUD01000435.1 GCF_001700515.1 Streptomyces lushanensis
CGGCCAGCGGGACGACCCCTGCAGGGGCAGCACGTCCGGGGCAGTGCGCAGCGGGGGCCGGGGCGGCGCGGGCGGGGCCGGGGCAGCACGGCCCCGGCCGCGCCGCCCCGGCCCCCGCTGCGTACTGCCCCGGACGTGCTGCCCCTGCAGGGGTCGTTCCCCGGGCCTACCAGGGCACGTCTACCAGGGCAGCTCCCCGGCTTCGTCCTGGAAGGTTCCCGTCGGGCCGTTCGCGTCCAGGGTCGCGAAGCGGACGACGACCCTGGCGCTCTCCTCGGGAGAGCGGCCGATGCCGAAGGCGGCGGTCATGTCGGTGGCGGTGGTGCCGGGCTCGACCGCGTTGAACCTGATGCCCGGATAGGACTTGGCGTACTGGACCGTGAGCATGGTGGCCGCCGCCTTCGAGGCGGAGTAGAGCGCCAGCGGCAGGCCGTACTCGGGCCGGTCGGGGTTGGTGACCGCCCAGAAGGACCCGGCGCTGCTGGAGACGGTAACCACCGTGGGGTTCGAGGACTGGTGGAGCAGGGGGAGCGCCGCCTCCGTGACGCGGACGTTCCCCACCGCGTTGGTGTCGAAGACCCGCAGTGCCGTGGGGCCGTCGAGGGCTCCGCCGCCCAGCACGCCCGCGTTGTTGATCAGGACGTCGAGCCGGCCCTCGGCCGCGCCGATCGTCGCCAGCGCGCCGCTCACCGAGGCGTCGTCGGTCACGTCGAGCTGGACGAACCGTGCGCCGAGCGCCGCCGCCGCCTTCTCGCCCCGTTCGGCGTCACGCGCGCCGATGTAGACCGTGTGCCCCAGCTCCAGAAGCTGCTTCGCCGTCTCGAAACCGATGCCCTTGTTGGCTCCGGTGATCAGTGTGACGGTCATGGTCTTCCTCCCGAAATAGTGGCCCGACAGTGGCCCGGCAGTGGCCGGAGATAGTGGCCCGAGCGGGCCGTCGCATGCGCCGCGTACGGCCCCGTGTGGTCACCGAGGCCGGCCGACGGCCAGCTGCCGGCGCATTTCCCCGGCGTCGTGGAGGGCCGTCATATGGACGAAGCGCCCGTCACGGACCTGGTAGACGGCGTACTCGACGATCTCGAACGACGCGCCGGTGGGAGCCACGCCCAGCCACTCCTTCACCGGGGTGCCGGTGTTGATCAGACGGGCGGCCAGCCGGTCACCGTCGAAGAGCAGTTCCCTCAGTTCCCAGTGGAGGTCCGGAACCGCGTCCACATCGCGCTTCTGCACCGACAGGAGGTCCTCCCGGGTCGCCGGCTCGCCGTTCAGCGTGGTCCGGTCGTTGATGAACTCGTCCATGCCGTCGAACTCATGGGCGTTGAGTGCCTGGATGTAGCGCTCGTAGAACGCGCGCAGCTCACTTTCGGACATGAGGCGTCCTTCTTTTCGAGGTTCACCTTCGAATTCTTCGAATTCTGTAGCGATTGATGCAGAATGGAAGGATAACACTTTCCGCATCGATCGCTACAGAAGAAGGCGGGTCGCGCCAGTGGGAACGAAACCGAGTGGTCCGAGAGGGCGTCCGAGGGGGTTCGACGCCGACGAGGCGCTGGAGCGCGCGATGCTGGTGTTCTGGGAACACGGCTACGAGGGCGCCAGCCTGGCCTGCCTGACCGGGGCGATGGGCATCTCCACGACCAGCATGTACGCGGCCTTCGGCAACAAGCAGGAGCTGTTCCGTAAAGCCCTCGACCGCTACATCACCGGCCCCAGCGGCTACCTGGTCCGGGCCCTGCGGGAACCGACCGCCCTCGGGGTGGCCGGCGCGATCCTCGCCGGCACCATCCGTAACACCACCCGCCCCGCCCATCCCCACGGCTGTCTGGGCGTGCAGGCCGCGCTGGCCGCCGGGGACTCCGGGCAGGAGGCCCGTGATCTCCTCATCGCCTGGCGCGACGACGGCAACTCCTGGATACGGGAACGATTCCAGCGGGCCGTGGACGAAGGCGACCTGCCGCCGGAGGCCGATCCGGGCCTGCTGGCCCGCTACATCGTGACTCTCGCCCATGGCATCGCCGTGCAAGCCGCGAGCAATGTTCCCCGTGATGAACTCCAGAGGCTGGCCGATGCCGCCCTGCGCGGCTGGCCGCTTTCCTGAGTTTCCCGGGGAACCGCCCCGTGTCCGCGTGCCGGCGGGAGGTTCAGTACGACTTGGGGAGGCCCAAGGACTGGTGGGACACGTAGTTCAGGATCATCTCGCGGCTGACGGGTGCGATTCGGGCCACCCGGGCGGCGGTGATCAGGGACGCGAGGCCGTACTCGCGGGTGAGGCCGTTGCCGCCGAGGGTGTGTACGGCCTGGTCGACCGCGTGTACGCAGGCCTCGGCGGCGGCGTACTTGGCCATGTTGGCGGCCTCGCCCGCGCCGGTGTCGTCGCCCGCGTCGTAGAGGTACGCGGCCTTCCGCATCATCAGCGCGGCGAGTTCGAGCTCGATGTGGGCCTGGGCGAGCGGGTGCGCGACGGCCTGGTGGGCGCCGATCGGCTCCTTCCACACCTGGCGGGTCTTCGCGTACTCGACGGCCCGGTCCACGGCGTAGCGGCCCATGCCGAGGGCGAAGGCGGCGGTCATGATGCGTTCCGGGTTGAGTCCGGCGAAGAGCTGGAGCAGCCCGGCGTCCTCGTCGCCGACGAGCGCCCCGGCGGGCAGCCGTACGTTGTCGATGACCAGCTCGAACTGCTTCTCCACGGCGTGGAGTTCCATGTCGATCGGGGTGCGGTGGAAGCCCGGTGCGTCCCTGGGGACGATGAACAGGCACGGCTTGAGCCGCCCGGTGCCCGTGTCCTCGGTGCGGCCGACGATCAGCGTGGCGTCCGCGATGTCGACACCGGAGATGAAGACCTTGCGCCCGTTCAGCACCCAGTCGTCGCCGTCCTTGCGGGCGGTGGTGGTGAGCCGGTGGGAGTTGGATCCCGCGTCGGGCTCGGTGATGCCGAAGGCCATGGTGAGGGAACCGTCGGAGAAGCCGGGCAGCCAGCGCCGCTTCTGTTCGTCCGTACCGAAGCGGGCGATCACGGTGCCGCAGATCGCGGGCGAGACGACCATCATCAGCAGCGGACAGCCCGCGCTGCCCAACTCCTCCAGTACGAGCGCGAGTTCGGTGATCCCGCCGCCTCCGCCGCCGTACTCCTCCGGCAGATTGACGCCGAGATAGCCGAGCTTGCCGGCCTCGCGCCAGAGGCTCTCGCGGTCGTGGCCGCGGCCGTGGCGGCGGCCGAGGGCGGCGACGGCCGCGCGCAGCGCGCTCCGCTCCTCGGTCTCGGTGAGGAAGCTGCCGCTCATGATGGTTCCTCCTGAGTGTCCTTCTGGGCGTCTTCGCGGGCGTCCGTACGGGCGCCTTCGCGGGCGTCCTTCTGGGCGTCCGTGCCGGTGACGACGGCGAGCAGGGCGCCGACCTCGACCTGGCGGCCGGGCACGGCGTGGAGCGCGGTGAGCGTGCCGGAGGCGGGCGCGGTGATCCGGTGTTCCATCTTCATCGCCTCCAGCCAGATCAGCGGCTGCCCGGCGGTGACGCGGGCGCCTTCCGCGAGTCCGTCCGCGATCCGTACGACGGTGCCCGGCATGGGCGCGAGCAGCGATCCGGGCTCGGTCTGCCTGCTGGGATCGGCGAAGCGCGGCCGTGCGGTGAGGCGGTACGCGCCGTGGGCACTGTCCACATGCACCTCGCCATGCACCTCGCCACGGCCCTCCCCGCGAAGCTCGGCATGAGGCCCGCCACGGACCTCGCCACGGCCCCCGCCACGGACCCCGTCCTCGTACACGGTGACCTCGAAATGCCGTACGACGCCGTCGATTTCGAGGCTCACACGGCGAGGTCCCACGGCGACCACCCGTACCTCGTCGCCCTCGACGGCGAAGCCGTCCCTGCCCGCCCGGTAGCGGATCTCGTGCTCGCCGTACGTCTTGCCCTGGGTGCCCGCGCCGACATTGCGCCAGCCGCCGAGCCGGGCGGGCAGCGCCGAGCCGGTCCCCCGGGACGCGGCGTCGGCGAGCGCGGCGGCGACGGCCGCGTGCCGCTCGCCGGGCGCGGGCGCGGTCAGCGCGTCGAGATGGCGCTCGTAGAACCCGGTGTCGAACCGCCCGCCCGTGAAGTCCGGATGCTCCAACGACCGTACGAGCAGGTCCCGGTTGGTCCCGGGCCCGTGGATCCGCGCCCGCCGCAGCGCGTACCGCAGGGCGCGCAGCGCCTCGTCCCGGGTCGGCGCCCAGACGACGGCCTTGGCGAGCAGCGCGTCGTAGTGCACACCGATGGTGTCGCCGCCGGCGTAACCGGTGTCGACCCGCAGCCGTGGCGCGCCGGTACCGACGGACGGGCGGGGGCCGGCGCCCTCCTCCAAGAGCCCGCGCGGGCCTCGCGGGTTGGACGAGCCCGGACCGTACGAGCCTGGGCCGTACGAGCCGCGCGGACCGTACAAGCCCTGCGGGCCGTACGAGCCCTGCGGCCCCCACGGGAACTCCAGCGCGTGCAGCGTGCCCGTCTGCGGGGCCCAGGCCCGGGACGGATCCTCCGCGTAGAGACGGGCCTCCACCGCGTGGCCGTACGCGGGCGGCGGCTCGGCCGGAAGCGCCGCGCCCTCCGCGACCGAGAGTTGCAGGGCCACCAGGTCCAGCCCGAACACCTCCTCCGTCACCGGGTGTTCGACCTGGAGGCGTGTGTTCACCTCCAGGAAGTACGGACGGCCCTCGGCGGAGACCAGGAACTCGACCGTGCCCGCGCCCACGTACCCGACCGCGCGCGCCGCCGTGACCGCCGCCTCGTGCAGGGCGGTACGGAGCGCGGCCGGCAGACCGGGTGCCGGGCACTCCTCGACGACCTTCTGGTGGCGGCGCTGGAGGGAGCAGTCCCGGGTGCCCAGCGCCCAGACCGTGCCATGGGTGTCGCCGAGGATCTGCACCTCGACATGACGGCCGCGCTCCACATACGGCTCCGCGAAGACCTCACCGTCCCCAAAGGCCGACCGCGCCTCCGCCGAGGCCGCCGTCAGCTCACCGTCGAGCGCGGTGAGTTCGCGGACGATCCGCATTCCGCGCCCGCCGCCGCCCGCCGCCGCCTTCAGCAGCAGCGGCAGATCCGCCTCCGTGGCCGAGGCCGGGTCCACCGGCGCGAGCAGTGGCACACCGGCCGCTCCCATCAGCTCCTTCGCCCGTGTCTTCGACGCCATCGCCTCGATCGCGGCCGGCGGCGGCCCGATCCACACCAGCCCGGCGTCCAGCACGGCCCGCGCGAACTCCGCGTTCTCGGACAGGAATCCGTAGCCGGGATGCACGGCGTCCGCGCCCGCCGACAGCGCCGCCTTCACGATCAGATCGCCGCGCAGATAGGTGTCGGCGGGCGCGGACGCCG
>NZ_MAUD01000436.1 GCF_001700515.1 Streptomyces lushanensis
AGGGCCCGGAGCGGGGCGGGTTCGAGCGCGGGCCGAGGTCAGGACCGCGCGGTCGCCGCCCTGTTGTGCAGGACCAGCGCGCGGCCGAGGGCGGCGAGCGCCGCCGTACAGGCCACCGTCCGCGCGATGTTGGCCGAGGTCCACGGCCGCTCGAACCGGCCGCGCAGGGCGCCGAAGTCGGGACTCGCCGCCGGTGCGCCGGCGCGGGCCAGCATCCGGTTGAGCGGGATGTTGACGCACATCGTGACGGCGACGGAGACGCCGTAGAGCACGAAGGCGGTCCGGGTCCAGCGCGCGGCGTCCGGACGTCCCAGACGGCGCTGGAGGGCCGCGGCGACACCGGTGGCGAGGAACACCCCGACGAACAGGAGGCCGAACAGAGCGCTGTTGTCGAGGACTCCGTTGATCTTCCGCATGACCGTCACATAACTCTGGTCGTCGCGGCGTGCGAGGGCGGGCATGACCCCGACGTCGAAGGTGAGGTACAGCCCGGCCATCAGCCCGGTACCGATGGTGGCGGCGGTGAGCACGGGGCCGGCGGCTGCGGGAAGGGTCTCCATCGGGCTTCCTCATCCGGTTGTTGACGGGCTGGGCGGGTCGGTCGCGGACCGGTGCGGTGCTCAGGAGGGCCGGATCACTCCGGCGAGGGTCCTCTCGTACCGCCTGCGCAGCACTGTATTGCCGATCAGCCGCACGGGAGGCGGAATCGTGGCGGCGACATGGGCCACCGACCACTTCTCCGCGCCGTCGAACATCCAGGGCTGGAGCTGCATCATGACCTTGAACGGGGCGCTGGCGATCACCTTGCGTTCGACCGCCAGGTACTCGTCCGGCACGAGCCGGGCGAAGACGGGGAAGGACACCGCCTCCTCGTCGCGCAGATGATCGCGCAGGACGGAGTCGAAGCGGGTGGCGGCCGGACCGAGGGCGGACAGTCCGCCGCCGGGCCGCAGGGCGGCCGTGACCGCGTCCATGGCCCGGTCGAGCACCACATGGTCGTCACCGAGCTGACGGGCCTCGACGGAGAACTCCGGTGCCCTGCGCAGCAGTCCGGGCCACAGGACATTGTCCTCGCTGCGGTGGTGCCAGTCGATGATGTCGCGCAGCTGCTGCCACCACAGACCGGCCGCGCCGAGCCCGGCCTGGGTGAGCCGGGGCGCGGCGGCGAGCAGGCGTCTGGCGTCACGGCGCATCGCGATGTGCATCAGCGCGAACCCGTGGAAGTGAGCGGGCAGGGAAGCGAGTCCGAACTCGCTCGACATGGGGGTACTCATGGCCGCCTCCTCGTGGCTGACGCGTCGCCGTTCAACACGTCCTCGCTGGGGGTTCGTTGGTGCGCCGCTCCCCGCCCGGCGGGCCGGCCGCGGAGGTCGTCCGCGGCCGGCACCGCCGGCCGGAGTGGCGGATCAGACGTTCCAGACGCCGGTGGCGGCGGCGTCCCTGGCGAAGTCGGCGAAGTCGCGGGGCTTGCGGCCCAGGACCTCCTCCACACCGTGCACCAGGTGGGCGTTGCGGCCGTCGAGGGTCAGGGCGAACAGCTCGACGAAGTCCTCCGGAAGGTCGTTCTCCTTCAGGAAGGCACGGTACTCGTCGCTGGTGACCGCGGTGTACTTGATCTCACGGCCGGTGGCCTTGGACAGCTCTTCGGCCACGTCCTGGTAGCTGAGCAGCCGGGGGCCGGACAGCTCGTACGTCTGGCCGACGTGCTTGGGGTCGGTCAGCGCGGCGACGACCACGTCGGCGATGTCGTCGGCGTCCACGAAGGGCTCGACGGCGTGACCGGTCGGCAGCGCCAGCTCGCCGCCGAGGACGGGCTCCAGGAAGAAGCTCTCGTTGAAGTTCTGGTTGAACCAGCTCGACCGTACGACGGTCCAGTCGGCGCCGGACTCCTTCAGCTTCTCCTCGGCGACCTGCGCGCCCTCCTCGCCGCGACCGGAGAGCAGCACCAGACGGCTCGCGCCGCGGGCGACGGCGAACTTGGAGAACTCACCGACGCTCTCGGCGGCACCGGGGAAGGCGAGGTCGGGGTAGTAGGTGACATAGACGGCTCCGACGCCCTCCAGCGCACCTTCCCAGGTGGCCGGGTCCTCCCACACGAAGGGACGGTCGGCGTTGCGGGAACCGATCCGCACGGGAAGGCCCTGGGCGGCAAGGCGCTCGGCGACGCGGCGGCCGGTCTTGCCGGTGCCACCGATGACGAGCGTCGTCTTCGTCTCTGTCTGGGCGTTCTGCGTGGTCTGAGTCATGAGTACAGTCAAGTCCATTCAGCTGAGACGCAACATAGCTACGAAGCTCAGTTCCATACGCGTGCGTCTACGCTCCGGCCTCCGAGCCCGTCGCCGGGCTCAGGAACTGCCCATACCGCCGCAGACGTTGATCGCCTGGGCGGTGATCGACGCGGCGCTCTCCGTGGTGAGGTAGCCGACCAGACCGGCGACCTCCTCCGGAGTGGAGTAGCGGCCGAGCGGGATCTTCGACTCGAACTGCTCCTGGACGAAGTCCTCGGTGGTGTCCCAGGCCGCCGCGTACCCCTGCCGGACCTGTTCGGCCATCGGTGTCTCCACATAGCCGGGGCAGACCGCGTTCACGGTGACTCCGACGGGCGCCAGCTCCTTGCCGAGCGCCCGGGTGAAGCCGACGACACCGTGCTTGGAGGCGGAGTACGGGGCGCCCATCACGACGCCCTGCTTCCCCGCCGTCGAGGCGATGTTGATGATGCGGCCGTGGCCGGCCTCCACGAGGCCGCCGTTCAGCAGCACCTCACGGGTCAGCAGGAACACACCGTTGAGGTTGGTGTCGATGACGTCGTACCAGAGCTCGTCGGCGATCTCGGCCGTGGGCCCTCCGCCGCCCCGGCCCGCGTTGTTCACCAGGATGTTGACCGGGCCGAACTGGGCGACGACCGTGGCCACCAGGGCGGAGACCGACGCCCGGTCCCGTACGTCGGCCACCGTGCCCTCCACCTCGAACCCCTCCGCGCGCAGATCCTCGACGGTCTGCTTGACCTCCTGGCCGGTCCGCGCGCAGATGAACACGCGATGGCCGCGCCCGCCGAGCTCCCGGGCGACTCCCAGGCCGATTCCACGCGTCGCACCCGTGATCAATGCCACCGGGTTTCGCGGCGCCCTCATCCCATTTCCCCGGCACTCAGCGGTCCCCGAACCTGAATCTCCACGGTTTCCCTCCGCACCTCGTCGAATCCCCGTCGAACCGAAAATCTTCGACGCGAAGTACGTTAGCCCTGCCGAGCCTTTACTTCTTGAATCCTTGAGTACCCGTCTAGTACGGCTCCACGGGCGGAAAACGGAATGTCATTTCCACCGTCCCGAATGGTGCTGACGGAACGGAGAACGGCGGGCGGGAATAGGCCCGCGGAAACAACGGGTGACAAGGAGAATGAAATCCTCGCCCCTACGCACGTGCCGGTGCGCGCCGAACCGGCACGAAAACGGAAACAGAAGCCGGAACGGAAGCCGAACGGAATACGGCGCGCCCGTACGGTCAGCTCACCCGGACGAGGGGCTCACGGGAATTCTCCACGGGGGCCGCGGCCTCCGGGCCCGCCATCAGGATCGAGCGCTGGAGCCTGCGCAGTCCGGCGGACGGTTCGAGACCCAACTCCCGTACGAGCGTGCCGCGCAGCCGGTGGTACACGTTCAGCGCCTCACCGCGGCGGCCGGAGCGGTGCAGCGCGAGCATGAACTGGCCGTGCAGATTCTCATGGGTACGGTAACGGCTGACGAGCACGGTCAGCTCGGCCAGCAGCTCACGGTGACGGCCCAGCCGGAGATCGGCCTCGATGCGCTGATCGAGCGCGCAGAGCCGGCTCTCCTCGAGCCGCTTGATCTCCATGTCGAGCTGGGCGCCGCCGTGCACGTCGGCGAAGGCGGGACCGCTCCACAGCGCGAGCGCCTCCCGCAACTGGCGGGCCGCGCCGGCGTAGTCGCCCGCGTCCATCGCCCGGTAGCCGAGACCGGCGAGCCGGTCGAACTCCCGGACGTCACTGGTGCCGCCGCCGCTGTCGAGGCGGTATCCGCCGGGAAGGGTGACCAGCACGTCCTTGGCGGTCCGCGCCGTGCCCTCCTGGCCCTCCTGGGCCCCGTGCTTGAGCGCCGCGGCGATCAAGGACCGCAGCTGGAGCACATACGTCTGGAGCGTGGTCCTGGCGCTGCGCGGGGGCTCCCCCGCCCACAGCTCCTCGATCAACGCGCTCACCGGCACGACCTGGTCGGCGTGGAGCGACAGTAAAGCGAGCACCTGCCGGGGCTTCGGCGCCGTCGGCGTGATCGATCTCCCGTTCTCCCGCACAGCCAATGCGCCCAGTACGTCGATGTCCACGCGTCTCCCCAATCCCTGCAGGTGAAGTCAGTACCGTTCGAGGCCGCTCACGGGGTGCGATTGCTGCGGATGGATTCAAAAACAGGACAGACGGTTTGTCAATACCAAACCGTACAGACTGTTTTTTGTTAACGCTCTGTACATCAGCGTCACCGTCAGGTCACCGAACAGCGGGGATACGGGCGCAACACGGGCAGGGTACTCCCGTCAAACGGGCCCCTCGACACCTGCCTCTCCGCCCATGGCCGCATGGCAGGATCCGCAGGTCACCAGGGTGCCGATGGCCTGTCGCGGGGCCATCGCGGGTAGCATCAGCTCCCAGAACCGGGTTAGCGTACTTCGCGAGAACCACTCCCTGTCATCTCTGGCACCCAGCACCTCGAAACCGACCGTCGCCGCCATCAGCGCGCTCGCCACATCGTCCGGCGTCACACCGTCGGCCAGTCCGCCGTCGGACGCCGCACGTTCGAGCTCACTCTCGATCCAGCGCCGCCACTCGCGCCGCAGATTGATGCCGTGAGGGCGCGAGATGTCTCCGCTCAGCTCGAACCCCGCCCGTACGACCACGTCGTCGTCGAGGCTGCGCATCAGCGTGTGTGTCGCGTCGACGAGGAGTTGGAGCCCCGCCGAGCCGGCGAGCCGGGCACGCTCCGTGATCAGCCGCACCTCCTGCGCCGCCTCCTCCTCGACCGCCTTGGCCAGGGCCTCCTTGCTGGCGAAGTGGAAGTGCAGCGCGCCGTTGCTCACCCCGGCCCGGCGGCTGATCATCGTGAGCGACGCAGGGACGTACCCCTCGTCCGCGAACACCTCCGCGGCGGCCCGGATCAACGATCGTCGCGTACGGGCGGCGCGCTCCTGCTTGACCATCAACGGCTCCAGATGTCGGGAGGACCGGAAGCGATGCGCGGTGGTGCGTCTGCGACATTAACAAACCGTCGGCGCGGTTTGTACAAGCTTTACGCCACTCTCGATGTCTGGAATCGCCACCAGCCCGTATCGCTCAAGAACGGCTTGAGTCATGCTGGAGAACGGGTGGACAACCGCTCGATCAAATGAACTCGGACACGGGCGCTCCCGTGCGACGCCCGCCGTCCGGGCGAGGACGATCGGCGGGGATCCGCGAAACCATTCGGTCACGTTCCGTCATCGCTCGGCATCCGGCTCGGTGCCGTCCGCTGCTTCGGCGGCCTCGGCGCCCTCGGCGGCGATCCTGCGGGCGGCCTCGACGCGGGCCCCGCGGTCGTACGCCACATCGAGCCCGAGCAGCAGACGCGGCATCACCATGCTGGGCAGCAGGTGCTCCCACATCACCGAGACCCGGCGCTCCACGTCCCGGCGGTCGGCCACCACCCGCGAGTAGACATGGATCCCCGTCCAGGCGCCGACGACCAGTTCGGCCGTCTCGCGCGGTTTGACGTACGGGAGCAGTTCGCCCCGCTCCTTCGCCTGGAGCAGCAGTTCCTCGCTCAGGCCCGACCACACCGGGAAGGGGCTGACATCGGAGAAGTCGACCGATCCCTGCTCCACGGCCAGCCGTGTGCCGGCCCTGAGGATCATGTTGTGCAGCGAGCGGTGGGCGACGACCATCGTGACGTCGATCAGTTCCTGGACCTTGGAATCCGTCGGTCCGGTGACCAGATCCCTGGTCTGATCGCTCAGTACGCCCCGGGCCAGGTCCTCCTTGGACGGGAAGTGGAAGTAGAGGGCACCCTTGGTCACCTCGGACCGTGCGAGAATCTCCGAGATCGTGGCCGCGTCGTAGCCGTACTGGTCGAAGACCGAGGCCGCGGCCTCCAGAATGGCGGCGCGCGTTTTGATCGCACGCTGTTGCTGCGCCATGCGGGTGGCTCCCGTCGTGCAGTTCCAGGGGTCCTCATGACGCCCTGAGGTGGCTCCCCCGCCTGGTCCCGGTCAAGCCTACCGACTAAACCGGCTGGTCTGTATATTCCCCGGCTCCGGGAGCGCTCCACCGCTTCCGTCCAGCGTCCGTGCTCCCGGGGGAGACTCTCATGTCCGAAGCGACCGTCCGGATGGAATGCGCCTCAGGCACCGGAAGACCGGTATCGCCCCAGTTGACCACCACGGTGCCGAGAGAGTACGTACACCGTGCCGCGATGGCGGAGGTCCTGCTCACGGGCTGGCGCCGGATCGACGGGACACGCTTCTCGGTGACCGGGCAGTGGCCGCGACTGCACGGTTTCTTCAGCGCGGTCGACGGTCTTCATGACCCGCTGCTCGCCGCGGAAACAATCCGTCAGGTCGGTTCTCTGCTGGCGCACGCCGAGTTCGGTACTCCGCTGGGACATCACTTCCTGCTGCGGGATCTGTCCCTCACCGTCGAGCCCCGGCATCTCGCGATCAGCGGTGTCCCCGCCTGTCTGGACCTCGAGGTCTTCTGTCCGCAGATCCGCACACGCGGCGGTGAACTCGCGGGCCTGCGCTACGAGGCGGTCGTCCGCCGCGACGGACAGACCGTCGCCACGGGCGGCGCCTCCTTCGTCTGCGCCGCTCCCGCCGTCTACCGCCGGCTGCGCGGTGAGCGCGCCTCCCGCTCGGACCTGTGGCGACCGGCGCCGCCCCCGCCGGTAGCGCCGGGCAGCGTCGGCCGTACCGACGCGTACGACGTGGTGCTCTCCCCGGCCGGCGAGGAGCACACCTGGCGGCTGCGCGTCGACACCGGGCATCCCGTGCTCTTCGACCATCCGGTCGATCACATCCCGGGCATGGTCCTGCTCGAAGCCGCCCGTCAGTCGGCCCACTCGGTGCTGCGCGGCGATGCCCGCGTACTGACCGGCTTCACCGCCGAGTTCCCGCGCTTCGCCGAGCTGGACAGGGAGTGCCTGATCGGGGTACGGCGGCTGCCGGAGCCGTACCCCGGTCTGTCGTCGGTCCTGGTGACCGGGCATCAGGAGGGCGAACCGGTCTTCACCTGTGTGGTGAGCGCTCCCCCGCCCGCCGGCCCATCGGCACCCGGAGCCTGAACCCACCCGGTGTTTTGAACGTCCGGTATCGATTCGGAGCCCGGCATCCGTTCAGAGCACGGTGAAGCCGCCGTCCACCGGCAGGACCACGCCGGTGACGAAGGAGGCCCGGTCGCTGCAGAGCCAGGCCGCCGCCTCCGCCACTTCCTGCGGTTCCGGTGTGCGCGGCTGCGGTGTCGACCGGTGGAGGAGCTTCTCCGCCTCGGGGTGCCGGCTGAACCACTCCTGGACCACCTCGCTGCCCGCGATGCCCGGAGCGATGGCGTTGATCCGTATGCCCCGGGCCCCGTACTCCGCCGCGGCGGCCCTGGTCAGTCCGATCACCGCGTGCTTGGCCGCGATGAAGGCCGCGGAGACGGGAGTCGCCACCAGCCCGGCGACACTGCTGTTGTTGACGACCGCACCGCCGCCGCCCTGGAGCATGGCCCGGACCTGGTGACTCAGTCCGTTCCACACGCCCCGGACATTGGTGTCCATGATCTCGTCGTACTCGTCCTCACCGGTGAGATGCAGCGGTGTCTGATGGGCCCCCACTCCCGCGTTGTTGAACGCCACGTCCAGTCCGCCGAAGCGCTCCACCGCCGTCCCGACCGCACGGGCCATGTCGCTGGAGCTGGCCACGTCGCCCACCACGTACTCGGCTCTTCCGCCCGCCCTGCGCACATCCTCGGCGACCGCTGCGAGCCGCTCCTCCCGGCGTGCCATCAGCACCACCGAGGCCCCCTCACGCGCGAACACATGTGCGGCGCACGCGCCCACGCCACTGCTCGCTCCCGTGATGAGGGCGGACTTGCCGGTCAGCATCTGTGAGTTGGTCGACATGGCCGGAGTGTGCCAGGGGGCGGCCCGGCGCGGAGCACTCTTGAGGTTTTTCCAGGCTGAACAACCGATTAATAGGCCTGTCCATGGCCGATGTCCGAACCGGGCCCGGTTCCGGTGCTGTTGGCGGCGTGTTCCTCGACCACGGTGAGGTAGGCGGAGGCCCGTGCCTCGGCGGCGGGACGCAGTGCCGGCGGGACTGCGCGCAGGGCTCGCCGCCGGGAGCCGCGGGTGAGCAGATCGGCGGAGAGCGGGGTGCGCGGCGAGCGCAGGAAGGCACGTGCCCGCCGTCGCGACCGGTGCCGCAGTGTGAGATAGAAGCCCACCGCGATCAGGAAGTTGAGCGCCGTCTTCGCGGCCACGCCCACGACCGAGCCGAGCAGGGGCGAGTCGAAGAACCAGTGCATGGCCATGGCCGTCAGCAGACAGAGCACGGCCGGGACGATCCGCCGGCGCGCGGGCCGCGTGTCGTGCGCGAGCAGAAAGCCGATCCCGGTGCCCGCCACCGCGGTCATCGCCCAGTGCGAGCCGAGGCCCGTCAGCAGGACCCGGGTGGCGAAGGACTGGACGACATCGGCGCTCCCGTTGATCCCGCCGCTGCTCAGGATGGAGTTCATGGCGTACGTCCAGTTCTCCACCACCTGGAAGCCGAGGCCGGTGAACGCGCCGAGGAAGAGACCGTCCAGCGGACCGCGGACCAACTGCCGTGTGCCCAGGGCGATCAGCGCGACACCGGAGAGTTTGAGGAGTTCCTCGTTGAGCGGCGCGGTGAGGGCCGCGGCCCACCGGGAGGCGAAGTCGATGCCCGCGGTCTTGGACCAGATGCCCTGGAGCCCGGTGTTGGCCACGACGGCACAGCCGGTGGCCGCGGTCGCGCCCCAGACGACTCCGCTCCAGACCCAGGCGCGCGGCGCCGCCCGGAACGGACGCACCCGCTGAAGGACCGTCACCCCGATCGCCACCGTGATCAGGAGCAGTACGAAGGACAGCAGCGCGGAGGCGGGGAAGACCCGGACGACGGCCCCGAAGTCGAGAGCGATCAGGGCGGCGCCGAGAAGGCAGAGCGCGGCGCAGAGCCAGCACACCGGCTGCCGCCGCAGCGATCCGCGCAGCGAGGCGTACGCCGCCGACGGCGCGGCCGTGGTCATGGTGCCTCCCGTGGAAAGGCGACGCTGCGGGCCAGGGCCGTGGCGTCGGCCACCGTGCCGGGTGCGGTGCCCGGCTCGGCCAGTACGGTGATCTCCACGGCGTAGTCCTCGCTCGGCGGCACCCAGACGGTGGCGCTGCCGGCGCGTCCCGGCCGCGTCAGCGGCCCGGTCAGACCGCGCGCGCCCGCCGCGCTGGTGACGGGCCGCGGACCGCCGAGCCGGGTGGCGCCGTCCGCGACGGACAGCACCTTGCGCAGGCCCGTCCAGAGCTGCCCGGCGTCGCCGCGGCCCGAGGAGAGATCGACATAGCCCGCGACCAGGTCGACACCGTCCCGGGACAGCGCGTACGAGGAGCCGGGATCGCTGCGCGACTTGCTCAGCCGCCAGCCCGCGCCCGTCACCCTCAGCAGGGCGGCACCGCCGCTCGGTCCCAGTTCCAGCACCGCGCCGGCCGGTACGGGCTCGTCGTCGGCGATGGCACGGTCGATCAGCGGCCAGCCCGCCGTGAGGGCGGCCATGACGAGCAGGACCCCGAGGACGGCCCAGCGCCGGGGGCGGGCCAGTCGAGGGGGCGGGCGCCGGGTGACCGCTGCGGTGTCCATACGGCGGGCGGCCTAGGCGTCGTGGCGCAGCGGGGTGAGCTGCTCGATGTCGTACCGCACCCGCAGTTCCGCGATCGCCACCGGGTCCGGGGTGCCGCCCTCCTTGAGGATGTCGAGGAGTTCCTCGAAGTACCGCTCGTGGTCGGACGGCGGCGACGACTGGAAGAACATCGTGGCGTCCCGGCCGGTCCGGTTGGCGAACGCGTGCGGGCAGCCGGGCGGTACGACGACGACCGTGCCCGGTGTGGCCCGTACCGCCCTCAGTCCCGACATGGACTCCCAGTGCCGCCAGTCCTCGCTCAGCACACGCGGCTCGAAGGCCAGCACGTCCAGCTCGCCGTCGAGGATGTGGAACAGCTCCTCGCTGCGGGTGTGCCGGTGGGCACCGACGTCGAAGCCGGGCGGTACGACGACCTCGAAGGTGGAGGAGACCCGTGAGTGCTCCCCGGTGACCTTGTAGGTCACCTGCTGGGCCGCGGTGTGGATGACGGTGCCCCCGCCCGGGGGGACGATCAGCCCCTCGGCCCTCGTCAGCTCGGTCATGCGGTGCTCCAGGACGGTGCGGTGCTCCAGGTCGACGGTGGGGAACGGCGGTGGGGAGCCGGTCACGACAGGACCGACGGCGTCTTGGGGCCGCGGCGCTGCCGCACACCGGACAGCCGCTCCGGCCGGGAGCGGGCCGCCCTGCCGGGAGCGGTGTCCGTCACCGCCGGCTCGCCGGTTCGATCGCGGGCGAGGGGTGGGCGCTGCGGCCACGGGTTCCGAAGACCTGGCGTTCCGTCACGGCGGACGCGGGCCCGGCTCCGGTGGTGGTCCAGCGGCCCAGGGCCATCTCGGCGGTGATACCGGGGCCGAAGCCGGCGATGATGCCCCGCTCCCCGGAGGCCCGTCCGCCCTCGTCGAAGAGCCTTCGCACCGCGTCGAGGACGACGGCGCTGGCGATGTTCCCGTACTCGGTGAGGGTGCCCCGGCTGAACCGGAACGCCTCCGGCGCCACCTCCAGGAAGTGGCTGAGGTCGTCCAGGATGCGCGGGCCGCCCGCGTGGATGATGTAGAAGTCCAGGCCGGTGGCGTCCCAGCCGTGCTGGTCGGCGATCGTGCGCAGGGCGGGGGCCAGCGGCTCCATGGTGGTGGGCACGCGCTTGTCCAGCAGGAAGTGGAAGCCGGTGGCCCGGACGCTGTAGGCGATCCAGTCGGTGGTGTCGGGCACCAGGTGCGAGCCGTTGCGCTCCAGCGCGATACCGGTGCCGCCCTGGCCCCGGACGACGGCCGCGGCGACGGCGTCCCCGAACAGCCCGTTGGAGAGCAGCGAGCCGACGCCGAGGTCGGTGGGCTGGTAGCAGAGCGAGCAGAACTCGCAGGCGACGATGAGCACGTTGGCCCCGGGATACGCCCGGCAGAAGTCGTGTGCCCTGTTGATGGCCGCGCCGCCGGCCGCGCACCCCAGTTGGGCGATGGGGAGCTGCCGGGTGTGGTTGGGGAAGTCCATGGTGTTGATCAGCCAGGCCGTGAGCGACGGCATCATGAACCCCGTGCACGAGACATAGACGATGAGGTCGATGTCGGCGGGGCGGAGCCGCGCGTGGTCCAGGGCGGTGTTGATCACCGCGGGCACCCGGGCCTTCGCCTCCGTCTCGTACAGCATGTTCCGGTGCTCGAAGCCGGGGTGCCGGAGTGTCTCCTCGATGGGCTGGACGATATGGCGCTTGGCCACCCCGGTGTTCTGGATCAGTCTCAGCGCGAGAGGCAGTTGCGGATGGTCCGAGTGCAGGGAACGCGCGAGAGCGAGCGTGTCTTCCATGGTGATCACATGCTCCGGAACCGACACAGCGGGTTTGCACAGGGTCGCCACGAGTGCTCTCCTTCGTCCGTGTTCGCAGGGGACTGCGGCCCACACTCACGGGTGGTCCAGCGCGACGCAACCTGGGAGGAGCAGGGGGGAGGGCGTGCGAGGACGGC
This sequence comes from Streptomyces lushanensis, assembly GCF_001700515.1. Taxonomy (GTDB): domain Bacteria; phylum Actinomycetota; class Actinomycetes; order Streptomycetales; family Streptomycetaceae; genus Streptomyces; species Streptomyces lushanensis. Next base: position 11,848 of record NZ_MAUD01000436.1, read on the forward strand.
CGCCCGCGAAGGACCGGCGCGGGATACGAAGCACCGTCCGGGTTGCGCGGACCGGCTACGGAACGTAGGGAAGGAGCGCGCCGGTTGGGCCATTCAGGGGGCCGGGGACTCCTCGGGCGCGCGGCGCCGCGTACTCCTCCTCGAAGGCGGCCCGGCATCGGACGCCGAGCTTTTCGGCCACGGCGGTATCGGGGAAGTCCGCGTCGCTGTCCCACCGACCGTACGGTGTGTCGGCGCGGCGGGCTCGGAAAGCACAAGCAGACCGACTGCCCGGTATTCGGACACCACCTGGGTGCCGACAGTCCGAGAAAGCGCTGGGCAGGTATCGGCCAACTCCGGATATGGAAGTCCATGAGTCTCCGCGTCCGTCCCAAATTGTTATGGCGTACAGGATATATTCCTCATCCAGTTGAGCACTACAGTACGGGCTGGGCGGTTTGTTTTTGGACACCGATGTCCGCTTGCCGGTCCGTAGAGAGGCATTTCATGGCAACACAGGAGCGCGCCATCAGGACGCGCACGGCGATCCTGGAGGCTGCCGGAGCGGTCTTCGACGAGTACGGGTACGCGTCGACCACGCTCACGATGGTTCTTCAGCGGGCCCGCGTCACCAAGGGCGCGCTCTACTTCCACTTCCAGTCCAAGGAGGCGCTCGCACAGGCCGTCCTGGACGAGCAGGTGCAGCTCGGGACCGTTCCGCCGCAGACCTGCAAGTTACAGGAAGTCGTCGACATCACCTTCGCCGTCGCCCATCGGCTCCTGGAGAACGCTCTGCTCAGAGGGAGCGTCCGGCTCACCGTCGATCAGGGCGCGCCTCCCGGTGTCGATCACAGCGGCCCTTTCCGCCAGTGGCCGGAGCACTTGATCGTGCTGATGGAACAGGCTCGTGATCAGGGCGAGTTGCTGCCGAACGTGCAGCCTCGGGACACGGTGGAACTGCTGGTGGGCGCGTTCGCCGGGATTCAGCTCATGTCCCGTGCGCTGACCCAGCGCGAGGATCTCGGGCGCCGGATCTCCCTGCTGTGGGGCCACATCCTGCCGAGCATCGCGGTTCCCGGGCTGATGCCCGGCATCGACACCGCGCCCGACCGGGGCGCGCGGGTGACGGCGGCGGACTCGCGTATGACGGCGGCGGACGTCAAGGGCTGACCTGATGATCCTGCTCACCGGAGTCACCGGCACCGTGGGGCGGCTGGTGGCGGAACGCCTCGGCGCACCTGGCGCCGCCACCGACGAGCCCGTCCGGCTGCTGTCGCGCGACCCACGCCGTATCGCCGCGCTCGCCGGCCCCAGGACCGAGGTCGTGGGCGGCGACTTCGCCGACCCCGGCAGTCTGGCCACGGCGCTGAGAGGCGTCAGGGCCGCGCTGCTGGTGACGGCCGATCCGCTCACCCCGGCCCATGACGAGCACTTCGTCGCGGCGGCCCGCTCGGCGGGCGTACGGCATCTCGTCAAGCTCTCCGCGCAGGCGGTGGCCGAACCGGACGCGGCGGATCTGATCACACGGTGGCAGCGCGGCAGCGAGGACGTCGTCCGCGCCTCGGGTCTCGGCTGGACCTTTCTGCGGCCCCGGTCCTTCATGTCCAACACACTGGCCTGGGCACGCTCCGTCCGGGAGGAGGGTGTGGTGCGCGGGATGAACGGCACCTCGCCCAACGCCACCGTCGATCCCCGCGACATCGCGGACGCGGCCGTGCTCTCCCTCACCTCCCCCGGCAGCGGCCGTCCGGGCCGGGCCCACGCCCTGACGGGCCCCGCCGCGATCAGTCCCGTGCAGCAGGTCGCCGTGCTGTCCGAGGCGCTCGACCGTCCGCTGCGGTTCCAGGAGGTGACACGGGACCAGGCGTACGAGGCACTGCGCGCCCGGTATCCGGTCCCGGTGGCCGACGCGCTGATGGAGAGCGCCGTACGGCAGCGGTCCGGCGCCAAGGCCGGGGTGGAGCCGACGGTGGAAACGCTCCTGGGCCGGCCCGCCGGTACGTACCGCTCCTGGGCGGCGGACCATCTCCAGGCCTTCCGTCCCCTCTGACCGCCCCCGCGCACACCTCGTCCCAGGATCCCGGGGCGGGCCCCGGGACCTTACCGCGGCCGACTCTTGTGGGAGCGCTCCCACTGCGGGCAGCATGCTCTGTATGTCATCGCTGCCGGACCCTTCACGGTCCTCCTCGTCGCCACCCGCCTCCGTCCGCCCCTACCGCCCCGACGACTCGTCCGCCCTGTACGACATCTGCGTGCGCACCGCCCATGTGGGCGGCGACTCGCGGCACCTCTATCCGGATCCGGATCTGCTTCCGAGCCTCTTCGCCGCGCCCTACGCCGCTCTGGAGCCGGAACTGACCTTCGTGCTCGACGACGGCCGGGGCCGGGCCGTCGGCTACGTCCTCGGTACCGCCGACACACCCGCCTTCGTGCGGGCGTTCCGGGATGTCTGGCTCCCGCCACTGGCCGGCCGCTATCCGAAACCGGCCGGTCCGGCCCGTACACCGACCGACGAGATGATCGGTCTGCTGCACTGGCCCGAGCGGATGGTTCTGCCCGGGCTGTCCGGTTATCCCGCCCATCTGCACATCGATCTCCTGCCGAGCCACCAGGGCCAGGGGCACGGCCGGGCGCTGATGCACACATTCCTGCGCGCCCTGCACCGGAGGGGAGTGGGCGCGGTCCATCTGTCGATGGTCACGGCCAATACGGGCGCCCGCGCGTTCTACGACCGTCTCGGCTTCCATGTGATCGCCGTGCCGGATCCCGGTCCACTGACCTATCTCGGACGCTCGACGGAAGTCCCGGCGGAAGCCGCGCGGCCGTAGTCGTCCCACCGCCCCCGGGCGACGCCGTGTCCGGTGCCGTGCGAGTCTGTCCCCTGTCCGCCGACGACCGCCGACACGAGGAGAGAACATGGGCGAGCACGCCACCGGTACGGAGTCGTGCCTTGGCCTCACCGACTGGAGCTGGCTCAACCCGCCCGCCCACTGGGCTCCCTACGACGACGCCCTGGATGTCACCACGGCCCCGGACACGGACTTCTGGGTGACCACGCACTACGGCTTCGTACGGGACACGGGACACGCCCTGCTGCGGCCGGTGCCGGGGGACTTCGTGCTGCGCGCCACCTTCACCGGTGACTACCGCGAACAGTACGACCAGGCAGGGCTGCTGCTCCGGATCGACGAGAAGAACTGGATCAAGACGGGTATCGAGTACGTCGACGGCCGGCAGCAGCTCAGTGCCGTCGTCACCCGCGAGGTCTCCGACTGGAATGTCGTACCGCTCGCCCACCTCACCGACAGCCCGGCGCCCGTGACCGTCGAGCTGCGGCGCGAGGGCGACACCGTCACGATCCACTACGGCATCGACGGCTCCCCCGCGACCATGCTGCGGCTCGCCTACTTCCCGCCGGACGTGGCCGCGCAGGCGGGGCCGATGTGTGCCTCCCCCGACGGCAAGGGCTTCTCGGCCCGGTTCACGGCGCTGAGCTTCGACACCCTGTCCTGAGCGGACGGACCGCGACAGCGGTCGGCCGGCACCCGCCGGCGTCCGCGCGGTCGCGGTGTCCCGTGCCCGGTTCCGGTGGTTCCGGGCACGGGACACCGTGCTCATGCCGAAGGGGCGCGCCTCTCCGTACGGGGCACGACGTGCCGGATCACGCCGCGGGCGCGACCACCGCGGCCGCGCCCGCCGCCGTCGCGGCGATCCGGATCTCGCTCGCGCGTGTCACCCCGCTGACCGTCACCGCGAGCGTGACCGTGCCCGGCCGCAGTGCGGTCAGTGTGCCCGTCGCCGGGTCGAAGAGCGCCGTGTGGCGGGGCCGGACACCGTCCCGGTCGCCGATACGGAGGTTCGGCGAGCCGGTCCAGTCCGCGCTCAGCGGGAACCCGACCGGGATCCGCCGGGCGCCCTGGACGACGCTCGCCGAGACCTGGGCGCTGTGACGGGGAGCCAGCACGGCCGGCGCGTCGAGTTCCAGCGCGTCGGTGTGCGCGCGGGTCTGTACGGAGACCCAGTCGGGGCCGCCCTCCCACGGCCGCAGCCGGGCCGCCGACCGCTCGCCCCGGGAGACCCGGTCCACGCCGACGAGCGACCAGCCGGTGAAGCCGCCCTCGTCCACGGGCGCGGCGGGTGCCTTGCCCGCGTTGCCGTTGATCAGATACGGCACGCCGTCCACCCGTGAGGCGTGGAAGACACCGGCATGGCTGCCGATGAGTCCCGCGCCCTTGCCGGTCGTACGGCGGAACTCCGCGAGCCACCGCTCGATCAGGGCCGCCTCCTTGCGGTCGCTCAGCTCACTGGCCTTCTGGACCGTGGGATCGCGCGGCGGTACATGCTCGATCAGCATGACCGAGCGGACGCGGCTGTCCTTGGCCGCCGCGTCCAGTTGCTCGCGTACGGCCCGGATCTGGGCGAGGCCGCCGCCCCGCAGCGTCAGAGCCGATGTGTCGAGGGTGAGGAAACGGGTGCCCTCGTGGTCGAAGACCCGCTGCGCGGGGCCGAACCGGTCGGTGAAGTTCTTGATGGAGCCGCCCATCACCTCGTGATTGCCCGGAACGTAGTACCAGGGCACCGCGTCCCCCAGTTCTTCCGTCAGTACGGTACGGGCGAAGTCGAGATCCGCGGGTGAGCCCTCGTCCACCAGATCGCCGTTGACGACCACGAAGTCCGGTCCCGCCGCCCTGATCTCGCGCAGCGTACGCCGGGCCTGGGCGACAAGGGCGCTGTCCGGGGCACGGGCGACGAACTGGGCGTCGGACATGACGGCGAACCGCCAGTCCCTGCCCTCCGTCACCGCGGCGGAGTCGATCAGCGGATCCGCCGCACCCGGCTGCTCGGGCAGATCCACGGTGGGCGGCACCTGCGCCGTCAGATCGTCGATCACGATCCCGCCCGTGTACTGCTTGGTGGCGGCGGTCTCCGCCAGATAGAAGCGATGAAGACTCAGTGGCACGGCCACCGACGCCGGTACGGCGAAGGTCACCTGCCGCCAGCCGGTCCAGGTGACATACGGTCCGCGCAGCAACTGGTCGGAGCCCGCCGCGTCCTTGAGATGCAGGGTCGGCCAGGCGCCCATGCCGTCGCCCTTGATCCAGAGCTTGAAGGACTGCGGCCGGCCGGGCACGAGAATCTGCCTCGGCGGGGAGGCGTAGGCGGCGCGGGTGGCGGTGGACTGGGTGAAGTCGTAGGAGAGGGCGAGCCCGGTGCCGGTGTGGCCGTCCGGTGTCGCCGAGACCGAGCCGCCCGCGCGTGCCTGGCTGAAGGTCCACGACGCGGCGTCGTCCAGACCGGAGACCGGCTGTTCGGCGAGTCCGACACCGACGGCGAGCACGGTCGTGGCGCCGCCGACGCCCGCCGTGATCGCTCCGGCGCCGCTGCCCGTGCGGGACCGCACGGTGAACGAGCCCCGGCCGTCGTCGGTGACGGCGAAGAGGGACCGGTCGTACTCCAGCCGTACGTCGCGAGGTTCGACGGGCGCGCTGGTGCCATGGGCGTCGAGTCCGACGATGCCGAAGGTGCCCGTCGCGTCCGCGTCGGCGAGTCCGACACGCCGGGTGGTGGGCTCGATGCGGTCGAGCGCGTCGAGCACGGTCAGTTCCGTACCGCCCGTGGCGTGTCCGCGCTCGGCGCGCACCTCGGTGGTGCCGCCGCGGCGCGCGGTGAACACGCCCCGGGAGTCGACCCGTCCCACCGAGGACCGCACGGCCCGCCAGCGTGGTGTGCCGGCCGCGGGGCCGTAGGTCTCGTCGTACCCGGCCGCGGTGAGCCGGCGGGTCAGTCCGGGGAAGACCCGCTCGGGATGTCCGCCCCTGACCGGGTCGACGGTCGGTGCCGCGCCCGCCGGGGTCCGGGTCTCGACCCAGAAACCGCTGAGCCTGCCGCTGCCGTCCGGCGCGGTGAACGCGAGACCGTTGGGCACGGTGCGCTCGCTGCCGTCGGAGGGACTGTTCTCCACCCGCAGGGCGTCGCTGCCCGGCGCGCGGGCGACCAGCGTCGAGGAGCCGCCCCCGTCCAGGTTGAGCGCGTTGTACGCACCGGCGTCACGCATCATCAGGCCCAGTTCGGTGAGGGTGACTCCACCGCTGTCGGCCTGCCGTCCGTCGACGGTGATCACCTGCATGGTGGCGCCGTCGCGGGAGAAGCCGACGGCGGTACGGGGAGCCGCGGTGTTGTTGCCCTCCCCCTCGTGGCCGACCGCCGTCCCGTCCACGACCAGCAGTTCCCGGCCGCCGACGGCGGTGCGCGGCACGGTCCCGCCGTCGGCGCGCGGCCGGTATTCCACCGTCACCGGATCACCCGGCCGCAGCGCGGCGAGCGCCACGGCGCCCGCCTCCCGGCCGACCAGCACCGTGGTGCCCTCGGCGATCGGACCCGTGCCGGGCAGGGCCGACACGGAGACAACCTTGCCGTCCCGTACGGCGGCCTCGGCGACGGGAGCCGCCCGGTCCACGGTGAGGCGGCGGTCGGCCTCCCCCCAGCCCGCGGTGTAGGCGCCGATGCCGCCGGCGGGCACGTTCGCCGCGTTGTACGCCTGCAGCGCCCGGGGCCCCGACGGGAGGGTCACCGTGCCGTCGAAGTAGAGCCTCAGGATCCGCCCGGCGTTCCCGGGACCGATCCCGACGGCCTGATGCGCTCCGGGCGCCGGGGAGTGGACGACCTCGCCGTCCGCGAGACCGGGGCCCTGGGGCGCTCCCGTCTCGTTGATGTCGAAGAAGTCGGCGTTGATCGCGGCGACGGTACGGCGGCCGGGCCCGGCGTCGTGGCCGGCGGCGAGCTGGGAGACGGTACGGCGGTCGGAGACCTTGCCCGAGGAGAGATAGTCCGCGCCGGCACCGCCGCTGTCGAGATCGACGGAGAGCGTGTCGACACGCAGCCACTTGTCGGATTCGAGCCGGTCGTACGAGGTCAGCCGGATACCGGGAGCGACGGGCCGCGAGGCGCGCGCCGTCTCGATGCCGTCGCCGTCGGCGACGGCATCGAGACGGC
>NZ_MAUD01000437.1 GCF_001700515.1 Streptomyces lushanensis
CACACCGGCCGCCGTGTCCGTACCGCATCCGGCCGTCGTCGTCAGCAGGGCGGCGACGGACACGGCGGCCGGTGTGGTCCCCGAGGGCTGGGACACGCTGAGGACGTCCGCGGTCACGGTCGCGTATCCGCCGGCCTTCACCGCGCAGAGCGATGCCGAACGGAGCGAGCACAACGCGGCGGCGGCCACCCTCACCGAGGACGGCAGATCCGTCGGAATGATCACCGTGCAGCTCGACTTCACCGACGCGGACTCGGCGGAGGAGGCGGCGATCGGCGCGGAGGCGGGCATCGCTCTCGGCTCAGAGCTCGGCAGGCAGCGGAAGATCGCGGTCGCGGGCCCCGACGGCGAGGAGGAGGCGCGGCGTGCCGGCTTCGAGTTCACGCAGAAGGGCGCCCGGTACCAGGGCGTGATCGTCGCGGGACTCGACTCCGCCGGGAAGGCCTACGCGGTACGGATCGACGCGGCCCGGGGAACGCTCGACGACGGCGATCTCCACAGGATCATCGAGTCCATTACGGTCAAGTAGGGTGCGCTGATGGGGATTCCGGGCGGTGAACAGGTCTTTTTCCTGGGCATGATTCTGCTGTTCGGTTGGCTGACGGCGCACTACGCGCGTCGGCTGGCGGCGGTGGCGCGAGCGCTGCGGGCGGGCGGCCGGGCGCCCGGTGTGTGCGTACGGATCGAGAGCGAACCGTACAACCGGTCCGACGCGCGGCGGTACGTCTTCTCCTTCCGCGTGCCCGAGGACGGGCGCGTGATCGAGTTCGAGGATCTGGCGGGCGGCGCGGTGAAGGTCGGCGGCGAGGTCATGGTGGCGTACGACCCGGCGGCCCCGGAGCGCACCGCGACGGTCGCGGGGCGCGGGAGCTGGTCGCCGGTGGCGCGGTACGGACTGCTGGTGACGGGGTGCGGGCTGGCGGCGGCCGGGTTCGCGGCGGTGTTCCTGTTCACGGCGCTCTGAAGCGGGCCGGCCTCCCGCCGGGCGGCGCGGCGGCTCTCCCGGCACACGCCCCGGGCGTGGACGCCCCGGCACGGTACGGCGATTGAAGGCACGGAGTTCTCATGCACGGCGATCTGTTCGGAGGCGAGGGGCGATGACGCGGTACGACTACCCGGGGGCGCGCGCCCAGCGGAACGAGGACCCCGGAGCGCCGGTCTTCGCGCTCGTACGCGCCTGGGCGGTCGGCATCGTCGTCCTGGTCGTGACCGAGTACCTCCAGGCCACGCTGGTCTACGACCATCTCGCCTCCGAGGAGAATCTGGAGACGTTCCTCGGCCGCCTGATGCTGATCCACCTCCCGAACGCGCTCTGCATAGCCCTGGCCACCTGGGCGGCGGGCCGCGCCCACCACGACCCCTTCCGCGCCGCCGCCTTCCGGCACGCCCTGGCGACCTTCACCGTCCCGGTGGCGGCCCAGGCCCTGAACATGTCACTCCAGTGGCAGGACCTGGCCGCGGAGGGCCTGCTGATGTCCAACGCGGTCCTGGTCCTGGGCTGCGTCACGGGCAACGCGGCGGACCGCCTCACAGAGGACTGACCCTCCGCGCCCCGCAGAGACCGACGCGGGGCGGGCGCCCCCGCTCTCCGACGGCGCTTCGGCGGCTGTCCGCGGGCACTTCGGGATCCGATCGTATGAACTTCAGGACCTCCCGCCCCGGCCGGCGCTTCACGCCTAGACTGACCCGGCCGCCACGGAAGGAATGATCACAAATGCGCCCCGCACGGTTCCAGGACTTCACCCTCGATCTTGCCAAGAACAGCCCCGGCGTGACCCGCGTCCAGACCCTCGCGGAGGCGGGAGACGCCAAGTACGCGTTCGGACTGGCGATCACGACCGGGGACGGTGAAGCGCGGTGGCAGATCATGGGCCAGCTCGCCGAGGGGGAGAAGCACGAACACGCCGACGTTCCCGTCAACGGTGACCCCGCACAGAAAGTGGCGGACCCGGCGCCCGGTGATCACGAGGGATGGCTCGCCGCGGCCATCGCACGGGCGGAGTCGCCGGAGATCGCGAGCATCGACCGTTGGTCGGCCCGTCCTGGTGAGGGGAACAGCCGCGGCCTGACGATCGCGTTCCACAACGGAGCGCGCGCTTTCGTCCGGCAGCTCTAGGGTCTTGTCCGGCCGACGGCCGGGTTGGAAGTGCGTCACCTGTCAGCACCGCCTACGCAAGGAGGACTGATATGGCACCACGATTCGATCCCGGCCGGTGCGGGGGTACCTGCCCCTCTTGTGGGCAGACGGTCGGCTCGCCCCCGGGGCAGCCGACCACGGGACATCAGAAGCCCCATCCGAGCCGGGAGACCTGCCCCGGCGGCACCACCACGGCGGTGAACTGACACGAGCCCCGGCCGCGCAGGCGGCCGGGGCTCTGGCGTGTTGTGGGTAGTGCGGGTGGGGGTGCCGATCGGGTGTGTGGTGTCGGTCCGGTGCGCCCGGCATCCGCGCAGGTCCCGGCGTTCCGCGTTCGGCGGGGTGCCGCGGCCGGGTGGGGTGCCTCGTATACGACCTTCTGCCAGAGGTCTTGACAAGTCGATTGGTCTGGACCACCTTTACGCCCGACGGTGGCCACCGTTCCCCCTCTCAGTACCTCCATCCCCGAACCCCCCAGCGGAGGCAGCAAGTGGAACGTGCACCAGGCGGCAGAGGTCGCATACGTACCTGGATCGGCGGGGCCGTGGCCGTGCTGGCGGCCGGGGCGCTGAGTGTGACCGGGCTCACCGGGAGCGCGCAGGCCGCGGACATCAATGTCGCCAGGAACGCGGGTTACGAGTCCGGGCTCGCCAGCTGGACCTGTTCCGCGGGCAGTGGGGCCACCGTCGGCTCGCCCGTGCACGGTGGCGCCGCCGCGCTGCGCGGCACGCCCGCCGGGCAGGACAACGCCAAGTGCGCCCAGGCCGTGGCCGTGCAGCCCAACTCCACGTACACGCTGAGCGCGTGGGTGCAGGGCGGCTATGTGTACCTCGGCGCCGAGGGCACCGGTACGACCGATGTGTCGACCTGGACCCCGGACAGCTCCGGCTGGAAGCAGCTCACGACCACCTTCAGGACCGGTGCCTCCACCCGGTCCGTGACCGTCTACACCCACGGGTGGTACGGCCAGACGCCCTACTACGCCGACGACCTCTCCGTCTTCGGCCCCGACGGCGGCGGTGGCACCGACCCCGGGCCGCAGATTCCCGCCGCGCCCGGCGGTCTCGCCGTCGGCTCGGTGACCTCGTCGTCCGTGACGCTCAACTGGAGCGGTGTCTCCGGCGCGACCGGCTACAACGTCTACCGCTCCGGTACGAGGGTCCAGTCGGCGACCGGCACCTCCTCGACCGTGACCGGACTGGCCGCGAACACCTCGTACGACTTCCAGGTCACCGCGACCAACGCGGCCGGCGAGTCGGCGCGCTCCGCCACGGTCACCGCGAGGACCGCGCAGGGCGGCGGCAACCCGCCGCCCGGCAATCCCGCGGTGCCGAAGCACGCGCTGACCGGCTACTGGCAGAACTTCAACAACGGCGCGACCGTGCAGAAGCTCCGTGACGTCCAGTCGCAGTACGACATCATCGCCGTGTCGTTCGCCGACGCGACGGCCACGGCCGGCCAGATCACCTTCAACCTCGACCCGGCCGTCGGCTACGCCTCGGTGGCCGACTTCAAGGCGGACATCGCCGCGAAGAAGGCCGCGGGCAAGTCGGTCATCATCTCGGTCGGCGGTGAGAAGGGCAATGTCACGATCAACAGTGACGCCTCCGCCACCGCCTTCGCCAACAGCACCTACGCGCTGATGCAGGAGTACGGCTTCAGCGGTGTCGACATCGACCTCGAACACGGCATCAACTCCACCTATCTGACCAAGGCCCTGCGGCAGCTCTCCGCGAAGGCCGGCAGCGGACTGGTGCTGACGATGGCGCCGCAGACGATCGACATGCAGTCGACGTCGGGCGAGTACTTCAAGACGGCGCTGAACGTGAAGGACATCCTCACGGTCGTCAACATGCAGTACTACAACAGCGGTTCGATGCTCGGCTGCGACGGCAAGGTCTACTCCCAGGGCTCGGTGGACTTCCTCACCGCCCTCGCCTGCATCCAGCTCGAAGGCGGCCTCGACCCGTCGCAGGTCGGCCTCGGGGTGCCCGCCTCCACGCGTGGCGCGGGCAGCGGCTATGTCGACCCGTCCATCGTGAAGAACGCGCTGGACTGCCTCGCCCGGGGCACCAACTGCGGTTCCTTCAAGCCCTCCAGGACCTACCCCGGTATCCGCGGCGCGATGACCTGGTCCACCAACTGGGACGCGACGGCGGGCAACGCCTGGTCCAACGCGGTCGGCCCGCACGTCCACGGCCTGCCGTAGCACCTCGTCGTACCGGTACCCCGGTACGGGCTCTCCCGTACCGGCACCGTACCGGCGGTGCCGCCGCTCCCCCGGCGGCACCGCCAGGAATCCCCGGACCCCCCACAGGGCCGGCAGCGCCGTCGAACCCCACCCGACGGCGCTGCCGTGTGTCCGGGGCCGGATCACCGCGCGACGCGGGGCCGGATCACCGCGCGACGCGGGGCCGGATCACCGCGCGCGACGCGTCGCCGGACACACCGCGGCTACCGGAGAAGGTCCCTCGTCTGCTGTACGCACAGCACCACGAAGAGCAGCCCGGCCGCCGCCAGCATCACATTGCTCAGCACACCGTTGCGCCATTCCCTCGGCGTACGCGAGGAGTTGAGCAGCCAGACCAGGGTGAGCGCGAGGAACGGCATGAAGAACGCGCCCAGCACGCCGTAGACCACCACCAGGCCGAACGGCTCGTCCAGGAAGAGCAGCGAGATCGGCGGGAAGGTCAGCCAGAGCAGATACGCGCGGAACACGAACGAACGCTCCCGTGCGCCCGACGCGACCATGTCCACCGCGTCCGCCCTGTCCACCCCCTTCCGCTCGCGGACGAAGCGGTCCACGAAGTCGGCGAACATCAGGCTCACGCCGTGCCACACGCCCATCAGCGCCCCGAAGGACGTGGCGAAGAAGCCGATCAGGAAGAGCTTCGCCGTGACCACGCCGAAGCGGTCCTCCAGTACGGTGCCGAGATCGATCAGGCCCCGGTCGCCCGAGGTGAGGGCGATCCGGGAGGAGTGCAGCAGTTCGGCGCCGATGATCAGCATGGCGACGACGAAGAAGCCGGTGGTGATGTAGGCGACGCGGTTGTCGAGCCGCATCACCTTCATCCAGCCGGAGTTCGTCCAGCCCTTGGAGTTCACCCAGTACCCGTAGGCGGCCATGGTGATGGTGCCGCCGACGCCGCCGATCAGCCCGAGCGTGTAGAGCACCGAACCGTCCGGCAGGACCGGCACGAGACCGGTGACGGCCTCACCGAGATCCGGTGCGACACGGATCGCGACATACATGACGACAAGAAACTTCATACCGATCAGCACCGTCATGGCCTTCTCGAAGACGGCGTACCGGTTGAACCAGACGAAGACCAGACCGGCCAGCCCGGTGATGACCGCCCAGGTCTTGAGCCCTGGACCGTCCGGGAAGAGCGCCACGATCGGCAGGGCGCTGGAGGACATGGCCGTGGCGCCGTAGACGAAGCCCCAGACAAGGACATAGACCGCGAAATAGACGGTGGTCCAGTTGCCGAGGCTGCGCCAGCCGTCGAAGAGCGTACGGCCGGTGGCGAGATGCCAGCGGCCCGCCGCCTCGGCGAGGGAGATCTTCACGACACAGCCGATGACCGCCGCCCAGAGCAGGGTGTAGCCGAACTCGCTGCCCGCGATGAGCGTCGCGACCAGATCTCCCGCGCCGACGCCGGTCGCCGCGACGACGATCCCGGGGCCGATGTACGTCCAACTCGACTTGCGCGGCCGGGAGACGGTCTTGCCGGCCTCGCCGGTCCCTTCGGTCCCGCCTGTGCGGGGGTCACCTGCTCCGGGGCCGGCTCCGGAGC
>NZ_MAUD01000438.1 GCF_001700515.1 Streptomyces lushanensis
GGACGGCCGCCCGGCCGCCGGCGGGCTCGATCCGTCGGACGGCGAGTCCGGCGACGGTACGGTCACGGTCGAGGTCGAGGGCCTGGCGGACCGGGTGACCCCGTTCCCGGTCACCGCGTCCAAGTACTCGGCCCTGCGTCCGGTCAGCGGCGGCGGTCTGGTCTGGCTGCGCTGGCCGATCTCGGGCGCGCTCGGTGAGACCTTCGCCAATCCCGCGGACATGTCGGGCCGTCCCACCCTGGAACACTTCGACATCGTCAAGGCCCGTAAGAGCGAACTCGTAGGCCATCTGGACTGGTTCGCCGTCAGCGGTGACGGCACCAGGCTGGTGGTCGTGGACGACGGCGAGCTACGGGCCGTGCCCGCCACCGAGCCCGGCGACAGCGATTCGACGGTCTTTCTCGATCTGCGCCGGATCCTGCACGACGTCGATCCGGGCGCGGAGTGGCGCCAGGCGTTCGAGGAGGCGGGCCGCGTCATCCGCGCGTACTTCTGGGAGCCGGAGATGTGCGGCATCGACTGGGACGGTGTCCTCGCCCAGTACCGTCCGCTGGTCGAACGGGTCGCCTCTCCCGACGAGTTCGCGGATCTGCTCCGTGAGGTCCTCGGCGAGCTGGGCACCTCCCACGCCTATGTCACGCCCGCCCGCCGCAACGAGGGCCCGCCGCACTACCAGCGCCCCATCGGACTGCTCGGCGCCAATCTGGTCCGCCGGGACGGCGCCTGGGTGGTCAAGCGGATCCTGCCCGGCGACTCCTCCGACTCCAAGGCCCGCTCACCGCTCGCCGGTACGGGCATCCGCGAGGGAGCGGCCCTCACCCATGTCGACGGCCGGCCCGTCGATCCGGTGACGGGTCCCTATCCGCTGCTCGCCGCGGCCGGAGGCACCACGGTCGAGCTGACCTTCCGGCCCGCCGAGCGCAAGGGCCCCTCCCGTCGCGTCGCGGTCGTTCCGCTCATCGACGAACGCCCGCTGCGCTACCAGGACTGGGTGGCCAAACGCCGCGCGGTGGTACGGGAGATCAGCGGCGGCAGATGCGGCTATCTGCACATCCCCGACATGGGCGGCTCGGGCTGGGCTCAGTTCAACCGCGATCTGCGCCTTGAGGTCTCACGGCCCGCGCTGATCGTGGACGTACGCGGCAACGCGGGCGGTCACATCAGCGAGCTGGTGGTGGAGAAGCTCAGCCGCAAGATCATCGGATGGGATCTGACACGGGACGCCCAGCCCGTCTCGTACGCCTCCAACGCGCCGCGCGGCCCGGTCGTCGCGCTCGCCGACGAGGCGACGTCCTCCGACGGCGACATGATCACCGCCGCCTTCCGGCTGCTGAATCTGGGCCCGGTGGTGGGCCAGCGGACCTGGGGCGGAGTGGTCGGCATCACGGGACGCCACCGCCTCGCCGACGGCACGGTGATCACGGTGCCGATGAACGCGGCCTGGTTCGACGCGTACGGCTGGTCCATCGAGAACCACGGTGTGGAGCCCGACATCGAGGCGCTGCGCACACCGCTGGACTGGGCGGAGGGCCGGCACGCCCAGCTCGACGACGCGGTGTGGGTGGCGCTGGACCTGCTGGCGGGACATCCGGCCTCGGCGCCCCCGGGGTACGGAGCCGTGCCCGATCTGCGCCGGCCTCCGCTGCCGCCGCGCGGGACCCGCTGAGCGACCGGCCCGGCGCCGCCGCCAGAGGAAGGGCCCGAGTACGGACAGGAGGCGCACCCGGTGAACCGGATGCGCCTCTTGTCAGGTCCTCAGGCCCTCAGGCCGTTCGTTCAGGCGTCGAAGCGATCGTCGACGTCGTCGTGTGCGTCCTGCGCCCTGCGGGGCGACTGGTTGTCACGGTCCTGGGCACGGTCGTTGCCCTGCGGGTTGCGCTGGCCCGACTGACCGTGCTGGCCCGGCTGGCCCGGCTGCTGCCCCTGCCGGTTCGGCTGGCCCTGACCCTGGCCCTGGCCCTGCTGGCCCTGACGGCCCTGCTGTGAACGCGGGGACTGGTCGTCCCGCTGGTTGTCGCCCATCTGCGCCTTCGCCCGGTCTCCGAGCTCCTGCGCCTTGTCCTTGAACTGGTCGGAAATACCCATGGAATTTCAACTCCTGGTAGAGGTGGGGGGTGTGGGGTGGGGCCTCGACCAGACTTACATGTCCCGACATTCCGCGCATTTCGATCAGTCACGCTGTGTGCGCCCGCGCTCGTCGGCAGTACCGTCCGCCCCCACAAGTCCCTTGCGCGCCGCGGCCATACGAGGTTCGGCCCGCCTCGTCTGCCGCGCGCCGACGGCCGCGGCACGGCCCGGCGGACAGCCCCGTAGCGACCGCGTCCCGCGCGGCCACCACCGCGCGCGGACATGCGCCGGGCGCCGCTCCGTCCCGGCGGCGATCCGGTCGACGGCGGGAGGGAGCGGATACGTGCGGTTCGACGGCCGGGTCAGCCGCCGCCGCGGCTCCCGCGTCACCTCGCCCCGGTCGGCGCCGCGGCCCTCCCCGAGCAGCGAAGGGAACGCCCGCGCCGAGACGCTCCTCGATCCGGCCGGCCCGCGGTTCCTGGCCGTGACGGCCTGCGGCGCCTCCACGGGTGTCAGGTGTCAGGTGTCCGGCGCCGGTCAGTCCGGTCGGACCGGGGCGGCCGGGCGGCGACGGCGGCCGGCGCCCGTGACCGGAGCGGCGGAGCCGGCCGGTCCGCGGTGCCCACCGGTACGGCGGTGGGCACCGTCAACTCCCTTACGTACAGGTCGAGATCGAGCTCACCGAGCCACCCGCGACCGGGCGGCCCGGAGACCCGCGCGCACACTCACCGCACAGCCTCCCGCGCGCCGGTCCCGCCGGTGCGCGCCGGGACGACGGTGTGCGGCCCCGTGGCGCGGATCACCTCGTACTCCGAGAGATCGACGCGGCGCGTGGCCCTGCGGAACTCCGTCGTCGTACCGGGCCAGATGGTGGTGTTGCGGCCGTTGGCGTCCAGGTACCAGCTCGTGCAGCCGCCGGTGTTCCACACGGTCCGCCGCATCCGCTCCTGCACCCGGTGGTTCCAGGCGCGTACGGCCGCGGGCCGGGCCGTCAGCGCCGCGCGCCCGCCGACGGCGCCGAGGCCGTCGAGCTGCCGCAGATAGTCGGCCATGTAGGCGAGCTGGGCCTCGATCATCAGAATCATCGAGGAGTTCCCCAGACCGGTGTTGGGGCCGATGATCGTCATCCAGTTGGGAAAGCCGGCCGCGGTCGCGCCGCGCAGCGACTCCATACCGTCGCGCCAGGTCTCGGCGAGCGTGCGCCCGTCGGCGCCGACGACCCGTTCGGCGATCGGCATGTCCGTCACATGGAAGCCGGTGCCGAAGATGATCGCGTCCGCCTCGCACCGCGTACCGTCCGCGGCGACCAGCGTCGAGCCGCGCACCTCGGCGAGACCCGAGGTGACCACGTCGACATTGGGCCGCGCGAGCGCCGGGTAGTACGTGCTGGAGAGCAGGATGCGCTTGCATCCGATGCGGTACGAGGGCGTCAACGCGGCCCGTAGCGCCGGATCCTTGATCGCCCTGGCGATGTTGGCCTTGGCGAGGGCCTCGACGAGCCCGAGTTCATTCGGCCGTTCCGTGAAGGCCTGGACCTGCAACTCCCTGATGCTCCAGAGCAGTTGGCGGCGCACGGTCCCGGTGAAGGGCAGTGCCCGGTGCAATCGGCGCTCGGCCGCGGATATCGCGCGGTCCGCGCGCGGCATCACCCACGGCGGCGTCCGCTGAAAGAGCGTCAGCCTGCCCGCGTCGGGCTGGATCGCGGGAACGACCTGGATCGCGGAGGCGCCGGTGCCGATCACGGCGACCCGCTTGCCGCGCAGCTCGTAGTCGTGGTCCCAGCGCGCCGTGTGGAAGACCTTGCCCGGGAATCCGGCGAGTCCGGGGATCTCCGGGATCCTGGGATCCGACAGCGGCCCGGTCGCGGAGACCACCACCTCCGCGGTGAAGTTCCCGCGCGAGGTCTCCACCTCCCAGTGCAGGGCGTCGTTGTCCCAGCGCATCAGCCGGACCTCGTGGTGCAGCCGCAGATGCGGACGCAGCCCGAAGGCGTCCGCGATCCGCTCCAGATAGGCCCGTATGTGCCGCTGCCCGGAGAAGACGCGCGGCCAGTCGGGATTGGGCGCGAAGGAGAACGAGTAGAGGTGCGACGGCACATCGCACGCGCATCCCGGATAGCTGTTGTCCCGCCACGTCCCGCCGACCGAGCCCGCCCGCTCCAGTACGACGAAGTCGGTCATCCCCTCTCTGCGCAGCCGGACCGCCGCCCCGAGGCCACCGAATCCGGATCCGACCACCGCCACGCGTACGTGCTGGCCCATACCGCCTCCTGCCGCCGGACATCCACGAACCGCGCCAGCGATCACTGGCGCAATCCGGAGCGTAGAGCAGCTCCGTACTCATGGGTAGGGGGCCGTTGGAGGCACGTTACCGGCGGTACGACATAAGGTGCCCGGTATGGAGTACCGCATGGAGGAGCTGGCACGGGAGGCGGGCATCACCGTCCGCACCGTGCGCTTCTACCGTGAGCGCGGACTGATACGGCCGCCGCGGCGCGAGGGCAGGATCGCCTGGTACGACGACCACCATCTGGCCCGGCTCCGTACGATCGCGGCCCTGCTGGAGCGCGGCCACACCCTGAACGGCATCGCCGACCTGGCCACCGCCTTCGAGAGCGGACGCGGTGTCGGCGAGGTCCTGGGCCTGGGTTCCGTCCGGCCGGTCCCCGCGGGACCACGACGCCCGGCCGGACAGGACCTGGGCGACCCCACCGAGGACACCCCGGTCCGGCTCTCGCCCGAGGAACTCGCGGACCACTTCGAGGGCGAGGCGACCGCGGAGAATCTCGCCGCCTCCCTCGCCCTCGGCTATCTGGCCACCGACGGCGACGAGATCGTCCACATCAGCCGCAGACTGCTGGAGGTCTCCGCGGCCCTGGTCCGTGAGGGAATCCCGCTCGCCGCGATCCTGGAGGCCGCCCGCGAGGTGCGCGCCCACGCGGACGCCCTGGCGGAACTCTTCAGCGCGGTCCTCACCGCCCACTCAACCGCCTCCGCGGACTCCGCCGAACTCCGCCCGCTGGCGAAGAGCATCGTCGAGGCGGAGTTCTCGATGGCCCTGGACCGCCGTCTGCGCGGCGGGGCACGGACTCAGCTCTCGTAGACCACCGTCACCGGCGCGTGATCGCTCCAGCGCTCCTCGTGCGCCGCCGCGCGCTCCACCCAGCCCTTGACGGCACGCCCGGCCAGACCGGCCGTGGCCACGTGCAGGTCGATACGCCAGCCCGAGTCGTTGTCGAAGGCACGGCCCCGGTAGGACCACCAGGAGTACGGACCGTCCTGGCCGGGATGGAGGGCGCGCATCACATCCGTCCAACCGGTCTCCCCGTACAGCCGGGTCAGCCAGGCGCGCTCCTCGGGCAGGAAACCGGAGGACTTCCTGTTGGCGCGCCAGTTCTTGAGGTCGGCCTCCTGGTGGGCGATGTTCCAGTCGCCGCAGACCAGCACCTCACGGCCGTCGGCGGCGGCGCGCTTGCCCAGCTCCGCCAGGTACGGCAGGAACTCGTCCATGAACCGGACCTTCTCGTCCTGCCGCTCGGTGCCCACCTCGCCCGACGGCAGATAGAGGCTGGCCACCGTGACTCCCGGCAGATCGATCTCGGCGTACCGCCCGCCCGTGTCGAACTCCGCGCTGCCGAACCCGGTCCGCGTACGGTCCGGCTCCCGGCGCGAGAGGAGTGAGACACCCGCGCGGCCCTTGGCCGCCGCCGGAGCGTGCAGGACGTACCAGCCCTCCGGCTCCCGGACGCCCTCGGGCAACTGGCCCGGCTCGGCCCTTACCTCCTGGAGGCAGACCACATCGGCGGAGGTCTCCGCCAGCCACTCCACGAACCCCTTCTTGGCGGCGGCGCGGAGCCCATTCACATTCACGGTTGTCACGGTGAGCACTCCGGCACCCTACCCACCTCACGACGGAGGCCCGGTCCGGCACAGTGCCGGACCGGGCCTCCGAGGAGCGTCAGTTGTTGCCGACACCGTTCCCGGACAGGATCGGGATGTTGTCCAGGATGTGCGACAGCGGCTC
>NZ_MAUD01000044.1 GCF_001700515.1 Streptomyces lushanensis
GAACTGGGACTCACTGACGACGAAGCCCGACGGTGACGGGTTGCCGCCACCGCTGGTGCCGGCCGCCGTCCACTTCTGGTTCGTCTGTCCCGTACAGGTCCAGATCTGGAGCCGGGCGCCGTTCGCGGTGCTGCGGTCCTTGACGTCCAGACACTTGTTGGCCTGCGGGTTGACGATGTCGCGGGCGGAGTTGACGACCCACTGCTGGTTCGCGCCGCCACCGCAGTCCCAGAGCTGGACGAGCGCGCCGTCGGCGGTGCCGCGTTCGACGATGTCCAGGCACTTGCCCAGCGCGCGCAGAGTGCCGTCACTCGCGACGGTCCACCTCTGGGCGTTGCTGCCGTTGCAGTCGTAGAGCTGTACGGGAGTGCCGTTCGCGTTGCTCGCGCCGGCGACATCGACGCACTTGCCGCCCAGACCGGTGATCTGGCCGACCGGATCGGCGGCCGAGGCGGGTACCGCGAACAGGGTGGCGAGAAGCGCGCCGGCGGCGAGGACCACCGCGGAGCGCGCGAGTGAGAGACCTCTGAAGGATTTTCCTGGCATCTTCGGTTGCTTTCCCCTCTTCGCGCCGACGGCGCCTCTGACGGTTTCGCTTGGATTGAAGGGGAAGGTCTAGACCTTGTCAAGTACCGCACGAGCCCGGCCAGTTGCCGCCACGGGCGGCTGCCGGGAAGCCGGGGCCGGCCCGGTGGACCCGCGCGGAACACCGGGCGACCTTGTGTCATGGTTGGCCTGTCCATGACCATGGAGCGCCAGTGTCATGTCACCGACGCAGCCGTGGAAGGGACCCCCTCATGCCCCAGCACCCCACAGGCATGCCCCGCAGAGCCGTCCTGTCCGCCACCGTCGCGACCGCCGTGGTCGGCGTGCCGGCGGTGGCCCAGGCCGCTCCCGCGGCGGCTCCGGCCGGGCGGGGGAAGGAAGACCGCGCCGCCACCGCCCAGGCCCCGGGCCGGGAGTTGCGCGAACTGCTCAAGGAGATCGACCGCGACCGGATCGAGGCGACCGTCCGCCGGCTCGCCGCGTTCGGAACGCGCCACACGCTCTCCACCCAGGACGACCCCGAGCGCGGTATCGGTGCCGCCAGGGACTGGATATACGAGGAACTGAAGCGGTACGCGGCGGCCTCCGGCGGCCGGATGACCGTCGAGCTCCAGTCGTACATACAGGAACCCGCCTCCCGGATCCCGGTGGCGACCCGTATCACCAATGTCGTCGCGACGCTCCGCGGTTCGGTCGATCCCGAGCGCGTCTATGTCGTCTCCGGCCACTACGACTCGCGCGCCAGCGATGTCATGGACGCGGTCAGTGACGCGCCGGGCGCCGACGACGACGCCTCCGGTGTCGCGGTGGCCATGGAGCTGGCCCGGGTCATGGCGCGCCGCCGCCCGGCCGCGACCATCGTCTTCGCGGCTGTCGCGGGCGAGGAGCAAGGGCTCTACGGGGCCGCCCATATGGCGGAGCGGTTCAAGGCCGCCGGAACGAATGTCCTGGCCATGTTCACCAACGACATCGTCGGCAGCCCCAAGGCCGACGACGGCACCCGCGACCCGTACACCGTGCGGCTCTTCGCCGAGGGCGTGCCCACCGCCGAGACCCCGGCGGAGGCCAATGTCCGCCGCTCGGTCGGCGGCGAGAACGACTCGCCGACGCGTCAGCTCGCACGGTTCGTCCGTGATGTCGCGAACAACGACGCCACGGGCATGAACGTCCGGGTGATCTACCGCCGCGACCGCTATCTGCGCGGCGGCGACCACATCCCCTTCCTCGAACGCGGTTACGCGGCGGCCCGGTTCACCGAGCCGACCGAGGACTTCGCCCATCAGCACCAGGACGTACGGGTGGAGGACGGACAGCAGTACGGTGACCTGCCCGAGTTCTGCGACTTCGGCTACATCGCCCGGGTGGCGCGGGTCAACGGCGCGGCCCTGTGGACGCTCGCGCAGGCTCCGGCCACTCCGCGCGGGGTGAAGATCGTCACCAGCTCACTGACCAACGCCACCGAACTGGTGTGGGACGCGGGCACGGAGACCGATCTGACCGGGTACGAGGTGGTGTGGCGCGAGACGACGGCGCCGGAGTGGACCCATGTGGTCGGGGCCGCCGGGGCGACCAGCCACACCGTGGATCTCTCCAAGGACAATCTCTTCTTCGGTGTTCGCGCCGTGAACCGGGCCGGTCACCGCAGCCCGGTGGCGTTCCCCGTACCGCAGCGCTGACCGGCGCTCCTGCCATCACCCTGCCGCGCTCGGCCGCTCACTTGGCCGAGCGCGGCAGCGGCATGCCCGCGGGGCGCGGATCCCAGCCGTTGAAAACCCGGGACGCCCGGTCCCTTGACCCCTCGAAACCTCCGATGTTCACTACGTCTGACGCGGCCACTGCGCCGCCTCGTTCCGCCACGCACTCGTACCTCAGCCGGCGCCCACGGGCGCTCCGAGAGAGGACTGGATCGTGCGCCTTGTGTCCCGCACCATGATCGCGCTCGTCCTGCTGGCCCTGTCACTGGTCGCCGTGCCGCGCGCGCCGGAGACCGTACCGGTGTCCGCCGCCGCCCCCGCTTCCGTCGCCGCACCGCTCTCCAAGGTGCTGGTGTTCTCCAAGACCGCCGGTTTCCGGCACTCGTCGATCCCGGCCGGGATCGCCGCCGTTCAGCGCCTCGGCGCGGCCAACGGCTTCACCGTCACCGCCACGGAGGACGCGGGCGCGTTCACCAGCGCCAACCTGGCGCAGTACCAGGCAGTGGTCTGGCTCTCGACCACCGGTGATGTGCTCAACGCCGCGCAGCAGACCGCCTTCGAGTCCTACATCGCGGCGGGCGGCGGCTATGTCGGCGTCCACGCCGCCGCCGACACCGAGTACGACTGGCCCTGGTACGGCGGGCTCGTCGGCGCGTACTTCGCCTCGCACCCGGCCACGCAGCAGGCCACCGTCAAGGTCGAGGACCGGTCCTCCGTCTCCACCGCGCATCTTCCGCGGCGCTGGACGAGGACCGACGAGTGGTACAACTACCGCGCCAATCCGCGCTCGGCGGTGAAGGTGCTCGCGAGCCTGGACGAGGCCTCGTACTCCGGTGGCAGCATGGGCGATCATCCGATCACCTGGTGCCAGAACTACCGCGGCGGACGGGCCTGGTACACCGGTCTCGGCCACACCGAGGAGTCCTACGCGGATCCCGCGTTCACCACCATGCTCCTCGGCGGTATCCAGACCGCCTCGGGCGCGCGGCCCGCCGACTGCCGCCCGGAGAACGGCTACACCCCCCTGTTCGACGGCACCCAGGCGAGCCTGGACCGCTGGCGGCAGGCGGGTCCCGGCGGATTCACCCTCGCCGACGGCACCCTCACCTCGGTCGGCGGCATGGGACTGCTCTGGTATCCGGTGACGCCCTTCAGCGACTACTCGCTGAAGCTGGACTGGATGATGCCGGGCGACGACAACGGCGGAGTGTTCATCGGCTTCCCCGATCCCCAGGGCGATCCGTGGAAGCCCGTCGACCTCGGCCACGAGATCCAGATCGACGCGACCGACGCCGATCCGTCCCGGACCACCGGCAGCGTCTACAGCTTCCGGGCCCCGGACACGGCGGCACGGGCCGCCGCGCTCAATCCGCCGGGAGCGTGGAACAGTTACGAGATCGCGGTCCACGGCCGCCATGTCGAGATCTATCTCAACGGTGTGAAGATCAACGACTACACCAGCACCCGCGACATCGCGCTCGGGCACATCGGCGTCCAGAACGACGGCGCCGGTATGGACATCAACTACCGCGACATCAGGATCAAACAGGACGGGACAGCGGCCACCGATCTGGCGCGCGGCCGTCCGGTCACGGTCACCAGCGTGGAGCCCGGCAGCCCGCACGCGGGCGCCAACGCCGTCGACGGCGACCTCACCACACGCTGGGGCAGTGCCTACTCCGATCCCCAGTCGATCACCGTCGACCTCGGCTCCGTCCGTACCCTCCAGCGGGTCCGGCTGAACTGGGAGACCGCCTACGGCAAGGCGTACACCGTCCAGACCTCGACGGACAACGCGACCTGGCGCACCGTCAACACCACGACGGCGGGCGACGGAGGCATCGACGACATCGCGGTGAGCGGCACCGCCCGCTACGTACGGGTCCAGGGCACGGAGCGGGCCACGCAGTGGGGCTACTCCCTGTGGGATCTCGCCGTGCTCGGAAGCTAGGACCTGTCCGGCCGATCTTCGTGGATCAGCCCGGGGCGTCCGGTGCGGTGCGTCGCGAGGCGGAGGATCTCCCGGGTACTGGACGTACCCGGGAGACTCCGACAACGCCGCGAGACGCCGTGCCGGGCGTTCCGGGCCCACGGGGACCTGCCGGACAGGGCCCGGACCCGGGCCCTGTCCGGCAGGTCCTGGCAGAACACCCCTCACACCCGCGACAGGCCCCTGGAGGTACCTATCGTGCTGTCCCGTGCCCTCTCCTTATTCGCCGCGCTCTTCACGATGTCCGCCCTGCTGCTCTCGCCCGGTGCCGCCGCCGCGGCACCACAGGCCGCCGCCGCGCCACGGGCCGCCGCCGCTCCCCCGCCGACGAGCGGGTTCGAGAAGGTCAAACTCGACGGCGGGCTCCAGATGGGCGAGCCGATCGAACTCGCCGTGCTGCCGGACCAGAAGGTCCTCTACATCAACCGGGGCACCAGCGCCTCGGGCGGTCAGGTACGGCTCTACAACCCCGCGACCTCGTCGACGACGGTGGCGCTCACCCTGCCGCTGGACGCCCGGTTCGAGGACGGGCTGATCGGCATCACCCTGCATCCGCGCTTCGCCACCACCGGCTGGGTGATGCTGTTCTACTCGCCGAAGGTCACTCCGCTGGTCAACCGGATCTCCCGGTTCACCTTCGACCGCGCCACCAACACGCTCTCGCCGGCCAGCGAGGACGTGATCATCGAGTGGCCGACCGAGCGTGAACTGTGCTGCCACTCCGCGGGTTCGATGTCCTGGGACACCGCCGGGAACCTCTACTTCGCGGTGGGTGACAACACCAACTCCGGCGGCGACTCGGCGGGTATGGCGCCCATCGACGAACGGACCTCCCGCAGCCCGCAGTACGACGCCCAGCGCACCTCGGGCAATGCCAACGACCTGCGCGGAAAGATCAACCGGATCCATCCGGAGGACAACGGGACGTACACCGTTCCCAGCGGCAATCTCTTCGCCCCGGGGACCGCGGGAACACGTCCCGAGGTCTACGTCATGGGCGTGCGCAATCCCTACCGCGTCTGGGTCGACAAGAAGGCCAACAACACCCTGTACTGGGGCGAGGTCGGCCCCGACGCCGGTGCGACCGTCGCCAACCGGGGCCCCGCGGCGTACGACGAGTTCAACCGCGCCACCGGTCCCGGCAATTACGGCTGGCCCTACTGCGGCGGGCCCAATGTGGCCTACAACGACTGGGACTTCGCCGCCAACGCACCGCGCGGCTGGTTCCCGTGCGGCGGCACGACCGGACCGGTCAACAACTCGCCCCGCAATACCGGCATCCAGCAGCTTCCGCCCACCAAACCCGCGCTGGTGTGGGAGCAGCACGGCGGCAGCAAGGAGTGGCCGCAGCTCGACAATCCGGGCGGCTGCGGTTCGCCCAACCACACCGAGGTCTACCACTACGACGCGAATCTCGCCTCCGACGTCAAGTGGCCCCAGTACTACGACAACAAGCTGCTGATCTCCGAGTACTGCCGTAACTGGATCAAGGAAGTGCAGTTCAACAACGGCAACCCCGCCACCGGCACTCCGACCGCGATCGAGCCGGTGCTGGACGGTATGCGCCTGGTCCACCCGATCGACTCGGAGTTCGGCCCGGACGGTTCGCTGTATCTGCTCGAATACGGCAGCGGCTACTTCTCCGGCGCCGAGGACGCCGGGCTCTACAAGATCAACTACGTGCAGGGCGGCCGGTCGCCGCTCGCCAAGGCGTCGGTGAACAGGGACAACGGACTCGCGCCGCTGGCCGTGACCTTCTCCAGCGCCGGCAGCAGCGATCCCGACGGCAATCCGCTCACCTACGCCTGGGACTTCACGGACAACGGAAGCACCGACTCCACGGCGGCCAACCCGACCTTCACCTATCCCGCCAACGGCAGCTTCCAGGCCAGACTGACCGTCAGCGACGGCACCGGACGGACCGGCACCACGACCGTCCCGATCGTGGTCGGCAACAACCGTCCGACGCTGACTATCTCCTCGCCACCGGACGGCGGGGTGTACGAGTGGAACGAGAAGGTCACCGTGACCGCCTCCGCGACGGATCCCCAGGACGGTCCGATCGACTGCTCGAAGGTCATCGTACGGATCGCCCTGGGCCACCAGGAACACGCGCACGAGGTCGCCGAGGGCACCGGCTGCTCCACGACGTTCAACACCGGGCCGATCCACTCCGGACTCGACGCCACACAGTTCTACGTGGTGCGCGCGACCTACACCGACAAGGGCGCCACGGGAACGGTGCCGCTGACCGGTGAACAGCAGCGGACGCTGTGGCCCAAGCGGTGGCAGGCCGAGCACTTCGCGCAGTTGTCGGGACCGCAGATCATCACCGCGGCGGGAGCGGAGGGCGGGAAGCGCCTCGGGGACGTGCAGAACAACGAGTGGGTCCGCTACCACCCGGTGAGCCTCAAGGGCGTGACCGGGGTCAGGGCCCGGGTGTCCTCGGACAAGGCGGGCAATGTGGCCACCTTCCGCTACGACTCGGTGACCGGACCGGTCCTGGCGCGGGTGACCGTGCCGAACACCGGCGGCTGGGAGACCTACACCGAGGTCAGCGCCGCGGTCACCGGCGCCGAGGAACGCACGCGTGATCTCTACGTGGTCTTCACCGGTGGCTCGGGGGCCATTCTCGACCTCGACAGCTACACCTTCACCGGCCCGGGGATCAGTACTCCCTGACCACGGCCGCGACCGACGGCCGCGGCACGGGCCCGAAGCCCGTGCCGCGGCCGTTCGCCGTCCGTCAGCGGACGTGGGCGATTCCGGCGTAGAGGAGTTCGGTGCTCGTGTCGTTCTCCGGCGCGGGCGTGTCCTTGTACCAGCGGGTCACCAGACCGGGTTCGACCATGTCGAGCCCCTCGAAGAACCGCTCGACCTCCGCGCGCGTACGAGGACGCAGATTGATCCCGCTCGACCGGTACGCGTCGACCTTGTTCTGCTCCTCGGTGAGGAAGTCCCCCGTCAGATGGGAGAGCACCAGACAGCTTCCGGGAGCCAGGGCGTCGAGCAGGGTGCGGGTGATGCCGTACGGGTCGTCCTCGTCCGGGATGAAGTGCATGAGGGCGATGAGGGACAGCGCGACGGGCCGGTCGAAGTCCAGCAGGGTGCGGGCGTGGTCGAGGATCGCCTCCGGCTCGCGGACATCGGCCTCGATGTAGTTGGTGACGCCCTCCGGCGTGCTGATCAGCAGGGCCTCGGCATGGCGCAGCACGATCGGGTCGTTGTCCGTGTAGACGATCCGGGCCCTGGGGTCGATCTCCTGGACGATCTGGTGGAGGTTCGGCGCGGTAGGGATGCCGGTGCCGATGTCGAGGAACTGGTCGATACCGCTGCGGGCCACCCAGCCGACCGCGCGCTGCATGAAGGCCCGGTTCTGCCGGGCCCCTTCGCGCGCCTCGGCCGTCAGCCGCGAGGCCAGCGCCTGGTCGACCGGGTAGTTGTCCTTGCCGCCGAGGAGGAAGTCGTAGATACGGGCCGGATGCGGCTTGCTGGTGTCGACCTGGGACTTGGGCGTTCCTGACGGCATTGAGGGCTCCATGAAAGTCTGATCGTCATACAGGAAAGAGAGACGCGAACCAGCACACATCTCCCCCTGCGGATCATCGCCACCCCGGCAAATACTGCCACAGCAACATCTGTACGAGCACGCCGCATTGACGGCCCCGCCACTGTGGGAGCCGCGGCGGGAGCGACGTGGGAGTCACTGCGGGTGCGGCCGGGCGTGCCGGTCAGGCCGTGCCGCCCAGGACCTTCCAGACCCGGGTCGCCACATGCAGATTGAGCCGGGTCTCGACATCGCCCAGGTCATGGCCGCCGATCTCGCGCAGACGCTGGAGCCGGTAGCGCAGTGTGCTGCGATGGATACCGAGGACGGCGGCCGTGTTGTCGTAGTTGCCGCCCGCCTCGAAGTACTGGGAGAGCGTGGACACCAGATCGGTGCGGTGGGCCGTGTCGTAGTCGAGGAGCGGGCCGAGCCATTCGCGGACGTATCCCTCGATCTCCCGGTAGTCGTCGCCCGTCCCGATGATCCGGTACAGGCCCAGGTCGTCGAACGAGGTCGCGCCGTGCGGCACGCGCGAGCACCGGCGTACCTCCAGCGCCCGCAGCGCCTCCTGGTACGAGCGCGGGATCGCGGACGGTGCGTCGCAGCGCCCGCCGAGACCGACGGCGCCCGCGCGCGAGCCCAGTTCCCTGGCGATCGCCCGGTGCAGTTCGTCGCCCCTGGGCCGCCCCTGGACCACCAGCACCGCGCGGCCCGAGCGCCGGGCGGCCAGTGACCGCAGCCCGAGACCGGCCGCCGCCACGGCCACCGCGTGGACGAACGCGTCGTCGGCGGCCGTCGCCGGCCATCCCACCGCGACGACATGCTGGGGGCCGTGCAGGTCGTGGCCGACGGCCGCCGCGCGGGCGAAGGCGCTCTCGTCGTCCGTACCGGTGATCAGATCGTCGACCAGCTCACGGCGCAGCCGCAGCTCCATCTCGGCCAGGCTGCGCAGATGCGCCATCTCCAGGGCCAGCGCCTCACACGCGCGGGCGAGCGCGAACTCCTCGCGCTCCCCCGCGCGCGCGTCGGGATCGGCCAGGGACACCGTGCCGAGGATCTCGCCGCGATGGCGGGCGACGGCGACGAGCCGGTGTCCCAGACGGACGGGGTGCGCGTTCCTGGCCGCGTCGAGGATCAGCTCCTCCTGCCGTCCCGGATCGGGTTTGGGGTACGGATCGGGCCGGCCGGGCCCCGCCCAGGCGCGGAGATTGCCGAACCGGTCCTCCACGGCGGCGGGAAAGCCGGTCAGCCGGTGCACGGTCCTGGCGATGCCCGCCTCGGGGTCGCCGGTGGCCGTGGCACCGCTGAGCGCCTCCTGCACCGACCGCTGGTGTCTCAGCTCGGCCTCCACGGCGACGAGCCGGCCGCGGGCGGCGGCGCCTTCCCTCCGGGCCCGGTCCAGTTCCACCGCGTGCTCACGCTCCCGGCGGCGGGCCGCGGCGCCCGTCAGGGCCGCTCCGGTCTGCCGCGCCAGCAGGCCGAGCAGGGTGATCTCGTCATGGCTCGGCCGCTGCCGGGCGCTCACGACCAGATGTCCGGCGCGCCGGGATCCGGCCCGGCCGCCGGGCTCCCGCAGGGCGAACGCCCAGGACCACACCCGGTCGGGAAGCCGGACGGCACCGTCCCGGTCGCCGAGTTCCGCGATCTGGACGTCCAGGGAGCGGCTGGTGACGGAGCAGCCCATCGGGAGGTGGACCAGCCGTCCGGCGGCCGGCAGATATCCGGCCTCGGTACGGCACGGGCCCAGCCGCGCGACACACGCGGCGGCCAGCCGCATCACCTCGTACTCGTCGCGGCCGTCGAACACCGCGCTCGACAGTGCCATCAGACGGGGCAGCCGGGAGGGCCGGTGGCCCGGAGGCCCCGGAGGTCCGGTTCTTCCGGCGGCCGTGCTCATCGCCCTGGCCCGACACCTTCCTGGAAGGGCACCCCCCACCACACAACTCTACCGAGCGACCGCGCTCGCGCATCCGGTCCGGACGCCCGGTCCGGCCAGCCGCCGGGCCTGTGCCGGCGGGACCAGCGAGGTCACGGATTTCGACCTCCCAGGAGCAGGAATCGGCCCGGCGCGCCCGCCAGCCTGGACGCACGGAGTCCGTCCCGGGAACGGGCCCGAGGACGCCGGAAGACGTCGTGCACGTAAGGAGCACCTCATGGCCAAGGCAGTCGGTATCGACCTGGGCACCACCAACTCGGTGATCGCCGTGTGGGAGGGCGGTGAAGCCACCGTCCTCCCCAACGCCGAGGGCTCCCGCACCACCCCCTCCGTCGTCGCCTTCACCGACTCCGGCGAACGGCTCGTCGGCCAGTTGGCGCGCCGCCAGGCGATCCTCAATCCCCAGGGCACCATCCACTCGGCCAAGCGCTTCATCGGCCGGCACCTGGACGAGGTGTCGGCCGAGACCAGGGCGGTGACCTACGACGTGGTGGCGGGCGAGAACGGCGTGGCGCGCTTCGACGTCCGCGGCAAGCAGTACGCGCCGGAGGAGATCAGCGCGCTGGTGCTGCGCAAGCTCGCCGACGACGCCGGGAAATCGATGGGCGAGCGGGTCACGGAGGCCGTCATCACCGTCCCCGCGTACTTCAACGACGCCCAGCGCACGGCGACCAAGGACGCCGGACGGATCGCCGGTCTCGACGTGCTGCGCATCATCAACGAGCCCACGGCGGCGGCCCTGGCGTACGGCCTGGACAAGAAGGAGCACGAGACGGTGCTCGTCTTCGATCTCGGCGGCGGCACCTTCGACGTGAGCATCCTGGACGTCGGCGACGGTGTGGTGGAGGTGCGCTCCACCGCCGGTGACACCCATCTCGGCGGGGACGACTTCGACCGCCGGCTGGTGGACCATCTCGCGGACACGTTCCAGCAGCGGAACGGTATCGACCTGCGCGGCGACACCCAGGCGCTGCAACGGCTCTTCGAGGCGGCGGAGAAGGCCAAGACCGAGCTGAGCTCGGTGACGCAGACCCAGGTCAGCCTGCCGTTCATCACCGCGGACGCCACCGGGCCCAAGCATCTGACCGAGTCCGTCATGCGCTCCACCTTCGAGCAGATCACCGCCGATCTGGTGGACCGCTGTCTGGGCCCGGTCAAGCAGGCGATGTCCGACGCGAAGGTCACCGACAGCGACATCGACGAGGTGATCCTGGTCGGCGGCTCGACCCGGATCCCGGCCGTGCAGGCACTGGTCCGGCGGATGACCGGCGGCAAGGACCCGAACATGAGCGTCAACCCGGACGAGGTGGTGGCGCTGGGTGCCGCCGTCCAGGCCGGTGTGCTCAAGGGCGAGGTCAAGGACGTTCTGCTGCTGGACGTCACACCGCTCTCGCTGGGTGTGGAGACGCGCGGCGGTGTGATGACGAAGATCGTCGAACGGAACACCACGATCCCGGTCCGCCGCACCGAGACCTTCTCCACGGCGGAGGACGACCAGCCCGCCGTCGATGTCGTGGTCCTCCAGGGCGAGCGTGAACGCGCGGCCGACAACCGCGTACTGGGCCGTTTCCAGCTCACCGACATCCGCCGGGCGCCGCGCGGCGAACCGCAGATCGAGGTCATCTTCGACATCGACGCCAACGGCATTCTCCATGTCACCGCGCGTGACAAGGACACCGGCAAGGAACAGGGCATCACGCTCAGCGAGGGCTCCAACCTCGAATCGTCCGAGGTGGAGCGCATGATCGCCGAGGCGGAGCGCAACCGGGGCGAGGACCGGGCGCTGCGGGAGGCCGTGGACGCGCGCAACGAGCTGGACGCCGTCGCGTACCAGGTGGAGCGGCGGCTCGGCGAGCTGGGCGAGAGCGCTCCCGAGCACGAGCGGGCCCGTGCCCAACTGCTGATCGGCGACGCGCGCCAGGCGGTGAAGGGCGAGGCACCGCTGGACCGGATCAGGTCGCTGACCTCCGAGCTCCAGCAGGTCCACCAGGGGCTCGCCGCCCGGCAGGCCGGTCCCGCCGGGCCCTCGGAGCCCGGGGCCGCGGGTCCCGGGGCGGGGCAGGGCGGCCGAACCGGCGGTGGTGACGACGATGTCGTGGACGCCGACTTCGACCGGAGCTGAGGTCGCGCCATGGCCGCACAGCCGGAACCGGACGCGGTACCGCCGACGGACGGCACGCCGCCGCCGGACGCGCCGACGCCGGACGCGGCGCCGTCGGACGCGGTGCCGCCGGACGCGCCGCCGCCGGACGGCCCGGAGCAGGAGCTCGCCGAGGTGCGGGACGCCTGGCGCCGCGCGCTCGCCGATCTCGACAATCTGCGCAAGCGCCACG
Source organism: Streptomyces lushanensis (assembly GCF_001700515.1). Classification (GTDB taxonomy): domain Bacteria; phylum Actinomycetota; class Actinomycetes; order Streptomycetales; family Streptomycetaceae; genus Streptomyces; species Streptomyces lushanensis. The sequence goes on from NZ_MAUD01000044.1 coordinate 12,047, forward strand.
CCAGGGAGCTGGAGCAGATACGGCGGACCGAACGGGCCCGTACCGCCGCCGAGTTGCTGCCCGTGCTCGACCATCTCGATCTGGCCCTCACCCATGCCCGCGCCGATCCCGCCTCGGTCCTCCAGGGCGTCGAGGCGGTACGGGACCAGGCCGTCGACGTACTGGAGCGGCTCGGCTATCCGCGCCAGGAGGAGAAGGGCGTGCCGTTCGACCCGAGCCGGCACGAGGTGGTCGGTGTCGTGGACGATCCGGACACCGAGCCCGGCACGGTCGTCGGCGTGCTGCGCCCCGGATACGGGCTCGACGACCGCCAGTTGCGGCCGATGGCCGTGACGGTCAGCCGGCGGCGGGAGTGACGGGCATGGCGCGGGACTACTACGAGGTGCTCGGCGTCCCCCGGACGGCGGGCGACGAGGAGATCCAGCGGGCCTACCGGAAGCTGGCCCGCCGCCACCATCCCGACATCAACAAGGACCCGGAGGCCGAGGAGCGCTTCAAGGAGGTCAACGAGGCCTACAGCGTGCTGGCCGACCCGGACACCCGGGCGCGCTACGACCGGTTCGGCCCGGGCTTCCGCACGGTCCCCGGGGCCGCCGAGAGCGCCGCGAACGCCGGTGACCGGGCGGCGGCCGGCCGGGGCGCGGGTGGCTGGACCACCTCGGGGGGATGGACCACGCCGGGCGGCGGCGTGCGCTTCGGGCAGGGCCCGCGCGGCACCCGCCGGGATGTGGACTTCGAGGATCTCTTCGGCGACCTGTTCGGGGCCACCGGACGCGGCGGGGCACACGGGGCCGTGCCCGGCGCCGACCAGGAGGCCGAGCTGGCGCTGACCGTGGAGGAGGCCTACCGGGGCGGACGGCGCGCCGTC
>NZ_MAUD01000439.1 GCF_001700515.1 Streptomyces lushanensis
CCCGCCGCACCCGCCGCACCCGCCGTCCCCGCCGTCCCCGCAGAACCCGCCGCACCGGTCGCACCCGCCCTCCTCACGGAACCGGCCGTCCCCGCCGTCTCCGTGGCACCGGCCGGACCGGTCGTCCCCGCCGAAGTGCCCTCAGCCGTTCGTCCCGTCCTCCTCGACGCCGACGGCGTACAGGTGTCGGGCCTGCTCGCCGAGCCCGAGGGCGGCGAACCGCGCGCCGTGGTCGTCGCCATCCACGGCCGGGGCATGTGCGCCGAGTACTTCAACGGGCTGACCGACCCGGCCGACTCACTGCTCACTCTCGGCGCGCGGCTGGGCTACTCCGTACTGGCGCTCGACCGGCCCGGCTACGGCGCCTCCGTCCGGCAGCTCCCGGAGGGCCAGCCGCTCGGCGAGCAGGCGACGACCCTGCACGCGGCGCTCACCGACTTCGCCAGGAACCACCCGACCGGAGCCGGGTTCTTCGTGGTCGCCCACTCCGACGGCGGCAAGGTCAGTCTGCACATGGCGGCGCAGGACGCGGGCAGCGCGCTGATCGGCCTGGACGTCAACGGCTGCGGCTGGCGCTACGCCCGCGAGGCCCGGCACTTCCCCGACACCCTCGGCGGTGGTGCCTCGCGGCTCAACTGGGGCCCGCTCAACCTCTACGCTCCCGGTACCTTCCGCGCCAGCCGCTCCCTGCTGCGGCCGGTGCCGCGGCGCGAGGAGATCCAGACGGCGGTGTGGCCCATCCAGTACCCGCGGCTGGCCGGGCACATCACCAATCCGCTCCGGCTGACCTTCGCCGAGCACGAGCTCTGGTGGGAGCTGGACGACGCCTCGCTCGCCTCGATGAAGAGCCGGCTGACGGCCTCGCCTCTCGTCACGGTGGAGCGGCTGCCGGCCGCCGGGCACAACATCAGCATCGGCCGCGCGGCCCGCACCTACCATCTGCGGGCGCTGGCCTTCCTGGAGGAATGTCTGCTGCTCGGTCGCGGCGCCGCGGCACGCGTCTGAACTCCCCTCCCCGCACGGCTGGTTGCCGGGCCCGGCCATGCCCCTGATCAGTCCTTTGGTCCTCTCCAGGTGCGCGCGGCCCATCGCGGCTAGTGTGTGCGGACCGTATTCACCCACACACCGAGCGACCAGGAAGGACCCCCCGCCATGGCGGCACAGAAGCCGGAACGTCCGCAGCACCCGAGGCCAGGCCCACGCGTCCGGCCGGCCGACGGAGGGCGCTCGTTCTCCTTCGAGTTCTTCCCGCCGAAGACCGAGGCGGGCGAGCGTACGCTGTGGACCGCGATCCGCCGGATCGAGGCGCTCGCGCCCACCTTCGTCTCGGTGACCTACGGAGCGGGCGGCTCCTCGCGCGACCGTACGATCGAGGTCACCAAGCGCATCGCCGCCGAGACCACACTGCGCCCGGTCGCGCATCTCACCGCGGTCGGCCACTCCGTCGCCGAACTGCGCCACATCATCGGCCAGTACGCGGACGCCGGCATCCGGGACGTACTCGCGCTGCGCGGCGATCCGCCGGGCGATCCGCGCGGTGAGTGGGTCCGCCACCCCGAGGGCTTCGCCCAGGCGAGCGAACTGGTCTCCCTGATCCGGGAGCTGGGCGACTTCACCGTCGGCGTGGCGGCCTTTCCCGAACGCCATCCGCGCTCGGCCGACTGGGAGAGCGACATCCGCCACTTCGTGGCCAAGTGCCGGGCGGGCGCCGACTACGCCATCACCCAGATGTTCTTCCACGTGGAGGACTATCTGCGCCTGCGCGACCGGATCGAGGCCGCCGGATGCACGACGCCGGTCATTCCGGAGATCATGCCGGCCACCGACCACCGCCAGATCCGCCGGTTCGCGGAACTCAGCGACGCCCGCTTCCCCGACGAACTCGCCGCGCGGCTCGAAGCGGTCCGCGATCAGCCCGGTGAGGGCCACCGGATCGGTGTCGAGTACGCCACGGCCATGGCCGAGCGGCTGCTCGCGGAGGGCGCTCCGGGCCTGCACTACATCACGCTGAACCGCTCGACGGCCACGATGGAGATCCACCAGAATCTGGGCGTCGGCGCGGCGGCGAGGAACCTGCCCGTACGGGTACCCGTCCCGGCCCCCGCCGCCTGAAGCGTGTCGGTCGGTCCTCGGTGCCGGGCCGGACTGCCGCGGCACGCCCCAGGACCTCGAACTCCGCCCGCTGGAGCCCCGGTCGAGGATGGCTCCAGCGGGTCTGGCGGGCCGCCACCGGCCCTGCCATGATCTTCGGGCCGGTCAACTCCGGCTTGGACGCAGAAATATGAACCTGAGCTTCGTGGCTATGTACCGTCTCAACGCACTGGACTTGACTGGTCTCATGACGCAGATCATGAGGATTGCCCAGGGAACCGGACCAAAGGCCGCGTGGACACTCTGAGATCAGCGGGCGGACCCGTCGCCGTGTCACGCGTCGGCGGCGTCGGCGACAACACCGTGGCAGCCGCCGGATCACCTCGCATCGGACGGCTTCGACCACCAGACAAGGACATCCCATGAGCTACAACGCGCCCGGTACCCCCAACCCCTACGCCGCCTACCCGCCGCAGGCACCCGCGCCGTCGCCCGTGCCCCAGAGCAAGGCGGTCGGGCCCCTGCTGATGATCGCCACCATCATGATGGGGCTCATGGCGGGTCTCTTCTTCGCGTACGACATCTCGGTCATGCCCGGTCTGGCCAGGACGGACGACCGTACGTATGTCGACGCGATGCAGAACTTCAACGCGCTGATCGACGGCAACGGTCTCTTCGGCATGGCCTTCATCGGCGCCCTGCTGGCCGCCGCGGTCGCCGCGTTCCTGGAGTTCCGCCGGGGCCGGCGGGGGACCGCCCTGTGGATCGGGGCCGCGGCCGTGCTCTATCTGGTGGCCCTGATGATCACGTTCAGCGTCAACATCCCGCTCAACAACGAGCTGGCCGCCGCCGGTGACCCGGCCAAGATCACGGACTTCTCGATCGTCGACAAGTTCAAGGGCACCTGGGAGACGAGCAACATCGTCCGGACCCTGGTGTGCACGGCGGCGCTGGGCTTCCTTGCCCGCGCGCTGGTGCTGCACGGCCGGAACAGCGTCGTCTCCGCCGCCGTCGCCGCTCCCGCGATGCGGCCCTACGGCGTCTGAGAACCGGCACCGCGTGTGAGGCAGGAAGGGCGACGGGCCCGGAGCCCGTCGCCCTTCCTGCCTGTCCGCGCGGACGCGCTCCGGTGCGTGACGGTCACCGTCACGCCCGACGCGAGGACCACGGGGACGGTCAGCCCACCGGGGTGGGCGGAGTGGCCGAGGGACGGTCCTCCGCCGAGCCCCGCTCGCCCTTCCCGGCCGCGCTCTCCCCGGCCGTGCCTGTCTCTGCCTTGCTCTCCTCGGCGAGCCGCTCCATACCGCTCGTCGTCTTGAGCGGCTTCTCCTTGAGGAAGAGGACGGCGACCAGCGCGAGCGCGGCGAAGGGAGCGGCGACGAGGAAGAGCTCCGCCGTGGCCACGCCGTACGCGTGCTGCACGATCTCCCGCATCGGCGCGGGCAGTGTGGAGATGTCGGGTACGGAGTTCTCGCCGCCGGAGGCCGACCCGTCCGCTCCGCCCAGGCTCTTGGTCATCTCGGCCGTCACCCGGTTGGCCAGGATCGCGCCGAGCACGCTCGTACCGATCGTGCCGCCCATGCTGCGGAAGAACGACAGGACCGAGGTGGCCGCGCCGAGTTCGGCCGCCGGCACATCGTTCTGGGCCGCCAGCACCAGGTTCTGCATCAGCATGCCGACGCCGATACCGAGCACGGCCATGTAGACGCTGAGCAGGCCGAAGCCGGTGTCGGCGTCGATCGTGGCCAGCAGAGCGAGACCGCCCGTCATGATCACGGCGCCCGCGATCAGATGGATCTTCCACTTGCCGGTGGCGCTGATGATCTGGCCGGCGACCGTGGAGGAGACCAGCAGACCGAGGATCAGCGGCAGGCTCATCAGGCCCGCCACGGTCGGCGACTTGCCCAGCGAGATCTGGAAGTACTGCGAGAGGAAGACGGTGCCGCCGAACATCGCGACACCGACCAGCAGGCTCGCCACCGTGGTCAGGGAGACGGTGCGGTTGCGGAAGATGTCCAGCGGGATGACCGGCTCGGGAACCCGGGCCTCCACGAAGACCGCCGCGACCAGGAGCACGACACCCGCACCGGTCAGCGCGGCCGTCTGCCAGGACGCCCAGTCGAACTGGTTGCCCGCCAGCGAGGTCCAGATCAGCAGGGCGCTGACACCCGCGACGATCAGGAACGCGCCCAGATAGTCGATCCTCACATCACGGCGGACCGTGGGCAGCCGCAGCGTGCGCTGGAGGATCAGGATCGCGGCGAGCGCGAAGGGCACTCCGATGAAGAAGCACCAGCGCCAGCCCAGCCACGAGGTGTCCACCAGCACACCGCCGACCAGCGGCCCGGCGACCGTGCCGATGGCGAAGACGGCGCCGAAGATACCGGCGTACCTGCCCAGCCGCCGCGGCGGGATGACCGCCGCCATCACGACCTGCGCCAGGGCGGTCAGACCGCCCGCGCCGATGCCCTGGACGACCCGGCTGAAGATGAGCAGTCCGACACCCTGCGAGAAGCCGGCGAGCAGCGACCCGACCACGAACATGGCGAGCGAGAACTGGAGCAGCAGCTTCTTGTTGTAGAGGTCGGAGAGCTTGCCCCACAGCGG
>NZ_MAUD01000440.1 GCF_001700515.1 Streptomyces lushanensis
CGCGTTGCCCCAGGGGCCCGGGGGGCTCGGGCGGCCCGCCGGTCGGTCCGGTCGGTTCTGCCGTGGCGCGCGACGAGGTGACGAGGTGGCTTCAGCCGGTCCTCGGCGCACGCTCCGTCGTATTCAGCGGGGGCCCGACGCCAGTTCCTTGGCCGCCTCCGTGAGGTCCTTCGCCGTGTCGATGGCCCGCCAGTACGCGCCGTGCGGCAGCGGAAAGCCCGCCAGGCTGCGCTCGCGTGCCAGGCGCGGGAATGTCGTGCGCTCGTGGTCGCCGCGTTCCGGCAGCAGTCCGGCGAAGCGCGGGGAGAACACATACACACCCGCGTTGATCAGATAGGGCGACGGAGGCGCCTCGATGAAGTCGAGGACATGGCCGAACTCGTCGGTCTCCACAGCCCCCCACGGGATCCGGGGACGGGCCAGGGCGAGCGTCGCCGTCGCGTCACGCTCGGCGTGGAAGGCGGCCATCTCGCGCAGCGAGAAACGTGTCCAGATGTCGCCATTGGTGGCATACCAAGGCTGCGCGGGGGCAGGAAGTTTGGCGGCGGCGTACTTGAGGCCGCCACCGCGCCCCAGGGGCTCGGGTTCCACCACGGTCGTGACCCGCAGCGGAAGGTCCGCCGAGTCCAACCATTCCTGGAGGACTTCGGCGAGATGCCCGCACGAGATGACGGCGTCGGTCACGCCCTCGGAGGCGAGCCAGGCGAGCTGATGGCCGATGATCGGGGTTCCCGTGCCGGGAATCTCGACCATCGGCTTGGGACGGTCATCGGTGTACGGGCGCAGCCGCGACCCCTGGCCGCCCGCGAGGACCACGGCCTGCGTCGGAAACGTATGCATACGGTGAACGATAGGCGGGGCAGGACGGCCGACGGGCCGCGGCCGACGATCGGCCGACGGCCGGCCGGCGTCCGCCCGGTGTCCGCTCGCTGTCCGGTCGGCACGCGACCGGCTCTCCGCCGTGAACTGCCCGCGCCGGGAGCCTCGTACGGCGAGAGGCTCCCGCGCTCGGTCTTCCCGCGGCGGACTCCCTCCGCGGGTGTTGCGCGGTCAGCTCCCCGCGGCCTGCTGGGACACGCCGTACGCGAACGACGTGTCGCACACGGGCCGGGAGAAGGACTGCGCGCGGGTCGGGCCGTACGTCGCCACGGCCGCGCGGCCCAGGGCCCGGGCGATCGACATGCAGTGCCCGGCGAGCGACGGACGCTCCTCGACCTGTCGCTGAAGGTGCGTCAGGGCGATGCCCGGATCCTTCTCCTGAAGTTCCACGAGAAGCTGCTCGCGCAGAATATCCTGGGGCGTACGGGACTTGGCCCGCACCGAGGCGGTGTCCGAGGAGGCGGTCAGGACCTGCGACTCGGCTGTGCTGGACGCCCACGGAACACGGGCGACCGCGAGGGTCCCGGAGAGCACCAGGACGACGGGCAGTACGAGAGCGAGAGTTCGGCCGATACGGCGGGCTGAGTGCGTCACGCAGGCGAGCGTAGCGGCCGGTGATGATTTGGCGACATTTAGTCACTCTCCCGAGGGATGGTTCGACCGTCCTTTTCGAATTGGGCGTTGACGTGCCCGTCCGAAATGACCTGTGTGCCGGGGTATTTATCGACATGAGCGGCGTGTGGGGCACACGCGGACGGCCCCGCACCGGAGTGCGGGGCCGTCACAGATCAATCGATTCAACCGATTCAACCGATTCAACCGGTTCAGTCGGTCAGGCGCTCGCCCGTGGAGGTCGAGAAGACGTGCGTCTCGCCGGCGCGCGGCACGACGTGCAGCTTGGCGCCCTTCTCCGGCACGGCGCGGCCGTTGACGCGGACGACGATGTCCTTCTTCTCGCTGCCGAGGTCGGCGGTGCCGTACACATAGCCGTCGGCGCCCAGCTCCTCGACGACATTGACGACCACGGCCAGACCGGCCGGCGCCTCCTTGGAGAGCGTGCCGGAGGTGCTGTCCTCGGCGAGGTCGAAGTGCTCGGGGCGGACGCCGACCGTCACGGTCCTGTCGCCCTTGTCCGCGGCGGCGGCGAGCGCCTCACGCGACACCGGCACCACGCTGTTGCCGAACTTCACACCACCGTCGGTGATCGGCACCTCGACCAGGTTCATGGCCGGGGAGCCGATGAAGCCGGCGACGAAGAGGTTGGCCGGCCGGTCGTACATGTTGCGCGGGGAGTCGACCTGCTGGAGCAGCCCGTCCTTGAGGACCGCCACGCGGTCGCCCATGGTCATGGCCTCGACCTGGTCGTGGGTCACGTACACCGTGGTGATGCCGAGACGGCGCTGGAGCGACGCGATCTGCGTACGGGTCGAGACACGGAGCTTGGCGTCCAGGTTCGACAGCGGCTCGTCCATGAGGAACACCTGCGGCTCACGCACGATGGCGCGTCCCATCGCGACACGCTGCCGCTGACCGCCGGAGAGCGCCTTGGGCTTGCGGTCCAGGTACTCGGAGAGGTCGAGGATCTTCGCGGCCTCCTCGACCTTCTTGCGGATGTCCGCCTTGTTCACACCGGCGATCTTGAGCGCGAAGCCCATGTTGTCGGCGACGGACATGTGCGGGTAGAGCGCGTAGTTCTGGAACACCATGGCGATGTCCCGGTCCTTCGGCGGCAGATGCGTGACATCGCGCTCGCCGATACGGATGGCACCCGCGTTGACGTCCTCAAGACCCGCGAGCATGCGCAGGGAGGTCGACTTGCCGCAGCCGGAGGGACCGACGAGGACGAGGAACTCGCCGTCCGCGATCTCGATTTCCAGCTGGTCGACGGCGGGCTTCGTGGAACCCGGGTAGACGCGGGTTGCCTTGTCGAACGAGACAGTAGCCATGACGATGTGTCCCTCCACCGGCAGGAACGTGCCGGACGATCCGAGTAAAGGAATGGTTCCTCCGCCGGAGGGCGAAGGATGGGTCTAGTCCACCTGGTGAACTCCAGGTGACGCTACCCCGCGATTCCGCATCTGTCAGTACTCCGGCCCTCACCAATTCCCTGCCGGGCGGTGATCCAGGGCGGTTACACTGCTCGCGCACGCCTCCTTAGCTCAGTTGGCCAGAGCAACGCACTTGTAATGCGTAGGTCGTCGGTTCGAATCCGACAGGGGGCTCCGTGGAGCCCAGGCCGGAGTCGTCTCCGACCTGGGCTTTTCGCTGTTCTGTGACCTTGGGGCCGGATGTGCGGGGGTGTGCTTCGGCGGTGGTCCGCGGGGGCGTGCCGTCGTCGGGCGGGCGTCAACGGGCCTTCGGGCGCTGGGCCGTTCCCGCGATGCGTCGCCGGGTGCGTCGTGCGGTGGGCGGCGGTGGGCCGCGGTGAGCGGGCGGGGTGTGCGAGGGCGTCCTGCCTGTGGCCGGACTGAGGGTGACGTTCACCACATGGTCGGCGCGGCGGCGCGTCACACCGTGCGGGCCGAGCCGGTCGACGGGATGAGATGGCTCAACGGGATGGGACGACATTCAAACGTCAGCCCCGTCCCGGCAACTCGACCGGCCCAGCCGGAGGGGTGACACGGGACGAAGGCGCGTGGCGCTTCCGCGCAGCGGCCCCCCGTCGCCCCGCTCGCGTCCCATACTGTCGGGGCCGTCGATGATCTTCGCCGGGGAATTCTGGAAGGCCCGCCGTTCCGAGGCACCCGGACAGGCCCCGCACGGCTGTGGCGGCGGCCCCGTTCTCCCCCCACCGATGAGCGAAAGGTCCGTCATGCCTGAGCGGCCGATCGTGGTCTTCGACGTCAACGAGACCCTGCTCGACCTGAACGCGCTCCGCCCCACCTTCGACAGGATCTTCGGCGACCCCGCCGCCCTGCGCCTGTGGTTCACCAACCTGATCACCTACTCCGAGGCGCTCACGCTCAGCGGGGTGTACGTGCCGTTCACCGACATCGGCGGTGCCGTACTCCGGATGCTGGCCGCCACACGCGGCATCACGGTCAGTGACGCCGACAGTGCCGAGCTCACGGACCGGTTCGCCGGTATGCCGCCTCATCCCGAGGTCCCGGCGGCCCTGCGCCGGCTCCGCGACCACGGCTTCCGGCTGTTCACCCTCACGGACAACACGCTGGAGATCTCCGGGCGGCAGCTGGAGCGGGCGGGGCTGACCGATCTGTTCGAGCGCCGCTTCAGCGTCGAGACCGTACGGCGCCACAAACCGGCGCCTGAGGGCTACCGGTCGGTGGCCGCCGCGATCGAGGCCGATCCCGGGGACATCTGCCTGATCGCGTGCCATGTCTGGGACACGATCGGCGCCGCGTCGGCCGGCTGGCGGACCGCGCTCATCCTTCGCGAGGGCAACGCGCCACTCGACGTCGGCCCGCAGCCGGACCGCGTCGGGCAGGACCTCGACGCGATCGCCGACCAGCTGATCGAGAGGTAGCTCGGCAGGGCGCCGGGGGCCCGGACCGGGTGCGTGCCACCGCGACCGCCGCTCAGGCGGGGGAGCGTGCGGGACGCGGGGGACGCCAGGACGTGGGGACGCGAGGGGCGCGGCGGGTGCGGGAGGACGCGGTCAGCGGCCTGAGACGCGGTTGGCCGCGCGGGCCATGGGGTGGGTGGTGGCGGCGGTGGCGGTCGACTCCTTGGCGTCGGCGGTGCGGTAGGCCGCGTACAGGGCGTGGACGCCCAGCCAGCGGAAGGGCTCGGGCTCCCACTTGCGCACCCGGTGGTCGACCCAGGGCAGGGTGGTCAGTTCGGTGGGGCCCGACTGGCCCGAGTCCAGCTGGATCAGGTCGCGCAGCGTGCGGGCGGCGAGGTTGGTGGTGGCGACGCCCGAGCCGACGTAGCCGCCCGCCCAGCCCAGGCCGGTGGTGCGGTCGAGGGTGACGGTGGCGCACCAGTCGCGCGGGACACCGAGGACGCCGGACCAGGCGTGGTCGATCCGGGCGTCCGCGGTGGCGGGGAAGAAGCGGACGAGGATCTCGCGGAGCGCCTCGACGGTGGCGGTCGGGATGCGGGCGGTGTCCGAGAGGCGCGCGGCTCGGGAGCCGTAGCGGTACGGGTGGCCACGGCCGCCGAGGGCGATCCGGTCGTCGGCGGTGCGCTGGGCGTACATATAGGCGTGTGCCATGTCGCCGAGGGTCTCGCGGCCGTCCCAGCCGATGGTGTCCCAGATCTCGGCGGGCAGTGGTTCGGTGGCGATCATCGAGGAGTTCATGGGCAGCCAGGTGCGCCGGGCGCCCTTCAGGTTCGCGGTGAAGCCCTCGGTGCAGCGGAGGATGTAGGGCGCGCGGACGGTGCCGTACGGCGTGAGCGCCTGCTTGGGCCGGATCTCGGTGACGGGCGTCGACTCGTGGATGGTGACGCCGAGCGCTTCGACGGCCGCGGCGAGACCTTTGACCAGTTTCACGGGATGGAGCCGGGCGCCGTGCGGTGTCCAGGTGGAGCCGAGGGCTCCGGTGACGCGGATACGGTCGGCGGTCTCCTGTGCGCCGTGGAGTGTGCGGTCGGTCTCGCCGAAGGCGGTCTCCGCGGTGTGGAAGTCCTTGAGGCGGGCGAGCTGGGCGGGTGTGCGGGCGATTTCGAGGACGCCGCCCCGGTGGATGTCGGCGTCGATGTGCTCCTCCGCCGCGACGCGTACGACCTCGGCGACGGTGTCGTTCATGGCGTGCTGGAGGCGTACGGCGGCGTCGTGGCCGTGGAGTTCGGCGTAGCGGTCGCGGCCCGCGATGCCGTTGTAGAGCCAGCCGCCGTTACGGCCGGAGGCGCCGTAACCGCAGAACTTCGCTTCCAGGACGGTGATGTCGAGGAAGGGCGCCGCCTTCTTGAGGTAGTAGGCCGTCCAGAGGCCGGTGTAGCCGCCGCCGACGATACAGACGTCGGCGGTCGCGTCGCCGGGGAGCGGTTCGCGTGGGGCCGGGATGCCGTCCTGGACATACCAGAAGGAGATACCGCCGTTGTCTGCGCTGGTCATGAGGGTGTTCGTACACCGATGCTCGTACGTTTGTCCAGGTATCGACGGGGACGGCGGGCACGCGTCAGGGGGTAGCAGGCGAGCCCGATGAGGACCGAGGCGAGATGGCCGAGGTCGGTGAAGGTACGGCCGGTGATCAGCGGCACGCCGTAGAAGATCAGGACGGCGGCGAGATAGGGCAGATGCCAGGGGAGCGGTACGCGGTAGGTGAGGACCCCGGCGATTCCGGCGAGCGCGTAGCTGACTCCGACGTCCAGGGTGTTGGCGGCGGACTGCGGGGCGTGCCCGTGGTGGATGGCCCAGCCGAGGACGCCCTCGCTGACGAGGGTGGCGCCGATATGGGCGAGCGCGGCCACGGAGAGCCAGCGCGGGGTGCCGAGCCAGTGTTCGGCGGGCGCGTGGAAGACGGTGTAGAGCACGGCGTACGGGAGCCATGTACCGCCGTCGATCCAGAAGGCGCTGGCGATGAGCACACGGACGGGATCGGTGGACAGCTCATGGATGTTGGTGGAGCGCTGGAGCAGGAATTCCCTCTCGAACTGGGGCGACATCTGATGGAGGGCGACGGTGGTGACGAAGAGGGCGGCCAGCCAGAGATAGGTGCCGGGGGCGCTCGTGATCCAGGTGCGGACCGTGTGGAGAATGCGGCGCATGGGCCGATTCACGCACGGCCGTAGGATCGTGGGCGTGATTGACATTCCGGTGGAGCTGGCGGAAACACAGTCGAAGTTTCTGGGCGAGGCCGGTCGTGCGTTCATCGCGGCGCTGCCGGGCCGGGCGGCGGATTTTCTGGAGCGCTGGGAGCTGCGCCGTACCGGTCCTTCGATGTACGGCATGTGTGCGCTGGTGCTGCCGGTGGAGTGCGCGGACGGTACGGCGGCGGTGCTGAAGCTTCAGCATCTCGACGAGGAGTCGGCCGGGGAGCCGGTGGCGCTGCGGGTGTGGGACGGCGACGGCGCGGTGCGGCTGCTGCGGTACGACGGGGAGACGGGCACGCTGCTGCTGGAGCGGCTGCGTGCCCGGGATCTGAGCGGTGTGCCGTCGGGTGAGGCGGTCCGGGTTCTGGCGGAGCTGCTGGCGCGGCTGACCGAGGCGCGGGCGCCGGCCGGTCTGCGCTCGCTGGGCGATGTCGCGGCGCGGATGCTGCGCGAGGTGGCGGGGCCGGAGCGGGCGGTGACGGACTCGCGGGCTGCCCCGCCGGCCGATCCGCCGGCCGGTTCGCCGGTCCACCGGACGGGCGGCCCGCTCGTTGATCCGTCCTCTGCCGTGCCTGGTGCCTCGCTCGTCGACGCGCTCACCGACGACAGCGAGCGGCGCCTGCTGCGGGACTGCGCGGCGGCGATGCGCGAGGTGGCGGCCGAGCCGGGGGACCGGCTGCTGCACTGGGATCTGCACTACGAGAACGTCCTGGCCGGTGACCGCGAACCATGGCTGGCGATCGATCCGACGCCGCTGGCGGGCGACCCTGGCTTCGAGCTGCTGCCCGCGCTGGACAACCGCTTCGACGCGTCGCGGACGCTGTGGCGCTTCGATCTGATGACGGAGGTGCTGGGGCTGGACCGGGAGCGGGCCCGCGCCTGGACGCTGGGGCGGGTCCTCCAGAACTCCCTGTGGCACATCAAGGACGGCGAGTGCGCGCTCGATTCCGATCAGGTGTCCATTGCTCGGTCACTGCTGGCACGGTGAGCGGCCGAGAGGGCAGGCTGCGGTCATGATTCGTGATGCCACTGCCGCCGATGTCCCGGTGATCCACGAGATGATCCGGGAACTGGCGGAGTACGAGAAGTGCCTGGACGAGGCGAAGGCGACCGAGGAGCAGCTCCACGAGGCGCTGTTCGGCGAGCGGCCCGCGGCGTTCGCGCATGTCGCGGAGTCGGACGAGGACGGCGAGCCGGTGGGCTTCGCGCTCTGGTTCCTGAACTTCTCGACGTGGCGCGGCGTGCACGGGGTGTATCTGGAGGACCTGTACGTACGTCCCGACCGGCGCGGCGCCGGGCACGGGAAGGCGCTGCTGACGGAGCTGGCGCGGATCTGCGTGGAGCGCGGCTACGAGCGCCTGGAGTGGTCGGTCCTCGACTGGAACGAGCCGTCGATCGCCTTCTACCGGTCCCTGGGCGCGCAGCCGCAGGACGGCTGGACGGTGTACCGCCTGGCGGACGACGCGCTCACCGGGCTGGGGACGGCGCCGGAGTAGGCGGGCCCCAGGGCGGGCCGGGCGCCCGGCCCGGACCGCCCAAGGCGGGCGGAGGGGCCCTGTCCGGTGCACAAGGGGTGCACAGAGGGTGGGCGGTGGTCGGGGAGCAGGACGGGCGGGCCGTGGTCAGGTGGTGCCGGTGGTCGTCGCCGCCGCCTCGCGGTTGCGCGGTGAGTCGCCCGTGACGACGAGCGCGGCCACGACCGCCGCCGCCAGCAGGATGACCGCCGCCCAGGCGATGGCGACGGTGAAGCCGTGGACCGTGCCGGTGTTCACGATCTCCGTCCTCTCGGCCGGGGTGAGTCCGCCCTTCTTCTCCGCCGCCGCGAGATGGGCCGCGAGGTAGGCGCTCGTGGTGGTTGTCGCGACGGTGTTGAGGAGGGCCGTACCGATGGAGCCGCCGACCTGCTGCGCGGTGTTGACGGTCGCCGAGGTGACACCGGAGTCCCTGGCCGGTACGCCCGAGGTGCCGGTGGCGATGGCGGGCATGAAGGTGAGCCCGAGGCCGAGACCCAGCAGCACGGTGCCGGGCAGGATGTGCGCCGGATAGCTGGAGTGGGGGTCGATGAAGGTCAGCGAGTACAGCCCGCCCGCGCCGAGCAGCAGTCCGGGTACGAGCAGAAACCGTGGCGGCACGTACGGCAGCAGTCTGGCGGAGATCTGGGTGGAGCCGACGACGATCGAGGCGGTCAGCGGCAGAAAGGCGAGCCCGGTCCGCAAGGGCGTGTAGCCGAGGATGTTCTGCAGGAAGTACGTCATGAACAGGAACGCCCCGAACAGCCCGACGGTCGTCAGGCACATGATGAGCATCGATCCGCCGCGATTGCGGTCGCGGACGATACGCAGAGGCAGCAGTGGCCCGCTGGAACGGTTCTGCCACCACACGAAGACGCACAGCAGCGCCACGCCGCCCAGCAGCAGGCCCAGCACGAGCGGCGCGCTCCAGCCCTTGGCCTCGGCCTCGCCGAGTCCGTAGACGAGGGCGACGAGACCGCCGCAGCCGAGCACGACGCCCGGGATGTCGAGATGCGCCCCCTGCGCGCCACGGGTGCCGGCCCGGTCGCCGAGCAGGGTGAACGCGCCGACCACGGCGACGGCGGCGATCGGGACGTTGACGTACAGACACCACCGCCAGCTCAGATACTCGGTGAGAACGCCGCCGACGAGCAGGCCGATCGCGGATCCCGCGCCCGCGATGGCGCTGAAGACACCGAAGGCCTTGGCCCGCTCGGTGCCGCTGGTGAAGGTGGTGGTGAGCAGGGAGAGCGCGGACGGCGCGAGGAGCGCGGCGAAGGCGCCCTGGAGCGCGCGGGCGAGGAAGAGCATCTCGGGGCCGGTGGACGCGCCGCCGATCGCGGAGGCCGCGGCGAATCCGATCAGGCCGACGACGAAGGTGCGTTTACGGCCGACGAGGTCGGCGATCCGGCCGCCGAGGAGCAGCAGCCCGCCGAAGGCCAGGGTGTAGGCGGTGATCACCCACTGCCGGTTTCCGTTGGTCAGGCCGAGTTCGCGCTGGGCCGAGGGCAGGGCGATGTTCACGATGGTGGCGTCGAGTACGACCATGAGCTGGGCTGTCGCGATGACGGCCAGGGCCCACCAGCGGTGGGTGTCGACCTCGGTGCCGGGCTCCGGGCCGGGCCGGGGGCCGGGGCGGCTGTCCGAGTTCGCCGGGTCGCTCATCCCAGGTCTTCCCTCGCGTCTTCCGTCGTACGGGTCCCATGGATCTGGATCTGGATCTGCTGGGTCTGCTGGATCTGTGCCGGGCGCGGTCGGCCCGCCGCGGTGGTCGGCTCTTCGCCGGATCTCTGGACAGAACACCATGGATCGGGTGGTTCCGCTTCTCGCGGCCGGGGAACACGGCCGTTGCCGTACCGGCGCCGGACCCCCGTCCTGGCGCCGGTACGGAGCTCGGCCTCCGGGGCCGCGGGCCACGGGCCGGAGTCCCGGCTACGGGCCCCGGCCTGCGAGCCGCGGGCCGCGAGGCTTGCGGGCGCGGGCACGGGCTCCGAGGCTCTCGGTCGCGCGGGCCACGCCCTGGCCACGGCCTGGCTGCGGGCTGTGGGCTTACGCGCCGTCGGCTCTCGGCCGCGGGCTCCCGGGTACGGCTCCGGGCGCTGTGGCTACGGCTCCAGGACGACCTTTCCCATCGTGCGGCGCGTCTCCAGCGCCCGGTGCGCGCGTGCCGCCTCGGCGAGCGGGAAGCGCTGTACGGCGGGGCGCAGCCGTCCGGCCGCGGCCTCGGCGAGCGAGCGCTCCTCCAGCACGCGGATGTCGCCGCCCGCCTTCTGGAGCATCACCGGGCCGAGGACGGACTCGGAGCTGATTCCGCGCTCCGCCAGTTCCTCGTCCGTGAAGGTCAGCGGCGCTCCGTCGCGCGGGCCCGCCCCCGACCAGCCGAAGACGATGTGCCGGCCGCCCTTGGCGAGGAGATCGACGGCGGCCAGGCCCGTGGCGCCGCCGACGGAGTCGAAGACGACGGTCGCGCCACGGCCGCCGTGCCGCTCGCGCAGATGGTCGCGGACCTGTGCGGGCCAGTCGGGCAGGGTGTAGTCGACGGCGAGGTCGGCGCCGTTCGCGGCGGTGCGGGCGACCTTGGCCGGGCCGCCCGCGAGGCCGACGACGGTGGCGCCGGCGTTCTTCGCGTACTGGACGAGCAGGGTGCCGATCCCGCCTGCCGACGCCGGTACGAGCACGATGTCGTCAGGGCCGAGTCCGTCGGTGAACTGGAGGATGCCCATGGCCGTACGGCCCGTACCGATCATGGCGACCGCCTCGGCCTCGTCGAGCCCGGCCGGGATCTCGTGCAGCCGGGCGGTGTCGGTGACGGCGAGTTCCGCGTAACCGCCGGGCACCATGCCCAGGTGTGCGACGACCCGCTTGCCGAGCCAGCGGGCGGGCACGCCCTCGCCCAGCGACTCGACGGTGCCGGCGACCTCGCGGCCCGGGACGGTGGGCAGTTCGGCGGTGCCGGGCCGCGGGCCCGGGCCCGGCATGCCCTCGCGCAGCGCGGTGTCGAGGAGATGGACGCCGGCCGCCGCGACGGCGATCCGGACCTGGCCGGGGCCGGGCACGGGGTCCTCGGTCCGCTCGTACGTGAGGTTCTCTGCGGGGCCGAAGGCGTGGAGGCGGACGGCGTGCATGGCGGGCTCCCTGAAGGTTCGTCCGGTTCATCCGGATGCGCCGATCGGCGGTGCGGGCGAGGGCGCGGTTGAGTGTGCGGGTGCGGGTGCGGGGCGTGCTCGTACGGTCGTGGGAGCAAGCGTCCGACCTCAAGCGCGCTTGAGGTCAAGGCCCGCCGGATCGGCGGTACCGCCGGGACGCGACGGACGCGACGGCCGTGATCCGGCGGCCTCTTCCGCCTGCTTCAGCCGCCGCACGGCCAGCGAGGCCGCCTCGATTCCGCTGTTGAACGACACCTCCGAGAGCACACCCGGCGCCGCCACCTCGTCGCCCGCGAGATACACGCCGTCGCCACGGTCGATACGGGGCCGGTCCCGCCAGGTGGTGCCCGGCGGGTCGACGGCGCCGGTACGGCCGGTCGCGAGGGAGTCGCGCCGCCACAGCGTGCGTGCGCGCCAGCCGGGAAAGCCCAGGTCGAGCAGGTGCTCGGCCCGCGCGACCCCGTCCGCGCGGGACTCGCCGGGACCGACCGGGACCTGCCCTTGGACGAGCTGTTCGCCGGCCGGTGCGAGGGACGGGTCCTGCGCGGTGAACCGTTCGAGCCAGCCGGGAGCGTCGAGGTCCGAGACGACGAACGCGTCGCCACGGCGCCCCCGGACCGCGATGTCGAGCAGCGCGGTACGGCCTCCCGTCCAGCGCAGCCCGTCGTCCTTGAGGAGCCGGCGCGCCGCGCTCATGGAGGTGGCCACGATCACAGGGCCGTCCTCGGGCACGGTGTCGATCCGTACCGCCGTCTCGATCCGTACGCCCAGGTTCCACGCGTACCCGGCCATACGGTCGATCAGCTCGCCCCAGCCGCCGGTCGGATACCGGGCCTCGGGCGGCAGCGCGGCGGCGCGCCGCAGACGCTCCTGGACGAAGGCGGCGGAGAGCGAGCCCGGGTCGTGATGGAAGAGGGCCACGGCGGCGAAGTGCGCGGCGGCGCGGGCGGCGGCGGGCCCCGCGAGTGCGGTGGCCCAGGTCATGAAGTCGGTGTCCACCGGTGCGTGTTCGGCCTTGCGCCGGGCGAGCCGGAGCAGACCGAGCGGCGGGGTCGCGCGCAGGGATCCGCCGTGGTGGAAGCGGAAACGGGCGCCTTCGCGCGCGGGCGGGCTCGCCAGGGGACCGAGCAGACCGCGCTGCTTCAGCCATGCCCAGTGCGGTCCCCGGCGGTAGAGGGCGTGCGGCCCTTCGTTGGTGCGGTACGCGCCTTCGGCGGTACGGGCCCGGCCGCCGAGCGTGTGGTGGGCCTCCCAGAGGGTGACGGCCGCGCCCGACTCGGCGCCGGTGATCGCGGCGGTGAGTCCGGCGAGGCCACCACCCACGACGGTGATGCGGTTCCTGGGATTCATACGGGTGTCCCTTCACTCACTTGCTCACGCGCACTTGCCTGCTCTCGCGCCTGTCGCTGTGCTCGCTCTCACCGGTGTGACGGATACCGGACAGCTCGTTGTGACATCGGCGTGTTGTCAGTGCCGTACGTCACCATGGGGACATGGCGCGGAAGACGACGAAGAGCGGTGCGGGCGGTGCGGGCGCGGGTTCGGCGGTGCGGGTGGAGGCGAGGCGGGCGGAGGTGCGGCTGCCGCCGCTGAGTCCGTACGGCGGCGGGCTGGAGCCGGACGGCGATTACGACGGCCTGGAGTTCAAGGACCTCGTGCTGACGGGGCAGGAGGGGCCGGGAGCCCGGTTCATCGACTGCGCGCTGCGGGAGTGCGTTCTCGACGAGACGGCCCTCGGGCGCGCACGGTTCATCGATTCCGTGCTGAGCGGTGTCCGGGGAGTGGGCACGGACCTGGCGGGCGCGTCACTGCGCGATGTGGAGGTGGTGGACGCGCGGCTGGGCGGAGTGCAGCTCCATGGCGCGGTGCTGGAGCGGGTGCTGTTCCGGGGCGGGAAGATCGACTACGCGAATCTGCGGAAGGCCCGGCTGAAGGACGTGGTCTTCGAGAGCTGCGTCCTGTCCGAGGCGGACTTCGGGGAGGCGGAGCTGGAGCGGGTGGAGTTCCGGGACTGTGTGCTCAGGCGGGCGGATCTGAGCGGCGCGCGGCTGAAGGACGTCGATCTGCGCACGGTCGCGGAGCTGGACATCGCGCGCGGCCTGGACCGGCTGGCGGGAGCGGTGATCAGCTCGGCGCAACTGCTGCACCTGGCACCGGCGTTCGCGGCGCAGATAGGCGTGCGGGTGGAGGACTGACGCGGGGATCGGCAGGCGGGCGGACCGAAGGGCCTCGCGACCGGGTCGAAAGGCACGGGAGGCGGGGCGTACGGGCCTGGCGGGACTCCCGGAACAGGCCCTGGCCCGCACGGCGGACGAGGCTTCGGGATGTCCTGGGACCTCATCGAGACCCCACCGGGACCCCACCGGGACCTCGCCGGAACAGACCGGAGGCCCCGGCCTGGGGGGAGTGGACCGGGGCCTGCGTGGTGCGCCGGGGGCACGCCTTCTGTGTGGGGGGAGGAAACGGTCGCCCGTTCCCGGCGGTGCCCCGGCATCCGACGTCTGCCCGGAGCTGCGGGATGTACTCCTGCCCGCGTGGAAAACGATGCGAGGGCTCTGTGCGGACGATGTGACCGTGCCGGGAAGGCGTCGCCGCACGGCCCGACGTTCCCCGGGCCGGGGGCGTTGTGGCCGGTCAGACGCGGGGGAAGCGGGACTGGAGGTCCCAGATGATCGGGTTGTCGGCCAGGCCCTCGTGCATGTCGG
This sequence comes from Streptomyces lushanensis, assembly GCF_001700515.1. Lineage (GTDB taxonomy): Bacteria > Actinomycetota > Actinomycetes > Streptomycetales > Streptomycetaceae > Streptomyces > Streptomyces lushanensis. Next base: position 13,957 of record NZ_MAUD01000440.1, read on the forward strand.
CGAGATCCGCGATCAGATCGTGCAGGAAGTCACGGGCCTCACGGCGCAGGAGACGGTGGCTGAAGGTCAGCGGGGGTTCGTCGGCCGGCATCCAGTCGGCCTCCACATCGACCCAGCCGAAGCGCCGCTGGAAGAGCATGCGGTCGGCCGACTCGGTGAAGTCCAGCTCGGCGTGCTGCGGCCTGGCCGCACGGCTGCCGCGCGGATCGCGGTCGAGCTGCTCGACGATGTCGCACAGCGCCCACGCGAAGTCGAGCACCGGCACCCATCCCCAGGCGGTGGACAGCTCCCGGTCCGCCTTGGCGTCCGCGAGATAGACGTCCCCGCAGAACAGGTCGTGCCGCAGCGCCTGGACATCCGCACGCCGGTAGTCGGTCTGCGGGGGATCGGGAAAGCGGCGGGAGAGGGAGTAACCGATGTCGAGCACGGCCCCGATGGTGTCATGGCCCCGGCCGACGGACTCCCGGGGTGGCCGCTCGCACGTTCCTGCGCTCCGGCACCGCGCCCAGTGTGAAAACGTCACCGCTCACACGGGGTCCGAGCTCGACACCGGCGAGTTCTGACGGGGGGACCTACGATCATGGGGTGGACAAGCGTCTGGCCCTTCCTCTCTCCCTTCTTGTTCTCACCGGCTGCGCCGGTTGCTCCGGCGACGGCGCCGTGCGCGGGCGGCCCGGGGCCGCGGGTGTGCGGGATCCGTATTTCGCGCGGCTCGGCAATGGCGGCTATGACGTTCAGCACTACGGTCTGACTCTCGACTACGCCCCCGCCACCGGACGGCTCGAAGGAACCGCGGAGATCACCGCCCGCGCCACCCAGGATCTCAGCGCCTTCAATCTCGATTTCGCGGGGATGAAGGTCGATTCGGTGACCGTCGACGGCGAGAGGGCCGCGCTCCACCGCGCCGGTACGGAACTCACGCTCCGGCCGCACGATGTCGTCGGCCACGGGGACACCTTCCGTACGGTCGTTCACTACTCCGGCCTACCGCGGCGCATCACGGATCCCGACGAGTCGGAGGAGGGATGGCTCAGATCGGGGGAGCGCGCGGTGGGGCTGGGGGAGCCGACCGGCTCGATGGCGTGGTTCCCGGGCAATCACCACCCGAGCGACAAGGCGTCGTACGACATCCGGATCACCGTGCCCGAGGGGGTGAAGGCCGTCTCCAACGGTGAGCTGAGGAGCGAGCGCACGACGGCCGGCCGTACCTCCTTCGACTGGCACTCCGCGCAGCCGATGGCCAGCTATCTGGCCACGGTCGCCATCGGTCCCTACAAGACGGAGACGGGGGAGCGGGCGGAGGAGAAACCGGCGAAGAAGGCGGTGGAGACGCCCGGCAAGACGCCCGGCAAGACGCCAGGGGAGACGGACAGGACGCCGGGGAGGACAGAGGGGAAGACGGCAGGGAAGACAGCGGACAAGGCGGACGCAGGCGCCGCCACGGTGGGCGCCCTGCCCATCTACTCCGCCGTCGATCCGTCCGTCGCCGCCGACAGCGCGCGGCTCCTCGCCGAGCTTCCCGGGATCATCACCTGGCAGGAGAAGACCTTCGGGCCGTATCCCTTCTCCTCCACCGGAGTGATCATCGGACGGAAGGGCGATTCCCAGTACGCCCTGGAGACCCAGAACAGGCCCTTCCTCCCCGGTCCCACCAGCGTCGCGACACTCGTGCACGAACTGGCCCACCAGTGGTTCGGGAACTCCGTCACCCCCAAGTCATGGCGCGACATGTGGCTCAACGAAGGCTTCGCGGAGTACACCGAGTGGCTCTGGACGGAGCACACCGAACGGGTGCCGGTGCGGCAGAGCTTCGAGGAGGCGTACGAGGACGACGACAACTGGGCGTTCCCGCCCGCCAAGCCGCCCTCCGCCGCGAACATCTCCGACGCGCCGGTGTACGGGCGCGGCGCCATGGTCGTCCAGCAGGTACGGGAGGCCGTGGGCGACGCGTCCTTCTTCCGGATCGTGCGCGGCTGGCTGGAGACGTACCGTCACGGCAACGCCGACACCCATGACTTCACGACCTATGTGGAGCGGGAGGCGGGCCGTGACCTCAGCGGTATCTGGGACACCTGGCTGTACGGCGACGAGAGGCCGCCGCTGGACTGAAGGGGCCGGCGGGCCGGCGTCTGTCCCGCTCGGCCGGGCGCCCCGCTCAGCAGCCTGTCCCGCTCAGCTGCCTGCCCCGCCCGGCAGGCAGTCCCGCCCGGCCGAATGCCCCGGCTCGGCAGCGAACGGCCCGCCCCGGCCGAACGCCCCCGCGGGAAATCCCGCGAGGGCGTTCGGGCGGATGCTTCCGGGTCAGAGGTTGACGCCGAAGTCCGTGGCGATGCCGACCAGGCCCGAGGCATAGCCCTGGCCGACCGCGCGGAACTTCCACTCCGCGCCGTTGCGGTACAGCTCGCCGAAGACCATCGCGGTCTCGGTGGCGGCGTCCTCGCTCAGGTCGTAGCGGGCGATCTCGGCGCCGCCGGCCTGGTTGACGATGCGGATGTACGCGTTCCGCACCTGGCCGAAGTTCTGGCTGCGGGTCTCGGCGTCGTAGATGGAGACCGGGAAGACGATCTTGTCGACATCGGCCGGCAGACCCGCCAGGTTGACGTTGATCGCCTCGTCGTCGCCCTCGCCCGCGCCCGTGCGGTTGTCACCGGTGTGGACGATCGTCTGGTCCGGCGTCGACTTGTTGTTGAAGAAGACGAAGTGGCCGTCGGAGACGACCTTGCCGCCGCCGTTCACCGCGATGGCCGAGGCGTCGAGGTCGAAGTCGGTGCCGGTGGTGGTGCGGACGTCCCAGCCGAGGCCGACCGTGACGGCGGTCAGGCCCGGTGCCTCCTTGGTGAGGGAGACGTTGCCGCCTTTGGACAGGCTTACAGCCATGGGGATGTCCCTTTCGTTGTCGTGTGCGGACTTCGGGTCGTCCCGAAGTTACCGTCACCCGGCATAACGCGGGCGAGGGACCGGGAGGTTCCGTACCTCTTTACTTTCTTTACCCGGACGGCGGGCGCGGGAGCGCGGGCGACGGGCGGGAGCGGCGGGGAAAAGAGGGTGACGCGAGGGCGGGGCGCACGGGACCATGGAGGCATGTCCGGACCTCCTTATGTCATCCGCGGTTCGGTCTCCCTGCCGGAGGCCGAACTGATGTGGCGTTTCTCGCGCTCGTCGGGGCCGGGCGGTCAGCATGTCAACACCAGCGACTCCCAGGTCGAGTTGCGCTTCGATCTCGCGAAGACGGAGGCGCTGCCGCAGGTCTGGAAGGACCGTGCCCTGGAGCGGCTCGCGAACCGGCTGGTGGGCGGCGTGATCTCCGTACGCGCCTCGGAGTACCGCTCGCAGTGGCGCAACCGGGAGACGGCGGCGGTACGGCTCGCGGCCCTGCTGGCCGAGGCGACGGCTCCGCCGCCACGGGCCCGCAGGAAGACCAAGATCCCGCGCGGTATCAACGAGCGCAGACTCCGGGAGAAGAAGCAGCGCGCGGAGACGAAACGCGGCCGCACGGGCCGCGACTGGACCTAGGCCCTGTCCGGCCGGTCTTCGCGGGCCCGGAACGCCTGGCACGGCACCTCGCCGCGTTGTCGGAGTCGCCCGAGTACGGCCGGGCCGTC
>NZ_MAUD01000441.1 GCF_001700515.1 Streptomyces lushanensis
GGCCGAACACCGCTCGGCCGGGCACCAGGGACCGACCGAGCGTCAAGGACCGGCCGGGCGGCGCCGCCCGGCCGGTCCCTTCATGTACGGGACCGTGAGGCGTCAGTGGCGGCGGGGGAGCGTGCGTTCCAGTCGGCGCCGCTCCGGGCCCTCGCGTACGTACCGCACCGCGTCCGCCGCGGTCTCCCGGGCATAGCCGCCCGGGTCCTCGTCGGTGAGGATACGGGCCAGCGCGTCGATCGCGCGCGGATCCTGACGTACCGCCAGACCTCTGGCCGCCCTCGCGGCCGTCTCGGCGTCCGGGTCGTTCAGCCGCGCCGCCAGCGCCTCACGGATCTCGCGCGTGTCCGCGTCCACATCCGCCAGGGCCAGCACCGCGCGGTCCCTGACCGACGCGTCCGCGTCCCTGCTCAGCAGGGTCAGCGCCCAGACGCCGTCGCGGTGATCGCCCGGCACCAGCCCGGTCAGGGCCAGCGCGGTCCGCCGTCTGACGCCCGTGTCCGGGTGACCGGTGTGCCGCAGGATCTCCGGCAGCGCGGCGGGATCGGCGTGCTGCCCCAGACCCGTCACCACCGCGCGCACCAGCTCGGGCTCCACGGCCCGCCGCGACAGCTCGCGCAGCAGCGGCACCGCGCGCTCCGTGAAGGGGCTCGCGCCGTCCACCGCGCCCAGCCGCGCCAGTACGTCCGCGCCGAAGGCCTGCCGCAGCGGCTCCTCGCTCGCGCACCAGGCCGCCGCCGCCTCGAAGGTCGCCTCGTCGCCGCGCAGCCACAGCGCCGACACCGACTCGACCCAGTCGTCCCGGCCCGGATCGCCACTGTTCAAAGCGCGCCGCGCCAGCTCCTCGTACGGGGTCGGCAGACCCAGCTCCGCCTCGAGGATCGTCGCGACGGCCGCGTGCCCGGTGCGCTGCTCCTGTCCGGCCACCGGCACGCCGTCCCGCAGCAGTTCGACGACCACGGTCACCGAGCCGCCCTCCTCGATCCGGCGCACCACCGTCTCGTATCCGTCGCCGTGCGCGCGCGCCAGCCCGTCGCGCAGCTCCTGCTCCACATCGAGCGCCATCCAGCGCCGCGCCTCGGCGAGCACCTCCGTGCGCGCGCTCGCGCCGTACCGCAGCAGGACCCGTACGGTCGACGGAGAGCCGTGGCGGGCGGCCAGCAGCAGGGGCGACTCCTCTCCGGGGCCCGGCAGATCGGGATCGGCGCCGTACTCCAGCAGGGCCTCCACCGTGTCCGCGAACCCCTGGCGGACCGCCCAGACGACGGCCGTGAGATCGAACGCCTCCCGGCTGTCGGGCCGGGCCCCGGCGGTGAGCAGCGCCCGTACCACCTCGGTGTGCCCGCCGCACGCGGCCCCGCACAGCGGCAGGTCCCAGCCCTCCTGTCCGCTGGGCCGGTTGGGATCGGCGCCCGCCGTGAGCAGCAGCCGCACCGCCCCGGGCCGGTCGCTGACCGCCGCACGGTAGAGAATCGTTTCGCCGTCCTCGTCGGTGGCCTCGGCGGGCACGCCCGCTCTGAGCAGCCGTACGACGGTGTCGTCGGCACCGTCACCCACCGCCTCGAACAGGTCGGTGACGCCCGCCTCCGGCTCTTTCGTCATGCTTCGACTCTACGTTCCACCCTCGGTCAGGTGTCGCAGTCCAGGACCGTACGGCACAGTCCGCAGCGCGCCCGTACCCGGCCGCGGACCGGGATCCGGATGCGCTGAAGGCAGGTGGGGCAGGGGAACGAGACGCGCAGCCCGTCCGGCTGCCGTTCGAAGGCGTACGGCGCGGAGGGGTCTCCCGGCGGGTCTCCGGCAGGCGCGCCGAAGTGGCCGCCGCCCGGGTGGTCGAGCGCGTAGCGGCGGTCCTTCGCGTACCGGTGGCGGCCCGTCCAGCCGGCGGTCGTCAGCGGCGGCTGCTGCTCGTCGCGCAGCGCCTGCGCCCTGCCCTTCGTGTACGAGGTGTATCCCTGCGGACTGGTGAACCAGATCCGGGGGTCCTCGTCGAAGACCAGCGCCCGCTTGGCGAGCACGTAGCCGAACTCCTCGGGCGTGAGATAGCCGAGCTTCTGACTGGAGTCGCGGTCCTCGCGGTAGGCGTCGAGCAGCAGCCAGCCCGCGCCCAGATAGGTGGTCGCCGTGTCGGTGAGGATCTCGTTGTCGTGGGTGCCGGGAAAGCTCAGCCCGAGCCGGTGCAGCAGGACATGGGTGATCTCGTGGGCGAGGGCGGCGCCGATGTCACGGCGGTGGGTCCGGAAGCGGTTGTTCAGCTCGATGAAGTACTCGGGGCCCGCGGCCAGCTCGACGCTCGCCGCCTGGTCCATCTCACGGAAGCTCACGATCATGCGCGCGTCGGGCAGCCGGAGCTGCTGGACCAGGGCGTGCGCGACCCGCTGGGTGCCCAGATGGAGATCGTCCAGATCGGAGAAGGCGACATCGGCCGGGGCGACGCTGGGCGTGTACGGGCGGATGCCCTCGGGCGAGAGCCGCCGGTAGAGCGCGGTGATCGCCGCCCGCACCGTGTCGAGATGCGGATACCCGTGCGCGACCTCGCCGCCGTACGTCACGTCCGTAACCCCCTGCGAGGACGGTCAACCCGGTCAACCGGAATCCACTCTACGGGGCGGTCGCGACGATCCGTGGAGGCGGACCGGGGCGGGGCCGGAGCGGGGACGCACGCGGATGGCACACGGAGTGCGCACAGACGCCTCACGGGCGGTGCACGGGTGGCACACGGACCACATTACGGGCACGACGGGGGCGGACGATCCGCCGCAAAGCGCGCCGTACCTCCCGCCGGTGTCCGATCACCGGACACCGACCGGCATATGCGCCCCCGTCCTGGCCGAAAACAGGTTCTTGTGGCGTGGCTGAACTCCTCCCCATAATCCGGATCACGCTTTCTTGTCGGGCCCATGTCAGACCAGCGCAACGCGCGTTGATCCGGCACCGGCGTGACAGCCGACCTCACGCACAGCCGTCGAGACGCACAGCCGTCGAGACGTCCAGCCATCGAGCACCACGCCCACCACCAGCCCCCCACGAAAGGCAGCCCGATGAAGCTTCTGAGTGCCCTCAAGAGATCTGCCGCCGCCGGCGCGGTCGTCCTCGCCGCCTTCAGCCTCAACCTGTCCACCGCGTCCGCCGCGCCCTCGCCCGCGCAGGTCGCGGGGACCCGCGCCGCCGCGCCGGTCGCGCCGCCCGTCGTCGGCGGCACCCGCGCCGCGCAGGGCGAATTCCCCTTCATGGTCCGGCTCTCGATGGGCTGTGGTGGCGCGCTGTACTCGCCCACCGTCGTCCTGACCGCCGCCCACTGTGTGGGCGCGTCCGGCAACAACACCAGCATCACCGCCACCGCCGGCGTCGTCGACCTCAACAGCACCAGCGCCATCAAGGTCCGGTCCACCAAGGTGCTCCGCGCTCCCGGCTACAACGGCGCCGGCAAGGACTGGGCGCTGATCAAGCTCGCGCAGCCCATCGACCTGCCGACGCTGAAGATCGCCACCACCACGCAGTACAACACCGGCACCTTCACCGTCGCCGGCTGGGGCGCGGCCACCGAGGGCGGCGCCCAGCAGCGCTACCTCCTCAAGGCGAACGTCCCCTTCGTCTCCGACGCGAGCTGCAACGCCTCGTACGGCGGCGACATCATAGCCGGCGAGGAGATCTGCGCCGGCTACGCGCAGGGCGGCACCGACACCTGCCAGGGCGACTCGGGCGGCCCGATGTTCCGCCGCGACAGCGCCAACGCCTGGATCCAGGTCGGCATCGTGAGCTGGGGCAACGGCTGCGCCCGGCCCAACTACCCCGGTGTCTACACCGAGGTCTCGACCTTCGCCTCCGCCATCGCCTCGGCCGCGTCGACTCTCTGACCCCCGACGTGAACCGATAGGGCACTGAACAGGGGTGGGTACGGCGCGCGGGAGCGCCCCGTACCCACCCCCGCGCCATGACGCGAGGCCCCGGCGGCGCGGCGGCCGGATCCCGCATCCTGATCACCGGCCCGCCCCGGCGCCCCGGGCCGTCTAAGCTGCCGGACCATGACCACGAGCGACCCCGGCACCGACGGGCCCGGCACCGAAGACTCCGGCACCGAGGACCCCGTACGCGCCGAACTGAACCGCCTGCGCGAGAGCATCGACAACATCGACGCCGCCGTCGTCCACATGCTCGCCGAACGCTTCAAATGCACCCAGCAGGTCGGCCTCCTCAAGGCCGCGCACCACCTCCCGCCCGCCGACCCGGCCCGCGAGTCCCGCCAGATCACCCGGCTCCGCCAGCTCGCCGAGAGCGCCCGGCTCGACCCGGCCTTCGCCGAGAAGCTCCTCACCTTCATCATCGCCGAGGTGATCCGCCATCACGAGACGATCGCGGGCGAGACCCGGGACAACGGCGCCGAGGCCACCGAGCACGCGTAGCCCGCACGCGACGCACGCGGGGCTCCGGTCGCGCGGAGCCCGCGCGGAACTCCGGCCCCGCCCGGCTCCGGCAACGGACAGCTCCGGAGCTCCGGCCGCCCGGAGGGCGCGCGGCGCGTGCGCTGAGAGCGGAAAGATCCCCACTGTGCGGCCCGCGCCCCATCGGGCAGCATGTCCCCCATGTCCGTACTGACGCGCGACGAAGCGCAGATCCGAGCCCAGTTCCTCGATGTCCACCGGTACACGATCGCCCTCGATCTGACCACCGGCGAGAACACCTTCGACTCCCGTACCGTCATCCGCTTCACCACACGGGCCGCCGGAGACACCTTCGTCGAACTCAAGCCCGCCGCGCTGCGCTCCGTCACCCTCGACGGACGGACACTCGACCCCGCCGGACTCAGCGGCAACCGGCTCGCGCTCACCGGACTCGACGCGCAGAACACGAACTGCGCGTCGAGTCCGGTGAGCGC
>NZ_MAUD01000442.1 GCF_001700515.1 Streptomyces lushanensis
GGCGGGCCGACGGAACTCGCGACACCACGAGCACCAGCCCAGCGCGACGGCATGCCGGAACCACCCGACGCGGAGGGCTTCCGCCGGACCCTGGCGTACTGCCCGCGCGGCCCTGGCGCACCCACAGGGCTATGCGGCTGCTACTCCCGCAGAGCGCTGGGGTCGTGGCCCGTGTCCTGGCCGGTGTCGTCGTCGGCTTGAGCCGCCCGGCCCGGGCACAGGTGTCGCGGCTGCAGAAGTGCATCGCGATTGCGGAGCTGTCTGCGCCCACCGTAGGGGCTGCCCCGGTGAACGAGTCGGATGAGACAGGGCCGGGCTGACAGGCTGCACTCGTGGCCCTCGACGTTGCCTGGACGCCGGTTGGGCCGAGACCACCCCCGCGCAGACCAGGGAGGCTGCCGTTCTCCAGTGCTGGCGGCCTCGGGACCGGCCCCATCGTTGCGCATTCTAGTTGCGAGGTCTGACAAGCCAGGCAGAGGCGAACGAGTGGATTGGCAAGGGCGAGCAGACGGGGGCTGAAGTACGGATACGTAGGGCCTGCTGAGCTGAAAGCACTGGACCGGTCCGGGTCGCAAGGGTCGGGGAGTGGGCTCGCCGACGGACTTCGATGCTCCGTACGGCGCGCTGAGCGCCAGCAGTTGAGGTACGCCGTGGGCAGCGGACGATACGGACCGCGGTGACGGGGATTACGGGCATGCGAAGACGGCCTGCGTCTCATCCGGAGCCATGGCGCCGCACCCACTCCACCCCGAGCGCCGCCCCCGCCCGGCCCTGCGCACACCGTCCGTCCGGGCGTTCGTACGTCTTTCAGCCACCAGAAATTCTCCGCAGCCATCCACCAATCCCGTAGGAGTTGTCCAAGGGCTGTCTCGTAACGGTCATGGGGGCGTGTGCGGGTTCTGGTGGGATTCGTGACGTGCTCACACGTCCCACAAGCAGGTCCGCGCTCGTGGCGAGCACGTTTTTGCGCGTATGAGGACCTGGAAGATCCTGCGCGACTGTCGGCTCGAAGGAGACGGAGTACACCACGCGAGGCCCGGCGTCGCGTGCCTGCACAACCTCGTGCTCGCCGGGTGGGGAAGGTGGACTCGCCGCTGCTGACTGCGGCTGCGTCCATCCCGAGATCAGCCACAGGACAAACCTTAGGCACTGTCTCTTGGATCCGTCTGTGAGATCGTCGTGCTCATGGTCGAGTCTTGGGTGATCGATGACGACAGCCCTGTCCCTGTGTCGTCCGAGACACGCGGGTCAGTGGCGGTTTCCGTCGTGGTGGCCGCGGCCCCAGGACCGGCTGTCGACGATCCGGCCGTGATGGGGGCGGTAAGAGCTGCGATGTCAGCGTGGAGCGGCAAGACACAATTCGGCGGCCACTCAGGTGTCGGCGAGCGGTCTCCGTGGTGGCTGACATTCTGAGGCTGGTACTCCAGCCGTAGATCGTGATCTTGCGGGTGGCGCCCCGGAGGGGTAGATGGGGCCACCGTTGATCATCTCGACGAGATCGGCCGGACTGTCAGGGAGGCCGTTCTTTCTCCTCCTACTTGAGCTCGCCGAGACGGAGGGCGTCCCTGATGTCGCTGAACTTCGCAGCCGTAGCTGGGGTCCACTCCTTCTCCTGTTCACTGAGACGGAGCGCATCCTCAATCGCACTGAGCTTCGCGGATGACAGGACGCCCGCCTGCCCGATCAGGTCGTCCCGGGACAGTGTGGTCAGCCAGGTGCAAGGAGTGAAGCCCGGATACGAGAAGCCGAACCGCAGCACGCCTTCGAAGGGCAGTCCTTCCGTAGCTCCTACTGCCACTTCGACTCCCAGACCGCTGATGTCGACGTCAGCCGGAGCGACGACCTGCATCGCCCGGAACCCGCGCGCCTCGTCTCCCGACAGGAGTACGACCGGCCGCCGCTCGTCGAACTCGACCCACCAGACTTCGCCGCGTTGCACATGTCCTCCTGGCCCGGGACTGCGGGCGAACCCCGCACGCTCGCGACCGAAGCACGGAAGTAGTGCAGCCCCGTCTCCGGACGCCTTGACTGTTGGAAGGACTCTAGTCTGTGTCGCCAGGTCGGCCGCCACTACCTGGCCAACGACCCTCGGGGCTCCTGGCGGACCTGCGCGGCCTCGTGCTGGAGCACCCGGCGGACGACCAGGCGGTGCTGGTGGTCGACGAGACCGGCGACCTGAAGAAGGGCACCCACACTGTGGGAGTGCAACGCCAGTACACCGGCACCGCGGGCAGGATCGAAAATGCGCAAGTCGTGGTGTACCTCACCTACACCTCCCGGCACGGGCACGCCGCCCTCGACCGCGCTCCGTACCTGCCCAAGTCCTGGACCAGTGCCCCGGCCCGCTGCGAGCAGGCCGCCGTCCCGGATACGGTCGGCCTCCAGCGGCCTCCCCGGGACCAGCTCGTAACCGTCGGCTGTCGTCTGCGCTGGTCGCACCGCGTGAACCCGCAGGTACAGCACATCGATCGGGCCGCGCGAGTGTCTGGTGTGACGCGACACCGGCACAGGGCCGGTCCGAGTGGTTCGCCGTCCCGGGCTACGGTTCCAACCGCGCGACCCCTCCTGTCTCAAGGGCCACCCACAGGGCGCCGTCGGAGCCTACGGTGATGCCGTGCGGCTCGGACGACGGTGACGGCAGGCTGTACTCGGCGATCTCGCCGCTCTCGGTGATGTGGCCAATGCGGTTGGATCCCCATTCGGTGAACCAGCAGTCCCCGGCGGACGCCGCGACGATGGCGTGGGGTTTGGCCGTGCGGTCAGGGAGCGGGAACTCCTTGACACCGCCATCCACCGAGATCCTGCCGATCTGGCCCGCCGCGATCTCGACGAACCACAAGGCGGCGCCGTCGCTGGTGATGCCCACGGGTGCGGCACCGGGGGTGGGGAGTGGGTGCAGGACGATGTCCCCGCTGACGGTGATGCGGCCGATGGCGTTCGCCTGGTTGAGGGTGAACCACAGGGCCCCGTCAGGGCCTGCGGTGATTGCCGAGGGATAGGTGCCCGAATGGGGAAGGACGAACTCGGTGATCTCTCCCTCGCAGGTGATACGGCCGATCCGGTCGGTGTTCATCTCGGTGAACCACACCGCGTCGTCCGGACCGGCGGTGATACCGAAGGGTCCGCTGTCGGGCGTCGGTACGGGGAAGGACTCCGTTTCGCCGTCGATGGTGACGCGGCCGATCCGGTGGTCCTGGGACCGGGTGAACCACATTGCTCCGTCGGGCCCGGGAGCAATGACCGTAGGGCGACAATCAGACGAGTCCAGGGGGTATTCGTTGAGTTCGCCGTCGAGGGTGAGACGCGCGATGCGGCCGCTGTGCGCGAAGGTGAGCCACAGCGCACCGTCGGGTCCGGCCGCGATGCCGTAAGGCCCAGCACCCTTGTCCGCCACGGGGATCTCCCTGATGGCCGGGGCATCGGAATGGTGCACAGCAACTCCTTGCAGGTGGGATGGGGATCAATCAGCTGTCGCGCCGGGGGTTCTCCACGGTGGGCCGGGCGCCGGGCACGCGGGCGACGAGGCCCTGTGGGTCGCCGACCAGGTCATCGCCGCGCACACACATCGTCCTGGCAGGGGGCGTCGGGCCGAGTCCCGGACGAAATGACCCGGCCCCACCGTTCAGGGGCATCCGGGAGCGCGAGCGCCCGGCCGCCGTAGGTACGGCGCCCTCACGGCGTATGCCGGGCGATCGGGAGCAGGCTCGCCAGGGCCTCGGCGTCGCGGCTGCCGGGCTCGGCCGTACCGACGAACAGGGACTGGCCGGGGGAGTCCTGCACTTCGAAGGTCTGGTAGGTGAGGGTGAAGCGGCCTGCCACCGGATGGTGAAACGTCTTGGTCTTGCTGCCGAGGCGCCCCACACTGTGCGATCCCCACAGCGTTGCGAACTCCTCGCTGTCCCGCAGAAGTTCGGCGATGAGAGCGGTCGTCCCGGCGTCGTGTCGCTCGTGTGCGGAGGCCAGCCGCAGGGCGGAGACGGCGTCGTGGGCCACGGCGGGCCAGTCGGCGAACAACTCCCGGGCCGCAGGATCGCGGAACAGCGAACGCACCATCGCACGCGGATCCGTCAGGGGCGAGAGCAGTGCGTCGGCAAGGATGTTCGAGGCCAGGACGTCCATGCGTCGGTTGAGAACATAGGCGACCGCGGTGGGAAAGGCGTCCATCAGCCGCAGCAGACTGTCAGCGACCTTCTCCTCGTCCGGGGAAGGAAGATCGGGCTTCGGTACGAGCCCGGCCAGGTGGTAGGCGTGCCAGCAGGCATCCGAGTCCAGGCGTAGTGCCCGCGCGAGGGCGTCGACGACCTGGCCGGAGGGATGGCGTTCCCGGCCCTGTTCCAGGCGGGCATAGTAGTCGGCGCTGACCCCGGCCAGAACGGCGACCTCCTCACGCCGCAGTCCCTTGACACGGCGTCCCGCGGAAGCGGGAAACCCCACGTCGGCCGGGCTGACACGCGAGCGACGCACCTGTAGGAAGTCACCCAGTTCATTGCCGCTCATGCCCAGATCGTACGCCGCCGCTTCCTGGGGGTGCCGCACCTAGGAAGGCCCGTCCTGCCGCCGTGGCCGGATCAGGCGCACCCTGAAAACCCTGGTTGGCACACCACGCGGCCAACCCGAATCCCGAAGGGGTACGCATGACCCTCCCTCCCACGGCCGCCTCCAAGGTGGTGCTGATCACCGGGGCCGGCAGCGGCATCGGCGAAGCCACCGCCAGACGGCTGGCCGCCGCCGGGCACCCTGTCGTTCTCGGTGCCCGACGCGCCGAGCGCCTGGCCGCCCTCGCCAAGGAGATCGAAGCCGATGGCGGCAGCGCTCTGCCGTACGCCCTGGACGTGACCGATCCGGTCAGCGTGCGCTCCTTCGTCACGGCCGCCCACGACCGCTACGGCCGCGTCGACGTCCTGGTCAACAACGCCGGCGTGATGCCCCTGTCACGTCTGGACGCGCTGCGCACAGACGAATGGGACCGCATGATCGACGTCAATCTGCGCGGAGTCCTGCACGGCATCGCCGCCGTCCTGCCGATCATGAGCGCCCAAGGTGCCGGACACATCGTGAACATCGCCTCCGTGTCAGGGCTGCGCGTCGACCCGACCGCCGCCGTCTACAGCGCCACCAAGCACGCCGTCCGCGCGCTGTCGGAGGGGCTGCGCCAGGAGAGCCGGAAGCTGCGGGTCACCGTGATCAGCCCCGGCCTGACCCGAAGCGAGCTGGTCGACTCCATCGGCGACCACGACACCAGGGACGCGGTCATGGACCAGATGAGCATCGCGATCCCCGCCGCCGCGATCGGCGAGGCGGTCCACTACGCCATCGCCCAGCCCTCCGACATCGACGTGAACGAACTGGTCGTCCGCCCCACCGCCCAAGGGTGAACCATACGGTTCGCGTCACAGAAAGCCGGCCGCGGTGGCGACAGAAGACCGGATGCACGATGCCGCCGTAGCCCCTCTTTGACCCGACCCGACCCGACCTGGGGCTGTGGGTTGCCGGCTGTCGGCTGTCGGCTGTCGGATTTCGGCCTCGGCCCCAGGCCCGCGCGGGGAAGCGCCCCTTACGGACAGGAGTGATACCTGCACCCTGCCGTCATCCGGTATGAACGGAGATCTCCCACTGGCCGGAGCGTCGGGAAGCCGGACGTCAGCCGCCCTTCTCCGTCGGATGGTGTCCTACCCGAGGGGGTCTGCTCAGCGAGACGGAACGCAAGAGCGGCTGGACCCTGGCGGAGGCCGCCGGAGACGACGGCCCGAAGGAACTCGTAGGTGACACCTCGTGACGAACGAGCAGAAGGCACAGCACAGTTGACGCAGTGAACCGAGTTAACGGACCGTTGAGTCACTGAGTCAGTGAGTCCGCCGAGTCCCATCCGACACTTCACGGAGGCCCGGAACCATGTCCCTGAACCACCCCCGTCTGTCCCGACGCACGGTTCTCGCCGGTGCCGCCGCCGCGCTCGCGGTGGCGGCCGAAGCCGGCACGGCGAACGCCGCTTCCGGCGCCCGGACTCGCGTGTACCCGACCGAGTTCCCGCTTCCCGACGGTTTCCTCCCCGAGGGGATCAGCATCGGCGGAAGGCCGTACGCGTACATGGGCTCGCGCGCCAACGGCGCCGTGTACCGCACCGATCTCCGCACCGGCAGGGGTGGATTCGTCTACGCGGGGGCCGCCGGCACCGCGGCTATAGGACTCAAACTGGACCACGACGGCCTGCTCTACGTCGCCGGAGGCGGCGGTGGATCCGCGCGGGTCATCGACTCCCGAACCGGCGAGCTCGTGACCACGTACCAACTGACCGCCGAGACGGGCCACTTCGTCAACGACGTCATTCTGCTCGGCCGTCGCGCCTGGTTCACCGACTCGCGGGACAGCGTGCTTCACGGCGTACCGCGCGGCCACGCAGGAGAGATCCTCAGTCTGCCGCTCAGCGGTGACTGGGTGCAGACGCCCGACGTGAACAACGCCAACGGCATCGTGGGCACCCCCGACGGCCGGGGGCTGGTCGTCGTCAGCAGTACGCCCGGCAAGCTCTACCACGTGGACCTCAGGACCGGTCGCGCCACCGAGATCGCGCTGCGCGGCGCGGACAACGTCGCCAACGGCGACGGTCTCGTCCGTATCGGCCGCACGCTGTACGTCGTGCAGAACCGGCTGAACCTCATCAGCGTGTTCGATCTCGACACCAAGGTCCGCTCCGCCACCCTGCGCCGTACGATCACCGACGCCCGCTTCGACGTCCCCACCACGGCCGCACGGTGGGGCAATCGCCTCTACCTCGTCAACGCCCGCTTCACCAGCCCCCAGACGCCCGAAACGACGTTCAACGGTGTCGCCGTTTCCGTCTGACGCGGGGGCGCTTTGGACGACGCGCGGGACCGACGACTCGGCCGCGCGGGTCACCTGAAGCGGATGAAGCGGACAGCGTCGCGGGCCCGCCACGGCTGGTGGTG
>NZ_MAUD01000443.1 GCF_001700515.1 Streptomyces lushanensis
GCACGCGGGCCGTCGTGCTGTTCAACCACGAGTGTCTGGCCATCTTCCGCTCTGTCACCGCCGACGGCGGCCTGGACGGCGCCATGACCGCCAACGCCCGCCGCTTGGGCACAAGCCCTGCCAAGGCTCGACCCGACATCATCCTCATCGCCACCAGCCGGTACCGCAAAGACTGCTGCGCCCGGCCGCGAACCGCCAATGACCGGGAAGCCAGGATCGGGATACGCCCCGGCGGCCACGCCGCGGCGGAGCTTCTTCAGCACGAGGCGTTGATACCGGCAGCCGCAGTCCCGGCGGACGCGATACGGCGTAGGTGTCGCCCGGGGGAAGGGAATCGTCGTACCGGTCAGATGCCAAGTGTCTGATCCGCCAACGGGCCCGCGAACCGGACAACGGTTTAGCGGTACCAGGCCGTCGTGGAGCAGCTCACAAGAGGGCCCGTCGTCAAGTTCCGTTTTCCTGACGGTTCCGGTGGCCAGCGCTAGCATTATCCAGGAAGGCATGACTCTGGTGTCGCCTCCAGCGCCCCCAGTTGCTCTAATACAGAGAAAATCCGATCGATTCATCACACTGGAGAAGCCGTGCAGGTGAAATTGTCAATAGCGGGGAAGCAGGACACTCGAGAGATAATGGCCCTCTATCGTTGGTTATCTGCGAATCCTGAATTGAGGGGCGCAGGAGAGATTGCGTGGAGGGATGAGGAAGCCCAGGGGGCCATGGGCCCCGACCTGGAAACCATCAACGTAATACTTTCCAACTCACTGTCCGGTCTGAATCTCATTCTCGGGGCAGTCCTTAGCTGGCGCGCCACGCGTTCACGGGGGCCTGAGATCCGAGTTACGAGCAACTCCTCGGAGATCACTCTGACCGGTGCGGATGATGAAACGATTTCACGCCTTGCGCTCCTGCTCGCAGGCGGCACAAAAAGCGAAGGTTCCACTGAAAGTGACGCCGGTGATGGGTCATGACTTACGAACTGCCCAACCCGACATCTTCACACGCCGTTCTGATAGGAGCGCACGAGTACAGTAACCTGGAAAATCTGCCGAGTGTGCAGAACAATCTCGTGGCGCTCGCCGACGCACTTTCCGACGTCAACGTATGGGGCATGCCGAAGGGTAACATTTTCACCGTAGAACAGCCCGGCACGGCGAAAGATATTCTCGATGCAGTGATCGACGCGGGAAGAATATCCACCGATACGCTCTTGATTTATTACGCCGGCCACGGCCTGGCCGACGAATACACGGATGAGCTCTACCTCACACTCCCCAGGACCATTCCCTTTCGGCTTGATACAGCATTCCGATATGAGTACATGCGGCGTTGGTTAACGGGTCCCGAGATATCCGCGAATCGCATTGCAGTTATCCTGGATTGCTGTTGGAGTGGTCGTGCCCTCCAAGGGGGTATGGCTGCGGGTGACGCTCTTGCGGACAGCGCCGCTGTGCCTGGAAGGTGCGTCCTTGCCGCCTCGGCCAGTACAGGAAAGGCGCTTGCCCCGCCGAACGAGACATACACAGCGTTTACCGGCGTATTATTGGAGGCCCTCACGGAGGGGATACCAGGCGCCCCCGGCATACTCAGCATGGAAACCATCTACTCGTTCGCGCACAACCGACTTTCGACTCAATCTCGGCCGCTCCCTGAGCTTGGCAGTCGGGGTGCCGCAGGTTCCGTGTTTGTAGCGCGCAATCTCTCGAAGGATCGAATCTCCCCCGTTCCTTCCGTCGCAGTGAACTCGTCACGTGTGCGAACAGAATGGCCAGCGGGTAAAATTCCAGCTCGGATGGGGGTTGTAGTTCACGAGATTCTGTTCAAAAAATACCATCCCTACATGGTCGATGCCAGAGTTCCCCAAAATGAAACCCGGAGAGAGGTGCGCAACGCCCGTTCATCCTTCGGCCTTGACAATCTAAATGAGGAACTCATTGCGGCCTGGGCGTACGGGAGTGGAGTCATCGGGGCAATGCTCCATCCAAACAGCATCGCTTTCACGACTCGCGGAATGCATTGCCGGGACGGCAGTGGGAACATATTTGTTCCGTACGAAATTTTCGGAGAATGCAACTTTCGGGCCGAGCGGCCACCGGGGTACAATAATCAGCTTTTGATAACGGGGCCAGGCATTCAGTGGAGCAGCCTCTGTGCGGGGGATCAGGACTGTTTGTACATTTTTTCCGCAATCAACAAGATTAGAGATTTCCTCAAAGGGGAAAGTCCGTAAAATCGCAACGCAGGAATTGGCGGTTGATGTGATCTCCACCAAGGACCGGCGGCTGCTCA
Source organism: Streptomyces lushanensis (assembly GCF_001700515.1). Classification (GTDB taxonomy): domain Bacteria; phylum Actinomycetota; class Actinomycetes; order Streptomycetales; family Streptomycetaceae; genus Streptomyces; species Streptomyces lushanensis. The sequence goes on from NZ_MAUD01000443.1 coordinate 2,287, forward strand.
CCCTTGCCGCTGTTCTTGCTCATCACTGTCACCGCCCTTTTTCCATCATCCGGCCACCGGGGCGGGGTCGCATCCCCGTACACCACGACCGTCACGCCGGTATGGCCCTGCCACCGTCCGCTCCTCGGCGGGCGCCACCCGGTCTGTTACGGCGCACACGCCGTAGGTCCGGGCGCAGAGGAGGCCGGGGGCGGGGG
>NZ_MAUD01000444.1 GCF_001700515.1 Streptomyces lushanensis
GGAGAACACGGCGGGCGGGCGACGGCCGGACGAACGGCCGCGAGGTTCCCCGAGCCTAGGGACTCCGCTCCCTCGCGGGAAGAGCCGCACATCCGCCACCACCGCCCCACGCGCCTCATCCACGGGGTCCGTTCATGTGTACCCGGCCGTTCACGTGTACTCGGCCATCCGTGCTCGGCTCATACACACGGGTGTACCCGGTTCATATGTACTCGGTCGGGATCACGGGCTCGCCCCGGGAGAGCTGCGTCGCCGACATCGGCAGCGCGGCCCGCGCCGCGAAGTGCCGGGACCGTGCCACGTCCAGCGGCTCCCTGGCCACGATCTCGCCGCCCTTGACGAGCTGCACCAGGAGCTGCCGGTCCAGCAGGTCCGCCGGCACCGCGCCGGTGCCCAGCACCTCCGCCTCGGCGTACCCCTGCGCGTCCACGCGCCGCGCGGCCCACTTGCGCCCGCCCACCGAGGTCTTCCCGCCCAGCGACCTCTTGGCCACCGGCTGGAGCGGGGCCTTGGGATCCGCGGACGACGCCCGGGCGACGATCTTGTAGACCATGGAACAGGTGGGGTGGCCGCTGCCGGTGACGAGCTGGGTGCCCACCCCGTACGCGTCCACCGGCGCCGCCGCCAGCGAGGCGATCGCGTACTCGTCCAGGTCGGAGGTGACCACGATCCTGGTGTCCACCGCGCCCAGGTCGTCGAGCTGCTGCCGTACCCGGTGCGCGACCAGCAGCAGATCGCCGG
>NZ_MAUD01000445.1:0-503 GCF_001700515.1 Streptomyces lushanensis
CGCGCCTCCACTTCCTGACCGTGGCCGCGCGGTCGGCGGCGGCCACGGGCTCGGCGTCACGTCCGGCGCCCACCGGACGCGCGGAGGCCGCCGACCGTGACGGACTTCCGGATCCTCCCGAGCTCGCCGAACTTTCCGCGCCTCCCGAACCCACGGAGCTCCCCGAGCCCGAGGCCGCGGCTCGGCGACGGGACGCGTCGGCGCGAGCGGCCTCGGCGCGCAGCATGGCGTTCAGTGCGGCGAAGGGGTCAATAGGCATGGCGGTGTCCTCACTGTGAGATGGAGCTGAATCAACTGCTGACGTCCGAGAGGCACTTGGCGCGTGGAACGCACCCGGTGCCGGAACCTGTCAGCAGCGCAGCACCACACAGCGCGGGAAAGCCGGTTCGCGCGGCGGTCCGGCCGGGGCGCACCGCCCGGCGTACGGAGTCGGCTCCGTGCCGTGGGATCCGCCGTGGGTCAGCGGGTGTACGCGCGGGCCGCCCGCCCGCTCCGTCCTGCCG
>NZ_MAUD01000445.1:566-727 GCF_001700515.1 Streptomyces lushanensis
CGCGGCGGCAGCCCGAGCGGCTGCGGCACGGGTGACAGCGGGCGCGGCATGGTACATGGGCACGACCTCCTGGACATGCGTCCTCTGCCCAGGTACCGCCGTGGCGTGTCCTGCTACCGGCGGAAATCGCTCGCATGGGGGATGAGAGCTATGCCGAGTCC
>NZ_MAUD01000446.1 GCF_001700515.1 Streptomyces lushanensis
CAGGATGTGCGACAGCGGCTCGTCGCCCTTGGCCTGCGTGGAGTTCTCCGCGCACTGCTGGTTCTGCGGGGAGGCCAGGACGTTGACGTCCTGCACGGTGATCGGGATGGCACCGATGAGCGAGCCCAGATTGGCCTTGATCGGCGCGCCGACGCAGAGCTTGTTGAGCGAGCCCTGGACCAGTTCGAGCTGCGGGCTCATCTTGCCCTTGGTGGAGGAGTTGCCGAAGGCCTGCTTGGCACCGTTGCCGCTGAGGGAGGTGGTGCCGGTGTCGTCGCCGACGGCGAGCGCGATGGGCGCCGCCGCAGCCGACATGCCGACCACGGAGGCGGCGACGGCGGCGCCGGCCATAATCTTCTTGATCACGATGGGGTCCTTTTCTCAGGAAATGCAGGTGGGGCGACCTGGACAACCGCATGTCAGCGGTTTGGTTCCGCTGCTTCACTCGTTCGGCTAGTTGATCGCCGGTAATAGGCCATTGGGGTGAAGGGCCAGAACCAAACAGGCGGCGGGAAGTTGCTCAGGGGGCCCCGGGGTCTTGGGGCATCCGTCAGAAGGGGACTCATCGTGATGATCAAGAAGGTCGTGGCCGGCGCGGCCGTCGCCGCCTCTGTCGTCGGCGTTTCGGCCGCCGCCGCTCCGCAGGCTCTCGCCGTCGGCAACGACGGCGGCACCACCTCCCTCAGCGGGAACAACGCCTGGCAGGCCTACGGCAATTCGGCGACGTACGGCCACATGAGCCCGCAGATGGCGCTCATCCAGGGCTCGCTCAACAAGCCCTGCATCGGTCTGCCCGCCAAGCTCAACGCCGGCTCCCTGCTGGGCCTTGTGCCGATCTCGGTCCAGGACATCAACGTGCTGTCGTCGCCGCAGAACCAGCAGTGTGTCGAGAACTCGACGCAGGCCAAGGGCGACGAGCCGCTGTCGCACATCCTG
>NZ_MAUD01000447.1 GCF_001700515.1 Streptomyces lushanensis
CGCTATCTCGACTGCCTCTCCGGCGCGGGAACGCTCGCGCTCGGCCACAACCACCCGGTCGTCCTGGAGGCCATCCGCCGTACGGTCGACAGCGGCGCGCCGCTCCATGTCCTCGACCTCGCGACGCCGGAGAAGGACGACTTCACCGACGCGCTCTTCGCCACCCTGCCCGGCGCCTTCGCCGACCGCGCGCGGATCCACTTCTGCGGACCGGCCGGTACGGACGCGGTGGAGGCGGCGCTGAAGCTGACGCAGACGGCGACCGGGCGCAGCGGGCTGCTCGCGTTCACCGGCGCGTACCACGGGATGACGGCGGGGGCGCTCGCGGCGACCGGCAGTGTCGCGGTCAAGGAACGGGTCGCGGGCGGCGGGGCCGAGGTGACGCGGCTGCCGTATCCGTACGCGTACCGCTGCCCGTTCGGGATCGGCGGCGAGCGCGGGGCCGGGCTGTCGGTGACGTACACGGAACGGCTGCTCGACGATCCGGCGGGTGGTGTCGTACCGCCCGCCGCGATGATCCTCGAAGCGGTCCAGGGCGAGGGCGGCGCGGTGCCGGCACCGGACGGCTGGCTGCGGGAGATGCGGCGGATCACGTCCGAGCGGGAGATCCCGCTGATCGTGGACGAGGTGCAGACCGGCGTCGGCCGCACCGGCGCGTTCTGGGCGGTGGAACACAGCGGGATCGTGCCGGACGTGATGGTGCTGTCGAAGGCGATCGGCGGGAGTCTGCCGCTGGCGGTGATCGTGTACGACGAGAAGTACGACGGCTGGCTGCCGGGCGCCCACACCGGGACGTTCCGGGGGAACACGCTGGCGATGGCCACGGGCGCGGCGACGCTGCGGTACGTGGCGGGGGAGGGCCTGGCCGAACGCGCGGCGACGGTGGGCGCGCGGATGACGGCGCGGCTGGAAGGGCTGCGCTCGGAGCTGCCGCTGATCGGTGACGTACGGGGACGTGGTCTGATGATCGGGATCGAACTGGTCGACCCGGAGGGACCGTTGGACTCCTGCGGCGCCCGTCCCGTCGCGCCGGAACTGGCGGAACGGGTCCGCGCGGCGTGCCTCGACCGGGGGCTGATCGTCGAACTCGGCGGACGGTTCGGCTCCACGGTTCGGCTGCTGCCGCCGCTCGTGATCACGGACGAGCAGACGGAGGCGGTGCTCGACCGGCTGGCGGACGCGATGAGGACGGTGTCGAGGAGCGGGCCGGGTGCGGTCCCGGCGCCGGCCTCGGCGTCCACGTCCACGTCGGTGTCCACGTCCACGTCCACGTCGGCGTCCACGTCCACGTCCACGTCGGCGTCCACGTCCACGTCCACGTCGGTGTCCGCGACCACGTCCGTGCCGGCGCCGGTGCAGCGGGACCGGCGCTCGTGACGACGGGCGCGGGGCGGACGGACGCGACGGGTCCGGACGGCGCGGGCGGTCCGGCGGGTGCGGGCGGTCCGGGTGGCGCGAGTGGCGCGGGCGGCTTGGCGGATGCGGGCGGTGCGGGGAGCGCGGGCGGCCCCGGCGGCGTCGGTGATACGGCCCTGTCGGGCGGCCTGGGCGGCGCCGAGGCACTGGGCCCGCTGCTGGACACGGTCCTGAAGGCCCTGACCGAGGGCGCGCGCCGGAGGGGCGGACCGATCGCGCCGGGGCGGCCGGGGGAGTCGGCGGAGGCGGTGGCGGAGGCGTTCGGCCGGTCCTTCGGCGCGGACCGTGTTCCCGTGCCGTCCCAGGGCGGTCCCGCAGGACCGGCGCCGGACGGCATCGCCTCGGCGGCCGGGGAGCACGGGACGCGGGGGACACATGGGGCGCACGGTGTGCTCGCGGGGCTTACCGCCCTCCTCGCCGAAGGCAGCGCCGATCCCGCCGACGCGGCGTGCGCCGCGCACCTGCACTGTCCGCCGCTCGCCGTCGCCGTCGCCGCCGATCTCGCCGTCTCCGCGCTCAATCCCTCCCAGGACTCGTGGGATCAGGCGCCCGCCGCGACCGCCCTGGAGACCCTGCTGCTCAAGGAGTTGGCGCGGCTGGTCGGGTACGACGCGGAGTCGGCCGCCGGAGTGCTGACCTCCGGTGGCACGGAGTCCAATCTGATGGGGCTCATGCTCGCCCGGGACCGGGTGCTCGGGGCCGCCACCGGACAGCAGGTGGAACTCACCGGCGTCCCCGGCCCCGGATCCGCCACCGGCCGCAGCGCCCGCCCCGGATCCGGGGCTCGCCCCGGATCCGGGGCGGGCGC
>NZ_MAUD01000448.1 GCF_001700515.1 Streptomyces lushanensis
CTGAGACAATGAACAGCCGTGAACACATCCGGTTGATCGTGTGTTTCGTAGTGTTTCGGTGGTCATGGCGTGAGGGAAACGCCCGGTTACATTCCGAACCCGGAAGCTAAGCCTCACAGCGCCGATGGTACTGCAGGGGGGACCCTGTGGGAGAGTAGGACGCCGCCGAACAATTTTTAGGGGAATGCCCCGTACCAGAACTTCTGGTGCGGGGCATTCCTGCGTTTACGGGCCTGCGCGAAAACCGCCTTGCGGTAGCCGACCGGCTTCCACCGGCTACACGCAATCGGGCTCCCCGCCTCGTATCAATCACTCGTATCAATCAGAGGCGCCCCGCCGCCTTCAGCGCGAGATACGCATCCGCGAGAGCCGGAGCCAGTTTCTCCGGGGTGGCATCCACGACGGTGACGCCGTGCCTCTGCAATTGTTCCGCCGTACGACGTCGTTGAGCCTGGGTCTGTGTGCCGGCGGCGGCCTCGTAGACCGCGTCCACTGTGCCCCGCCGCGTACCCATGCTTTCGACATGGGGATCGGAGACGGAGGCGAGGAGGACTGTGTGGCGTTTGGTGAGCTGCGGGAGGACGGGAAGCAGTCCCTCCTCGATGGGAGCCGCGTCGAGACTGGTGAGGAGCACGACGAGCGATCTGCGCGGCGCGCTCCTCAACGTGGCCGCGCCGAGACCGCGTGCGTCCGTTTCCACGAGCTCCGGTTCGAGCGTGGCCAGCGCGTTGACCATTGTCGGCAGGACATCGCCCGCAGAACGGCCCTGGACCTGGGCGCGTACACGGCGGTCGTAGGCGAGGAGGTCCACGCGGTCCCCTGCTCGTGAGGCGAGCGCGGTGAGGAGGAGCGTGGCGTCCATGGCGGCGTCCAGGCGCGGGACGTCGCCGACCCTGCCGGCCGCCGTGCGGCCGGTGTCGAGGACGACAAGGATGTGCCGGTCGCGTTCGGGGCGCCACGTCCGTACGGCGACGGTCGACTGGCGGGCGGTGGCACGCCAGTCGATGGACCGGGTGTCGTCGCCGGGCACGTAATCGCGGAGACTGTCGAATTCGGTGCCTTCGCCGCGTGTGAGCACACTGGTACGACCGTCCAGCTCGCGCAGTCGGGCGAGCCTGGACGGCAGGTGCTTGCGGCTGGTGAAGGGCGGCAGCACCCGTACCGTCCAGGGGACGTCATGGTTGCCCTGGCGGGCTGCCAGCCCCAAGGGACCGTACGAGCGCACCGTCACGCGTTCCGCGCGGCGATCGCCGCGACGGGTCGGGCGGAGGGGCGTGGTGAGCCGTCGGCGTTCGCCTGCCGGGATGTTCAGCTTGTGGCGAGAGGCGGCTTGTTCGGTTCCGGCGAACCAGCTACTGGGGGGCCAGGCGTCGCGCAGATGGGCGCGGAGCCTGCGGCCCGAAGGGTTCGTGACGGTGAGATGGACTTCGGCATTTTCGCCGAGTCGAACAGACGTATCACCACTTCGGGTGAATCGGAGCGTTCGCACTGGTGCGGCAAGGGCGTAGTCGCACAGAATTGCTAGCGAGAGCGGCGCATTGAGGGCAAAGATCCCCGCCCAGCCGGGGGCGTAGATGCCGACGGGGAGAGTGCCAAGGGCCGCGAGGAGTGCGGCGCGTCCGGTGAGAGCCACGGTCACCGCCTCATCGGGGAACGGGGACATTGGCGAGGATCGCGGTGATGACGGAGTCGGCGGTGACTCCTTCCATCTCGGCCTCGGGCCGCAGTTGGATGCGATGACGGAGTGTGGGGAGAGCCAGGGCCTTCACATCGTCCGGGATGACATAGTCCCGGCCGGTGAGCCAGGCCCAGGCGCGGGCGGTGGAGAGCAGGGCAGTGGCGCCTCGTGGTGAGACGCCGAGTGAGAGCGAGGGAGACTCACGCGTGGCACGACAGATATCGACGACATAGCCCGCGATCTCGGGTGAGACGGATGTCTTGGCAACGGCGTCGCGCGCCGCGTCCAGGTCGGCCGGCCCGGCGACGGGCCGTACCCCCGCGGCTTGGAGATCACGGGGGTTGAAGCCTTCCGCGTGGCGGGTCAGGACGCTGATCTCGTCGTCGCGGGACGGCAGCGACACCGTCAGCTTGAGAAGGAAGCGGTCGAGCTGGGCCTCGGGGAGCGGATAGGTGCCCTCGTACTCGACGGGGTTCTGGGTGGCGGCGACAAGGAACGGGTCGGGGAGCGGACGCGGGGTGCCGTCGACCGTGACCTGGCGTTCCTCCATCGCTTCCAGAAGTGAGGACTGGGTCTTGGGCGGCGTGCGGTTGATCTCGTCGGCCAGCAGCAGATTGGTGAAGACGGGGCCGGGCTGGAAGGAGAACTCGGCGGTCCTGGCGTCGTAGACAAGAGATCCGGTGATGTCGCTCGGCATCAGATCCGGAGTGAACTGGACACGCTTGGTGTCGAGTTCCAGGGAAGCGGCGAGTGCGCGCACCAGAAGGGTCTTCGCGACGCCGGGGACTCCTTCGAGGAGGACATGGCCGCGGCAGAGAAGGGCGACGACAAGCCCGGTGACGGCGGGGTCCTGGCCGACCACCGCCTTCGCGATCTCGGCGCGCAGGGCCTCCAGGGAAGCGCGGGCGCTGTCCGTGTTCTCGGTGCTCCCGGCGTTATCGGTGGTCCCGGCATTACGTGTGGTCGGAGCACTCATGAAGTGCGTACCTCTCTTTCGAGGGCGTCGAGTTGGTCCGCCAGGCGGACGAGAGCGGCGTCGTCGGCAGGGGGCGGGCCGAAGAGCAGGGTGTGCGGATCCTGGGCGGTGTCCGCGAGGTGGGAGGCGACGGCCGGGATCAGGGACTCGGGCGAGTGTGCCTCGGTGGCCGGGACGCCGAGGAGAGGTGCGAGACGGTCACGGGTCGCCGAGCGTAGGGCCGATGCCGCGTGGGCCCGGGCGTTCGCCTTGCGGTAGAGGCGGGCACGGCCCTCGGTGGACTCGGAGGCCTGGATGGCGACGGGGAGCCGTTCGGTCACGAGAGGGCCCAGCCTGCGGGCGCGCCAGACGGCGGCGAGCACTGCGGCGAGGAAGAGCTGGAAGGTGCCCCAGAGCCACCCCGACGGGATGAGATCCAGGAAGCCGCGGTCGCCGCCGTCCCCACTGTTGTCACCGCTGCCCTGGGAGGCAGAGGCATCACTGAGCGAAGGGAGGTACCAGACGAGATGAGGCCGGGAGCCCAGCAGTTGCAGGGTGAGCGAGGCGTTGCCCTGCTTGTCGAGGCGGTCGTTGTAGAGAAGATCGGGAGAGCCGAGCAGGACGGTGTCACCGGCATCCGTATCCGCGCCTGCCCCTGTTTCCGTATCCGTGTCTGTTCCCGCGGTGGGGATTCTGAGCAGGGTGGGCACACCGTCACTGAGGTAGCAGCCGTCGGCCTCGGGCGAATCGGTGACGTACCGCTCGCCGCCGATGTCGACGGTGCCCGCGCGGGCGGCGCCGGGCAGCGAGCAGTGCGGGGCTCGTGCGGAGACAGGTGCGGGCGTGCTGGTACGGACACCGGGCGCCAGTATGTCGACCGACGGCGGGCCGGCGCCGAGGTGGACGGTGCGGCCTCCCGAGAGCGCGGCCGTGTCGTGCAGGAGCCACTGCTGGTGCGGTGTCAGCAGATCGGGATTGGTGACAAGGAGGGTGGTGTCAGGGCCGGTTGCGGCCGTGGCCTCGTCCAGTGTGGTGACGACATCGATGGAGACTCCGCTGTTTCCGAGCAGCTCGGCGGCGGCGCGGCTGCCGTACCGGTCGGCGGAGCGGGGGTCGAGGCGGCCGTGCTGGTCGCCCGAGGTGAGCGCGGCCATCGTGATGCCGGCCGCCAGAAGGACGGCGAGAGCGAGGAGCAGCCCGCGGGCCCGGGTCCAGATCTGGCCGGAGCTGACGGAGAGCGATGTGGAGTTGGTCGGGGAGGTCACTCGGCCGTTCCTCCGGATGCGGTGCTCAACTGCGGCTTCGCTCGTTCCAGATCGAGATCGAGTTCACGCAGACGCAGATATGTCCGCTGGTCGGCGGTGCGGCCTCCGTATGTGACGTCGTCGAACTCGCCTGCGGCGGCGCGGAGTCGGACGGCGTGGTCGGGAAGCGGGCGTCCGGCCTCGGCGGCGGCTTCGTCGGCGGTGCGGCTGGGGCGCGGGTCGAGCAGCGCTCGTTCCTCCAGGGACCGGACGATGGCGCGCATCCGCTCCTGGACGGCCTCGTTCCAGCGTTCGGCGGCGGCGTGTGTTTCGGCGCTCGCGCGGTGTTCGGCGGCGCTGCGTGGTCCTTCATCGAAGAGCGAGCCGGCCGAGCCGGGTATGCGGCGGGGCGTGCCCAGCCGCCACCACAGGGCGGCGAGGAGGGCCACCACGACCAGGATGACGACGGCCAGGCCGAGCGGACCGCCCGGGGCGACGCCGGACGCGGCGTCGAGGAGTTCGTCGATCCACTCCCAGAAGCGGTTAATCGCGCGCTGGAGAAGGTTCGGGTCGCTCTCGTGGTACATCGGCTTGGACAGTTCGCGTTCCGCCGCCTCTCGGGCGGGGACGCGAGGGGTGTCCAGCGGTATGTCGTCGCTCAGGCGTATCAGCAGCCGTGCGGATGTCGCTCCCCCCGTGATGGACACCGCATCAGCCCCTGGAAGGGCCATGGCCCGGCTGCTGGGAGCCGTAGCCGGGTACGCCAGCGGCGCGCGCCAGTTCGAGATCGAGGGCCTCGCGGCGGATGCGCTGGTCCACGTACAGGAGGACGGTCACGCCGGCGGAGATCGGATAGGTGATCGTGGTGGCGACCACGGTGCCGATGCCGGTGATGATCAGGAAGGGCCAGCCGAGATCCGTACCGGTGCCGGAGAGCAGTCCCTCGAGACCTCCACCGTCCACCGCGGCGGCGAGGATGCCGAAGGGCACGGCGATGACCAGCGTGACGAGGAAGGTCAGCAGCAGAGTGAGCAGGAGGATGCCGAAGGTGCGCCACCAGGCGCCCGCCACCAGCTTGGCGGAGCGGCGCAAGGACGGCATCACACCTCGGCGTTCGAGCATGAGCGCGGGCGAGGCGAGGTTGAAGCGGACCATCAGCCAGATGACGACGGCGAGGCCCGCGAATCCGCCGAGCAGGGCGAGCGCTGCTCCTGCGGCCGATCCCAGCAGCAGGCCGGGAAGGACGCTGATCGTCATGATGGCGGAGCTCATGAGGAGCAGCAGCACGGTCAGGCCGAGGAGCTGGGGGAGCCGGGGCCGGGCCTCGCGCCACGCCTCGGAGAGCGTGACGGGGCGTCCCAGCACGGAACGGCTGATCACCACGGTGAGTATCGAGGTGGTGAAGAGGGTGCCGATCACGGTGAGGGCCAGCGAGGGGACGAGCGAGACAAGGCTCCGCTGCACCGAGTCGGCGGCCTGGCTGAGGGTCTCCGAGGGGCTCGCGTCGGGGTCGATGGCCACCGGCTCGGGAAGGAGGAAACGCTGGACGAGGATCTCGGCGATCTGGGAGACCACGGCGACGGCGAGGGTGACACCCAGCACGGTCCGCCAGTGGGCGCGCAACGTGGAGACGGCGCCGTCCAGGATCTCGCCGACGCCGAGCGGTCGCAGCGGGATCACGCCCGGTTTGGCGGCGGGCGGCGGGCCCCAGCCGTAACCGGGCCCGGGGCCTCCGCCGTAACCCGGTCCGCCGCCGTATGCGGGCCCGTTCCAGCCCGGCGCCGGCTGCTGAGGCGCGGGTCCGGTGCCGGGGGCGCTGGGCGGGGACCACTGCCCGGCCGGCGGCTGGTCGGGCGACCACTTCGGGGCGGAATCGGTGTCGTCGGCGGGTCCGGCGGGCCTGGGCACGGTGGTGTCCTGGCCGTCGGACGGGGCGGATCCGGGCGAGGCCCAGCCCGGAGTGTCGTTCACGGTCGTCCACCTCGTGGATTGGTTGCGGGGCCGGCTCGGCGAGTCGGCGTTTCGACGGTGCCTGTCCGCGGAGCGGGGTGGCGGGCTGGCAGCCATCGTGCCACGCGTTGGCTCTGGGCGGGTCGGGGGCCGCATCTCCTTCTTACGTCCGTGCTTGCCTTCATTGTCCGTGCCGTAGCGGGCAGACTGAGCGGATGGTTGATCAGTACGCACAAACCCCGGTCGGCGCGGAGCCGTCCATGCTCCCCTCGATTCGTTGGGACGAGCCGCCGGAAGGGCCCGTGCTGGTGCTCCTCGACCAGACGAGACTTCCGGTCGAGGAGGCCGAGCTGGTCTGTACGGATGTGCCCGCGCTGGTACGGGCGATCCGGACGCTGGCGGTGCGTGGGGCACCGTTGCTGGGTATCGCGGGCGCCTACGGCGTGGCGCTGGCCGCGCGGCGGGGCTATGACGTCGAGGACGCGGCGACGCAGCTCGCGCAGGCGCGGCCCACCGCGGTGAACCTCGGGTACGGAGTGCGGCGGGCGCGTGACGCGTACCGTTCGGTGGCCGAGAGCGGCGCCGGTCTGGAGCAGGCGGCCTCGGCCGCGCTCGCCGAGGCCAGGCTGCTGCACCGGGAGGATGCCGAAGCCAGCGCGCAGATGGCCGAGTTTGGGCTTACGCTCCTCGATGAACTGCTGCCGGGTGGCGGCCACCGGATTCTGACCCACTGCAACACCGGAGCGCTGGTCTCGGGCGGGGAGGGCACCGCGTTCGCCGTGGCACTGTCGGCCCACCGGGCCGGGCGGCTGCGGCGCCTCTGGGTGGACGAGACCCGTCCGCTTCTTCAGGGGGCCCGGCTCACGGCGTATGAGGCGGCCCGCAACGGGATGGCGTACACATTGCTCACGGACAACGCGGCTGGTTCGCTGTTCGCGGCCGGGGAGGTGGACGCCGTGCTGATCGGGGCCGACCGGATCGCGGCGGACGGCTCGGTGGCGAACAAAGTGGGGAGTTATCCGCTCGCCGTGCTGGCCAAGTACCACCATGTGCCGTTCGTCGTGGT